>JBGTBQ010000209.1:0-20858 GCA_041749275.1 Pyrinomonadaceae bacterium | reverse complement strand
CGCGCCGGTGCGCGCGTCGCGCAGTTGGCCGTCGGCGGTGGCGAGCAGCCGCCCGTCCGGTGTGAAGCCGAGCCTCTGCCAGTCGTAGCTGATTAAATTATCCTCGCCCATCGGCTTCGACTTGAGGAGTCCGATGGGGCTGCCGCTACTCGTCTCCCATAATTCATAGCGTTGCTTGCTCACGTCCTCGTTGCCGCGGATGACGGCGAAGGCTCTGCCGTCGGGGCTGAAGGCGAGCGCGGGGATATATTCGGCGCTGCCGCGAAAGGTGTGGCGCGGCGTGAGAGCGGGCACGTCGTAGAGCGTGGCGGACTCGATGTCGGTAAAAGCCAGCGCACGCCCGTCGGGGCTGAAGACGCTGCCCTCGGAAAAGTTTTTGCTGGGAGCCATGAGGCCGAGCAGCTTGCCGCTCCGCGTCTCGTAGAGGCCGGTCTGCATCTCGTCCTCTTTGACGGAACGCCAGGCGGTGTAGTACTTCGCGTCCGGCGTGATGGCGTCCAGAGCATAACCCTCTTGGCGGTGGAGCAGGCGCCATTCAGTCGTGTCCCAGACCTCGACGCGGTTGTCCGCGGTCTCGCTCCCGGTCGCGCCGGAGATGATGACCGTGCGTCCGTCGGGGCTGAAGCCGGAGATGTTCGTGAAAGGGCGGATGAGGCCGCCGATGCGCCGGCGCGTCGCGCCGCTCCGCGTGTCGGCGAAGACGAGCGTGGCGGGCGTCTTGTACAAATCGAGGGGCGCGACGCCGCTTGGCAACGGGAATTCCCAAAAGGCGACGAGCGAGCCGTCGGGACTGATGCCGGCGAAGTCGCCGCCGAGACCGCGCAGCAGTCTGCCCGTCTTCGTCTCGCACAGATTGCCCGCTGAGTCCGCGACGAGCGAGCCGTCGGGGCTGAAGCGCGTCTCCGCGCAGCCTTGCAGTTCGAAGAGCAGCTTGCCGCTTTCGACCTCCCACAGCCGCGCGCGCTCCTCGATTGGCGCGGCGGGTTTATTCTCTTGCCCGGCGGGAGCAGCGCCCGCGCCGTCCGCAAGCTCTTCTTCCGCAGCCGCGCCGGTCGAGCCGATAAGTTTGCCGTCGGGGCTGAAATTCAAAGTGGCGATGGGGAGCGCGTGGCCTTCGAGCGTGCGGAGTTGACGCCCGTCGCGCGTCTCCCAGAGTTTGATCGCTTTGCCGTCGCCGATGGCGAAGATGCCGGCGGAGGGACTAAAGGCGAACGGCCCCACGTCGAGCTTGAGCAGGAGCCTTCCCGTCCGCACGTCCCAGAGCTTGACGGTGGAATCCGCGTAGCTCGTCGCGTTGCTCTCTCCCGGTTTTGACTCGGAGGCGAGCGCGCTCCCGTCGTGGCTGAAGGCGAGCGCGCTCGCGCGGCCCGTGTGCGCGGCAATGGTTCGCAGGAGCCTGCCGCCCTGTGTGTCCCAGAGCTTGACGATGCCGCTCGCGTCGCCCGTCGCGTAGAGGCTGCCGTCCGGGTTGAAGGCGGTGGACACGACGGCGTCGGCGTGTCCGGCCTGCGTCACAAGCTCCGGTCTCTGCGCCCGCACCGTCGGCGACAAGAGAAACAGAAGAAGGAAACCATGCGCGATGCGCGTTGAAATTCTCATCGTCGAAACTCCATCGCCCGAACATGATTTTGTGGAAGCCATGCGGAAGAGACTTGCGCGGCGGGCGTGGAAACAAAATTATCGTCGCCGGGCATAGCTGTCAACATACCGCTCCCGGCAAGAGCGCCCGCGTTGATGCCATGACGACATCCCGCGATGCGCGTGCGTGCGATGTTTTGCGCTAAACTCTGAAGACGGGATGAAGCGCGAGCGGATAGACAAGCTGTTGGTCGAGAGGGGACTCGCCCCTTCGCGGACGCGCGCGCAGGCGTTGGTGATGGCGGGCCTCGTGCTGGTTGGCGACCGGCGCGTCGAGAAGCCTTCGGAGATGTTCGCGCCGGACGCGCCTTTGCGCGTGCGCGGGAGCGATGACCCGGCGGCGCGCTATGTCGGGCGCGGCGGGCTGAAGATGGAGCACGCGCTCCGCGAGTTCAAGGTTGATGCGGACGGAATCGTCTGTCTCGACGTGGGCGCTTCGACCGGCGGCTTTACGGATTGTTTGTTGCAGCACGGCGCGCGGCGCGTGGTCGCCGTGGACGTGGGCCACAATCAGATTGCGTGGCGGTTGCGTTCGGACGCGCGCGTCGAAGTCCGCGAAGGCATCAACGCGCGCCACCTCCGTCCGGAAGAGTTCGGCGACGAGCGGTTCGATCTCGCCGTGATGGATGTCTCCTTCATCTCCGCGACGAAAGTTCTGCCGGCCATCGTGCCCTTGCTCAAACCCGGCGGGCGCGTCCTCATTCTGATTAAGCCGCAGTTTGAAGTCGGCAAAGGCGAGGTCGGCAAGGGCGGCGTCGTCACCGACCCCGCGCAGCACGCGCGCGTCGTCGCGGAGGTCAACGCGGCGGCGCTCTCGCACGGCCTGCGCGTCGTGGGCGTCACCGACTCGCCCATCACCGGCGCGGAGGGCAACCGCGAGTTTCTTGCGCTATATGAATGGTTGGAAAGTAAAGTCGAAGTTTGCAAGATGGAAAAGCGATAGTAAAATCGCGCCGCTTGACGAGCGTTGAGATTGAGAGCAGATAATCAAGTGCAGTCTGTCCTTTCACAAGAGAAGTTAGATGTCGCCAAAAAAAACAGGTCAAATCTGTTCAATTGGCGGGGGCAATTTACACCGCAGTTGGTTGAATACCTGCTAACAAACTTTTCAAAACCGGGCGATGTCGTTGCCGATCCATTCGCGGGGAGTGGCACGGTTCTGCTGGAAAGTATTGGGAAAGATGTGAGCTGTTACGGCTTCGAAATCAATCCCGCGGCGTATGCAATGTCGAGATTTTACTCGATCTCCAATTTGGAGCAGGCCACAAGAAAGGAGATGTTGGGCCACTTCGAAGACAAGGTGTTGAAATTAGTTCGACCGCTTGGCCTTCTGCCGGTATTCCGCGAGGGGGATAATTTTCGTGACCAATATCTTAATTTAATAAAATTAACAGGAGACTTACTGGCCAGCCTTGAGACTAAAACCGAGCGAGTGCTGGCCTTGAATATGCTGTTCATTTGCGAAGGGCATAAAAACTATAATTTAGAATCGTCCGTCTTTACCTCGTTAAGCCACATCAAGAAATTCGCGCTGTTGCTCCCATTCACACCGCAACCTATCTCGGCGCACTTGGGTGACGCTCGAACGGTTCATCTTCGTTGTAACGCACGGCCCAATCTTATTATTACAAGTCCTCCTTACATCAACGTCTTCAATTACCATCAAAATCACAGGGCAATTCTTGAGGCTGCTGGCTGGAATATGTTGGCGGTGGCGCGGAGCGAGTTCGGCGCAAATAGAAAACACAGAGGCAACAGGTTTAAGACGGTCGTTCAATATTGCCTCGACATGGAGCAGGCTTTGTGCAGTTTCTGGCAGTGTTTACAAGATAATGGATTGGTCATAATCATCATCGGCAGAGAGTCGAATGTCAGGGGTGCGCCGTTTTATAACGGCAAAATCGCGAAAGGTATTTTGGAGAGTATGGGCGGCTTTGAATCTGTCTCGGATTACGAAAGGACATTTACAAATAAGTTCGGGGAAAAGATTAAAGAGGACATCATTATCTACCAAAAAAAAGCGTGTCCGCCTAACGCATCAGTCGGTAAGGAGGTAGCCGTCAAGCACCTGAAAGTTGCGCTCAAGTCGGCTTCGCAGAGTGCTAAAGGTGATATAAATGATGCCATCTCCGAGGCGGATTCCATTACCCAATCGCCGCTATTTGCCTTGAAGGATGCCTTCCCAGATGCCCAAAACTCCTCACAGAGATAAGCTGAGAGCGGCCATTGATAATCCAAAGAGCCGGAACGATGCGCCTCTTTTGATGGAAGCCATGGAGGCTTATGAGGAGTGGGTTCGGCGACTCGACGGCGTGAGAACGACCGGACGACAAAAGGTTTTAGACCTGACCGGCTTGCTCAACGAATACAAAGACCTCTTAGAGGTCGAGCTTATTGCTCGTAGCGGAACGGCTTTCCTCAAAAGGCAGAAGGGACAACTGAAGTTAGACAATTCCGTGATGGAAGAATTTCTGCTTCGCTTGGTCCATCCTTCAATCCTGAATGGCTTGCCGAATTTCGATCTGGAGATAGGTCCACACAACGCATTTATGACTCTGTCATTCAGGCCGGCGAGCATTACGAGTCTGAATGACAGGCCCGATGTGGTCATCAAATCCAAAGATCAGGATTTCACCATTGGTAAGACGTTGCATTTTAAAGTCTCGGCTGATCCAACTTTTGCCGAACCCAAAACCGCGGAGGGTGAGATTTTCCTCTCGGTGCTGTCCGCCGAGGTTAAAGTGAATCTCGATAAAACCATGTTTCAGGAATGTTGCGGGACTGCATCCCGCTTGAAACGTGGATGTCCATCGGCTAAGTATTATGTGCTGGTTGAGTTTTTGGATATGGAGCCGGAGGACAGCAGACTGACTGATGTTGACAACGTCTTTCTGCTGCGCCACGCCAAAAGACTTCCCTCGAACCGCAGAAATGTTTACGAAGAGGTCAGAGACCAACACAGAGATTTTCCGATAGACGGCGAGATTGTTTATCGGTTCGTGCAGGAGATGCAAAATTTCGTCGAAGCCGTCTGGCATGACCCGGCGGAAGCATTAAGGCGCGGCTCATTCGTGTGAGGTGAGGATGGTGGTAAGGCGTGTGCGCTAGTATGCCGTCGCGGCGGGCGTGAAAAGCATTGCTGGGGTGGCCTAATCAATGAGGAAGCTTTCAGAGGAGGCGGCGCTTGCGCGACTTCAACGCGAGAAGGCCGCGTTTCAGACGCACATCAAGCTCAACTTCGAGCACGCGGCGCGCGACTGTCGCGTGTGCCCGACGCCGGGCGTCTGTTGCACGGACGCGCATTTCGTCAACGTCCACATCACGCGCCTCGAAGCCGTGGCGATGCGGGAGACGCTCGCGCGCACGCCGCGTCTCGGCGATGTTGAGAGGCGTGCTGTCTACACGCGCGCGCGCGCGGCGGTCGAAAGGTACGGCCTGCGCGCGGGGGGCCACGACACCTTCGCGCGGACATACTCGTGTCCGCTGTTCCAGCCGGGCATGGGTTGTCTCGTCCACCGTCGCGCCAAGCCCGCGCCGTGCATCCAGCACGCCTGCTATGACGCCTGGCAGGACGTGCCGCCCGCCGGCCTCGAATGGCGTGAGGAGCGTCGCGTCGAGCAACTCAACACGGAAGTTTACGGCGCGGCGTGGGCGTGGCTGCCGACGCCGGTCTGGCTCACGCTGGTTGACCCGGAGTCGGACGGCGCGGAGTTGACGAGTCTGGTGCGCGTGTGGAGCGCGCGCCGTGCGAGCGTGGATTCGCGCGGCGACGCGGCCCACGCGCGACGACGCAAAAACAGAACTTTGCCCATCCTGCGCGTATAAAGATGTTCGAGCGATGGCAACGGAAGCCGCGGAAAGAGAAGGCTTGAACTGCCTGCCATCGTTGCCCGCCTCCTCCTCCTTCCCGTTGACACCCCGCCGTGCGCGCGGCTATCATCCGCGCAAGTTTTCCGCGTGATTTCAATAGTTTGCGGGGGCGCTCGACCGCCATGCGCTCCGGCGAGCGCGAGTAGTCTCTTTCCGCCGCACCCGTTCGCAAAATGGAGAAGCTTTCGATACGCCGCGTCGGCGTCCTCGTCAAGCCGCACCAGCCGGAAGCGCTGAAGACCATCTGCCGGCTCGCCGAATGGTGCGAGCGGCGCGGGATTGCGCTCGTCGGCGGCCCTCTGCTCGACCGGCAGTCGGTCGAGGTGGAGACGGGCTGTCGCATCGAATCGCGGGAGCATGAGGAACTGGTCAAGGAGGTTGACCTGATCGTCGTCTTGGGCGGCGACGGGACGATGATCGCTACGGCGCGCACCATCGGCGACCGAGAGGTGCCAGTGCTCGGCATCAACTACGGCACATTCGGCTACCTCGCCGAGTTCCGGCAGGAAGAGATGGAAGCGGCGCTCGAAGCCGTCCTCGAAGGCGCGTACAAGATTGACCGCCGGCTGATGCTCGCGGCCTCCGTCTATCGCCGGGGCGAGCGGTTGATTCACAACCGCGTGCTGAACGACGTGGTGATCTCGAAATCGGCGCTCGCGCGTATCATCGAGATTGAAACGTTGATTGACGGAAAGTTCGTCAACTGCTTCCGCGCCGACGGACTCATCATCTCGACGCCGACCGGCTCGACCGCTTACAACCTTTCGGCGGGCGGCCCCGTCATCTACCCTTCGATGAGCGCCGTGGTGATTACGCCCATCTGCCCGCACACGCTCTCGAACCGCCCTCTCGTCGTTCCGGACGACGTGGAATTTGAATTGATCCTGAAGACGGCGCGCGAAGAGGTCGCGCTCACGCTCGACGGGCAGGTCGGCGTGCCCCTCGAAGCCGAAGACCGCGTCGTCGTGCGTAAGAGCCGCGCGGCCTTCAACCTCGTCCAGCCCGACACGCGCAACTACTTTGAAGTCCTGCGGAATAAATTGAAGTGGGGGAGGTGAAAGAGGGATGAGGGATGAGGGATAAGGGATGAAATAAGACCGTTCGACGTGCGTTGAGCGGTTTCTTTTTCATCCTTCATCCCTCATCCCTCATCCCTTCCCAAGATGGCTGACACCAACGACAAAGAGACGAACAAGAGCGCGGCGGGGCGCGACGCTTACGAGCGCGAACTGACGACCGACCTCAAAGACACGACGCCGGACAGGCCGAAGGGGATCGCGCTGCACACGCGGATCCTGATCGGTTTGATTGTGGGCGTGGTGGCGGGCGTGGCGACATACACTCTGTTCCGCATCCCCGATCCCAAAGTAGCAGGGAGTTTTGTCCCGCACCCGACCGTTGAATGGATCGTCAACAACTTTACCGAGCCGATAGGGACGCTCTTTCTGCGGCTGTTGTTGATGATCGTCGTGCCGCTCGTTTTCTCGTCGCTGGTGGTGGGCGTGGCCGGCATCGGCGACATCCGTCGGCTGGGGCGCGTCGGGTTGAAGTCGTTCGCCTATACGCTCGTCATCTCGGCCATCTCGGTCGTCATCGGCCTGACGCTGGCGAACACAATCAGACCGGGCGAGCGCATTGACGAGGCAACGTCTCAGGGCTTACAGGCGCGCTACGGGACGGACGCGACCAAGCGCGTGGCGGACGCGACGAAGGCGACCGCGCCGGAGTCTGGTTTGATGCAGGTGGTCAAGACCATCGTGCCGGCGAATCCGGTGGCGGCGGTGGCGAGCGAGACGCCGAACATGCTCCACTTGATGTTCTTCGCCGTCCTGCTCGGCCTCGCCGCGACGCTGGTTCCGACCGATGTATCGGGGCCGATGCTCCGGGTCTTGCAAGCCCTCTTTGAAATCTCGGCGAAGATCATTGACCTCATCATGAAGGTCGCGCCGTTCGCGGTCGCGTGTCTGCTCTTCAACAACACGGCGCGCTTCGGCCTCGATCTGTTGCAAGCCCTCGGCTGGTTCATGCTGACCGTGCTCGGCGGCCTCGCCCTGCACATGTTCGGCGTCTACTCGCTGTCCGTCTATTTCCTGTCGCGCATCTCGCCGCTCGAATTTTTCCGCCGCATCAAGACCGTGATGCTGACGGCTTTCTCCACTTCGTCGTCGAACGCGACGCTGCCCACGGCCTTGCGCGTCTCGGAGGAAAACTTAGGCGTGCCGCGCGAGATCAACAGCTTCGTGCTGACGGTGGGCGCGACCGCCAACCAGAATGGGACGGCTCTCTACGAAGGCGTGACGGTGCTCTTTCTCGCGCAGCTCGCGGGCGTGGATTTGACGCTGGGGCAGCAACTCGGCATCGCCTACTTCGCCATCCTCGGCGGCATCGGCACGGCGGGCGTCCCCTCCGGCTCGATCCCGTTCATCATCGTCATGCTCGCCACCTACAACATCAACCCCGCGCTCATCGCCATCATCCTCGGCGTTGATCGCATCCTCGACATGTGCCGCACGACCCTGAACGTCGCGGGCGACATCACGGCGGCGACCTACGTCGCACGAAGCGAGGGCTACACTTTGCTTGAGCCGCACGTGCCGGAGCTTGAGCGACGCGGCGTCGTCGTGGGCGGGCCGTCGAGCCGCGACATACTGGATTAGCGGCGTAGCTGCCGGCTGAAAATCCATGCGGTCAAAAGACAGACTCACAGCGACGCTCGGCCACCGCTTCGGCAGCACGGCGAGCGTCACCATTCGCGTGTCCGGCAAAGATTGACGAAAGCGACTGGTTTGACGGTTAGTCGTCTTCGAGCGCGACATAAAAGCGTGCGCCTCGCCGCGTCTCAACGTATCGGAATCAGTCTTTGTAAAACCGCCGGTTTCTGTCGGAAAACCGCCCACCACGCTCGCTTGGCGGGGAAAACGTGGGGTGTGGCCGTTTGCCAACCTCACCGCGCGTCGCGGAACGGCAGATGCAAGTATCTTCATTCTGGCCGCACACAAAGATTTTCGCTTCAGAGATATTGAGACGAGCAGGAGCCTCGCTGGATTGAGACTGTCGCCCGGCTGAACGGAGCCGAACGCGCGCCCCCGAGCGCCGTTACTCTCGTGAGGAAACTTTAATAATGATTTTCCCGATTGGCGATGACAACACCGGCAGAACCGTGACGCCGGTCGTCAACTATATTCTGATTGCCATCAACGTGCTGGTCTTCGTCTTCGCGCAAGGGCTAGGCGGCAACGACGATTTTACCTACGCCTTCTCGACCGTGCCGGCGGAGATCGTATCGGGACAGGATAAAGTGACGCCGGATCGCGTCGAGCGCGTGCTGACGCCGGTGGGCGAGCAACAGATGCACATCCCCGGCTTGAAGCCGACGCCCTTCACTGTCTATATCACGTTGCTCACTTCGATGTTCATGCATGGCAGCATCGCGCATATCTTCGGCAACATGCTGTTCCTGTGGATATTCGGCGACAACCTCGAAAACGTGCTGGGCAGCGTGCGGTATCTCGGTTTCTATCTCATCTGCGGATTGATCGCTTCGCTCGCGCACGTCTTTATGAACATGTCGGGGTCGGACGCATTGGTGCCGAGCCTCGGTGCGTCGGGCGCGATCTCCGGAGTGTTGGGTGGATACCTCCTGCTCTTTCCCGGCAACCGCGTGAAAGTGATCCTGATACGCGCCATCACGGAGGTGCCGGCATATGTCGCGCTCGGCTTGTGGATTCTGCTTCAAGTCGTGAGCGCCTCGGGGTTTCTCGGCGAGGGAGCGCAGCAGGGCGGCGTGGCCTACGCGGCGCACATCGGCGGTTTTATCGCCGGTCTCGCGCTTATCAAAATCTTCGCCATCGGTCGCGGGGCGGGCGGCGCCAGATCGGCGGCGCGGGCATAATTAACTTTCATCGGGGCGGCAACACGCCCTTTTTCGTCCGAACATAACAAGGGAGGAACATACCAATGGCAGACAACGACAACGTCATCTCGACACTCAACGGTTTGATTGAAACTTGCCGCGACGGGCAGAACGGCTTCCAGACCGCCGCCGAGGGCGTGGAGAATTCGGAACTGAAGACGCTCTTCGGCCACTACTCGCAGCAGCGCGCGAAGTTCGTCGGCGAGTTGCAGGATGAAGTACGCCGGCTCGGCGGCGACCCGGAAAACATGGGCAGCGTCGCGGCCACGCTTCATCGCGGCTGGATCAACATCAAGAGCACGGTGACGGGGCAGGACGAGAGCGCGATCATCTCCGAGTGCGAGCGCGGCGAAGACTCGGCGGTGAGCGCCTATCGTGATGCGCTCAACGAAGACCTGCCGGCCAACATCCGCACCGTCGTCGAACGTCAGTTCGCCGAGGTCAAGCAGGCGCACGACCGCATTCGCACGCTGGAGAAGGCGAGCGGCGCGGGCGCGTAAGGGGTCAGCTTTCGGAGCAAGGGGGAACAAGGGGAGCAAGGGGGACAAGGGGAACAAGGGGGACAAGGGGAAAAGGGGCGGACGCTGGAAGCGTCCGCCCCTTTTTATGTTCCTCGGCGCTAACCCTGCTGATGCTACAAAGCGCGCAGGAAGGCAACGAGGTCTGACTTCTCTGTCGCCGCGAGATTCAGTTCAAGGACGAGGTTGAAGAACTCGACCGTGTCTTCGAGCGTGAGCAGCCGCCCGTCGTGCAGGTAGGGCGGCGACTCTTTGATGCCGCGCAGGGGAAAGGTCTTGATCGGCCCCTGATTGGTAATCATCATGCCGCCCTCCATGCGCGGCTTGTAGAAACGCTCGACCTGTAGGTCGTGCATCAGACCGTCCGTGTAGTAGGGCGGCGCGTGGCACGTGGCGCAGTTGGCCTTGCCGAAGAACAGCTCCTCGCCGCGCACTTCCGCCGGGCTGGCCTTGCGGCGGTCGAGCCGCCCGTAGAGGTTCAGCTTCGGCGCGGGCGGAAAGGCAAGCAACTCCTGAAACTCCGCCATCGCGTGGACGTGCAGAGCGCGATCCAGCGTGTTCACGCCCTTCTTGGCCGCGAGCACCGGGTCGCCGTCGAAGTAAGCGGCGCGCTGCTCGAACTCGGTGAAGTCCTCGACCGTGCGGAGCGCGCGCTGCGAGCCGAACAGACGCTGGATGTTGACGCCGCGCAAACTCGGAGTTTCAATCCGTCGCCGGTTCTCCTGCGGGCGAATGTCGCCGACGAGGTGCGCCGCGCCGAGTGTGTGGCCGTTGACGTGACAGTCTAAGCAGGTGACGCCGATCATGCCGTCCGCACGCTCGGTCTTGCGGTCGGCGGTCGAGTTGAACTGCTGCTGCGGGAACTGCGTCACGAGCAGGCGCAGCCCATCGAGCTGCTTCGGGTTGAGGATGCCGTTGAATAGCTCGTAGAAATTCTCAATCGTGACGAGCTGCCCCTTCGACACATCGCCGAGGTCGGGGCGCGTGGTGAGAAAGATGGCGGGCGGGAATTCGGGGAGGAAATGATCCGGGATGTCGAACTCCATATCGAAGCGTTCGAGCCGCGGCTGTGCCTTGACATGTACCTGCGGGAAGACCATCCCGCCGACCGGATGGTTGACGTGCGGGAGCGGCAGGTAGGGGAAGAGATTTTTCTCGCTAATCTCGTCGGGCGACATGCGCCCCAACTGCTCCCACGTCACGCCCTGCCGGAGCCGCGCGGTCGGCCCCACGGGGATGGCTTTGCCGCGCGTCATCTTCACGTTCGGGTCAACCCGCCGCGCTAAGTCGTAGCGGTCTTCGAGCAGTTTGCGGGCGGCGGCCATGACGCGCGCGTGCGCCGCCTTGTCGCGCGCCCTGACTACGTCGAAAGGCTCCTCGACCACGGGCGTGAAAGAGGAGTTCCGTGGGTCGCCCGGTTTCGGCTTTTGCTGCGCGTCCGCGCCCGCGCCGCCCGCGAGCGAAGCGGCAAAGGCGGCGGCGAAAGCGAAGGCGATAAATATCTTGAGACGCTTGGTGGCGTTCATAACACTCCTTTCGTGAGACCTCTGGCTGGACTGATGTTTAAAAAGCCGTCGGGGACGAAAAATGGCGGGGGAAATAAATCGCGCCTCATCATACTCTTCTCATCTTTTTTTGCAATAGAAACAATTACTATTGACTTAACCCGCAGCCGGCCCCGCGCGAAACTTTAGGGATCATCACGCTACGCGGAAGAGGCCGCCCGCCGCGGGGGCAGCGGGCGGCCTCTTCCGCTTTCGCCCGCCAGAAGGCGGCGGGCAGGGGTGAGGGGTCGTTACAACTGGGCTTCGACGCTGAGGAATACGAGAAGCGGATGTGGGGCGGGCGCTCTAAGGCGTGGCGATGGGGAGTTCATAGCGAGACCGCTAACAGGGGCAAGAGAGCGGATCAGCACTCGCTCCGATGTTCAAATCCGCGGCCTACGCAGGTGAAGCACGTAGGCGTTGACGGGCCGGATCGGTGGAGAATCCTCGAACCCGCATCGCGTCCGGGGTGAGAAATGACAGAACTTCAACTCGGAATCCGCTGACGAATACTTCACGCGCCCGGCGAATCCGCGTCCCCCGAAACGGGACATCTCGATGCGCGCGTGCTTTCGCTTCAACTATATATGTCGTTTTGCCCGAAAACATTTCACGCTCGCGCGTGAAAATTTTTCGAGTCGCCCGTGTGCGCCATGTGATGCGCGGAGGAGGAGTTTTAATTCCTCGTCAAGTTATCTGAACAGCAGCGCAAGTCTGAAACAGCTCGCCTGAAAGTTGAAGCTCGTGCTTTGGCATGAGGCGTGATTTGCAGTCGTCCTTCCGTCGAAGGCACGCGATAAGATGGCAGGTAGAGTTTCGCGCCCGCTTTGGTTTTAAGAGTGCGCCTCTAACTCACCCTCGCTCTGCTCTCCCGTCCGCAACGTCCAGAGGACGGCTTCGAGGTCGGAGAGCTGGAAGGGCTTGGCTAAGACATGGTCAACGAGCGCGTGGTCGGGGCGGGCGCCGGCGGGAGGGGATTGTCCGTAGCCGGTGGCGAGGACGATGCGCGTCGCGGGCGAGAGGCGGCGCGATTCCTCCGCGAGTTTAAGGCCGTCGGTGCCCGGCATTGAGAGGTCTGTAATCATCAGATCGAGGCCGCCGTGCGCGAGGTGTTCGCGCGCCTCAGCGCCGGTGCGCGCCTCGACCACTTCCTGCTTCAACTCCACGAGCATCTCGACGAGGACTTCGCGCACCGCGTCCTCGTCGTCAACCACGAGGACGCGCAGGCGCGGCAGATCGGCGAACTGCTCCGGGCGGGAGAATTCCGTTTCGCGCGCGCGCGGGAAGCGCAGACGAAAAGTCGTCCCCTGCCCTACTTCGCTCTCGACCTCAATCTGTCCGCCGTGGCGACGGACGATGCCGTAAGAGACGGCGAGTCCTAGTCCCGATCCGCCGGCGCCTTTCGTCGTGAAGAACGGCTCGAAGATGTGTTCGAGCGTTTCGGCGTGGATGCCGTCGCCGTTATCCGCGACCCGCACGGCGACCGCCTCCGTCCCGCCTGTCACGTATAAACCGAGCCGCCCGCCGTGGGGCATCGCATCGAGCGCGTTGAGGACAAGGTTGACGAGCACCTCGCGCACTTCCGACGGGTTGGCGTTGATGTGGTCGCTCTCGTCCCGGCAAGGCTCGAACTCAATCTCGTAGAGGGCGCCACGGACGCGCGCGTCCGTCTCCCAGCGCGTGCGTGTGAGTTGCACGGTGTCGGCGACGAGCGCGGACAGGGCGACCGTTTTCAGCGGGCCTTTCGGTGTGCGGCGGGCGAAGTTCTGGATGCGGCTGACGGTTTCGGCGGCGTCGAGGGCGGCGGTCTCGATGATACGAAGGTGGCGGCGCAACCGCTCATCCTCGGCGAGACGCAGCAGCAGTTGCGTCCGCCCGACGATGGCGGCCAGCGCGTTGTTGAAATCGTGGGCCACGCCCGCGGCGAGTTGGCCGAGGCTTCGCATCTTCTCCGCTTCGGCCTCGTCATCACGCGCGAGGATGTGGTGTTCGTCGGTTGCGGCGTCCCGGTCCGCAGCCGACGGTTGCGGCGCGAGCGCCGTCACACGTCCCTGTCCCGTCTCGCTTGGCTCGCGTCCAAGCGTGTGGCCGGAACTCTCTTTGTAGGGTTTGCCTTCCATGTCGTCAAGCTGTCGGCCCGACCGTGCGTCCGGTCACGTTATTACTCGCGCAGTCGCTTGACGGTGTCTATCAGGTCCGTGGGATTGATCGGCTTCGTGAGGAAGTCGTTGAACCCGGAGCCAAGCGCGCGCGCGCGGTCGTCATACATCGAGAACCCGGTGACCGCGATGAGCGGCACGCTGGCGTAGGACGGCAGCGCGCGCAGGGCTTCGGCCAGTTCATATCCATTCATGCCCGGCATACCGATATCCGAGATAACCACGTCGAACCGGCTCAGACGCGCCGCGTCGAACGCATCCGCAGCGTTGAGCGCCATCACCACTTCATAGCCGGCGTAGCGCATCAGCATGCCAATCATCTCCGTCACGTCGGGCGCGTCGTCCACGACGAGGGCGAGAGGCTTGCTTTTCGTCTCATCCCTGTCGCGCCCCGCGCGCGGAGCCTTGCCGACAGTTCCGCCGCCGGAACGGTCAGAGAGACGTGGAAACGAGGTGGCGACGATGAGCGGCCTCGAATAGCGAACCGGTGGCAGCGAGATGAACATTCTGATTTACTTCCTGCGCGCGGGCGCGGGTGGTATCAAGCTTCGCACCTTGAAATTCAGCCAATAGCCGGCAATGACGCTGACGCCTCGTGACGGTCAAAACCGAAAGGCGCCGGCGACGAACCTACCGCGAAAACGCGACGGCACGAAGAATCGTTACACCATAAAGTACTCGTCTACATGCCGAGGCAGTTTCTTCGATGTTTCTTAAAGAACTAAAATTCCGGAGACTTGATCGGTCACGCCGCGGGGGGGCGCGATTTCCTACCGCTTCTTCCTTGCCGCAGGAGCCGCTCGATCTCATCCGCCAGCACGGACGGCTCGACCGGCTTGGGCACGTGCGCGTCGAAGCCGGCGGCGAGGGCGGCCTCGGTGTCCGTTCGTGCCGCGTAACCCGTGAGCGCCAGCGCCGGAGTATCGCGCAGGTGCGACACCTCGCGCAGTCGCTTGATTAACTCGTAGCCGTCAATGCGGGGGAGTCCAATATCGGAAACGATTATATCAAACCATGCGGAAGGGGCAACGCGCAATGCCTCCTCCGCGCTCGCGCACGTCACGGCCTCGTAGCCACGCATCCCGAAGACGATCTGTAGCATTTCGAGCGTATCGCGCTCGTCCTCAACGACGAGCACCCGAACCGATTGCGAATGGTGGATCGCGGACGCTTCGATTGCGGATTGCGGATTGTGGATTGCGGATTCGTGTTCCCGTGAGTCGCGCCCACCTGATGCCGACCGAGATTCCGTCCGCTCTTCTTCAATCCGCAATCGAGGGAGTGTGACGGTGAAGTGGCTTCCGCGCCCCGGCCCGGCGCTGAAGGCTTTGACCACGCCGCCGTGCGCTTCGACAAAGCTCTTGACGAGCGCGAGGCCGAGACCGAGGCCGCCGTAGGCGCGCGTGGTTGAGCTGTCGGCCTGACTGAAGCGGTCGAAGACACGCGACAAAAACTCCGGCGCGATGCCGCTCCCCTCGTCCGACACCTCCACGTGCGCCGTGGCGTCGTCGGCCCGGCACTCGACGCGCACGCGCGCGCCGCGCGGTGAGAACTTAACGGCGTTCGAGAACAGGTTCCACAAGACCTGTACGAGCCGCGTCCGGTCGCCGGAGACGAGCGCCGTCGCGGCCCCGGCGTCGCAGGACAGGTCGAGCGTGATGCCGGACGCCGCGGCCTGCGGGCGGACGGTCTGCACGGCCTCGCTCACGAGTCCTTCCAGCCCGACGGCCTCGCGCTCGATTCTCATCTTGCCGCTCATGATCGAGGTCATGTCGAGCAGGTCGCTGATGAGCCGCAGGAGCGACTGCGAGCTTTTGTCAATGACTTCGAGACCCTGCTCGATGTTTTCCTCAGCGAGATACCCGGCGCGAATCATGCCTATCCAGCCCATGATCGGCGTGAGCGGCGTGCGTAGCTCGTGCGAGAGCATGGCGAGGAACTCATCCTTGGCGCGGTTGGACTCTTGCGCGCGGCTATAGAGACGGGCGTTATCTATGGCGAGGGCGGCGCGGCGGGCGAGTTCTTCGGCGAAGACGAGGTCGGCGCGAGTGTAACGGCGACCCGGCTCGTCCAGCCCAATGGTGATCGCGCCGATGGTGCGCGCGCGCGCGTTGAGCGGTACGGTCATAAAGGACTTCGGCCCCAGACGGCGCAGAGCGGCCAGATGTTCTTCGCCGCGCGCGAGGGCCGGCAGCATCTCTTCGGTCAAGTCGGAGATTATCTCAGACCGGCCCGTGCGGAGCACGGTGGGGATGCCCTCGGCCTCGCCGGGCGCGGGCGGGAACCGGCGGAGGTCGCGCACCAGCTCCTCCTTCGACGGATTGGCGTGCGCCGTCGCGACACGCCGCACCTCGCCGTCGTCGCCGATCAGGTCAATCAGGCAGTGGTCGGCCAGTGTCAACACAGAGAGCCGCGCCAAGTGCGCGAGAGTCGTCTCGTAATCGAGCGACGAGGTCAGCAGCGCGTTCGCGTCGGAGAGAAAGCGGAGTCGTTCCGCCGTTTGCTTCTGGTCGTGGATGTCGGTGGCGGCGCCGAACCATTTGACGATGCGCCCGTCAGCGTCGCGCATCGGTTCGGCGCGACCCAAGTGCCAACGATACTGTCCGTCCACGGCGCGGCGGAAGCGATACTCGATCTCATAATCCTCGCCGGTCTCGACCGAGGTCGCCCAGCGGCGCAGGCACGGCTCGACATCATCGGGGTGCAGGACGGGCTGCCAGCCCCAGCCTTGCGTCTGCTCCAGCGTCATGCCGGTATAGTCAAACCAGCGTTTGTTGTAGTAGTCAATATAGCCATCGGGCCGCGCCGTCCAGACGATCTGCGGCATCGCGGCGGCGAGCGCACGGTAACGGGCTTCGGAGGCGCGCAACTCGTCCTCGGCCCGCTTGCGCTCGGTGATGTCGTTGGCGAGCACCAGCTCGGCGCGGCGCCCGTCGAAAACGAGAGAGTGGCTAATGATCTCCACATCAATGACCGCCCCGCTTTTCTTCAGGTGCCGCCACTTACCTACATCGTCGAGTCCGGGCCTCGCCCGCGACACATTCTCAAGGAGCCGGGGGATGTCTTCCGGGGGGCGAATGTCTTTAATGGTCATCGCCAAAAACTCGTCGCGCGTGTAGCCGTAGTGGCGGACGGCGGCATCGTTGACGGCGAGGAAGGCGAAGGACTCCAAGTCGTAGACCCACATCGGGTGCGGGTTCGATTCGAACAGAAGGCGGTAACGCTCTTCGGAATCGCGCAGCGCCGTCGCGGAGAGCTTGAGGTCGGTGATATCGAAAGAGCTGCCGATGTAACCGAGAAACGCGCCGCCGGGCGTGAACCGCGGCAGGCCGACCGACTTTAGCCAGCGGTACTCACCGTCGCCGCGCCGGAAGCGGAACTGCGCCTCGAACGGCACCCGCGCCTCGAAGGCGGCGAGATAGGCGCTGAGATACCCCGCGGCGTCGTCCGGGTGCAGGGCCGTCGCCCAGTCCATCCTGAGCACCTCATCGTAGGTGCGACCCAGAAACTCCAGATAACTCCGGTTGACGAACTCGCAGCCGGTGAGGCTGTTGACCCAGATCATCACCGGCGCGCTGTCGGCAAGCATGTGGAAGCGCTCCTCGCTCTCCTTGAGCGCCTTCTCCGCCAGCCTGCGTTCGGTAATGTCGTGGAAGACGAGGACGACTCCGACGATGCGGCCTGACTTGTTCTTGATGGGAGCGCCGGTGTCGTCAATCGGCGTCTCCACGCCGCTCTTCGAGATGAGCAGCGTGTGGTTCGACAAGCCGACGATGATCCCCTCGCGCAGCACTTTCTCGACGGGGCTTTCAACCTCGCGCCGCGTCTCTTCATTGATGATGCGGAAGACCTCTGTGAGAGGCCGCCCGCGCGCTTCCGCGGTCGCCCAGCCCGTGAGCCGTTCGGCGATGGGGTTCATAAACGTGATGCTTCCCGCCGCGTCGGTCGCAATCACGGCGTCGCCGATGCTGCGGAGCGTGGTTGAGAGCGACTCCTCGCTCGCCCGCGCCTGCGCTTCGGCGCGGCGGCTCTGCTCCGTCAGAGAGACGATGACGAAGGCGACCAGAACGAAGATCACGGACTGCAACACGCTTTCGTAGTTGAATGCCAATTTACCGAACGGTGGGATGAAAAAGTATTTGGCCGTTAAGACGGAGAGAACGACGGAGAACAGGCCCGGCCCGCGTCCCCCGTACCGCGCGCTGAGGATCACGGCCCCGAAGTAGAAGATGAAGGGGATGCTGCCCCGCTCGATGCCGCCGACGCCGTAGAGCGCGGACATCAGGAACGTAGCCGCCACGACCGCGACGACCGCGACGCCGTAAGGCTGCCACGCGGCAGATCCAAACGCGGGGGATGAAGCTGCCCGCCCGTCGTCCTGATCGTGGGGCTGAGGATCAGACATCACACTTCCTTTAGCTTGTTCTTCGCATGGAGCGCCGAGGTGCCGACCCGGACGCACGCGGTTCACCGGGCGGCGGGTATTCGTCCGCTGCAAGTTCAGAACTTAATCTCGAAGAATCTCAAAGAGTATGCGCCGTGCCGCACGAGACACTGGGTGGATGGAAGCCGGGGAGCAACTGGCTTCAGAACTTCCGCCGCGATAAATGTCTGCTGACTATCAACGTTGACTTGCGGTGAGTGTTCAAAGCTACTGCTTTCAAAATGACAAGTCAAGACATTCTTCCCACGGCCCGGCGGTTAGGCTGCGCGCGGTATTTCTGTTAAAAACAGTAGGCGGTAGGCAGTAAGTTGTGCGTGGCCGGCATTGACGTTTGCTCTCTGACCGTTCGATAGAAAAAGACTTTACCGCCTGCCGTCTACTGCCTGCTGCCTGCTGCACATAATGTATCCGGTTGGAAACCTTTTTATCCCGGCGCCGCACGGGCGGCTGGAAGCGATCCTGAAGGAGCCGCGTCCTGCGGGTGGCGCGTCGCCGTTGCGCGGCGCGGCGCTCGTGCTGCACCCGCACCCGCTCCACGGCGGGACGATGCATAACAAGGTGGTCTTCCGCACGGCGCGCGCGCTCGAAGACGCGGGACATGTCACGCTCCGCATCAACTTCCGCGGCGTCGGACACTCGACGGGCGAGCACACCGGCGCGCGTGGCGGCGAACAGGATGACGCGCGCGTCGCGCTCGACTACCTGACGGAGAAGTATCCGCATCTGCCGGTCACGCTCGCCGGCTTTTCGTTCGGCGCGCGGGTCGGGCTGGAGGTCGGGACATATCACGCGCGCGTCCTTTATCTCGTCGGCGTCGGCACGCCCGTCAGCATCAGCGAGCGCGACTACGACTTCTCCTTCCTGCGCGACTGCCGCAAGCCGCTCCTGTTCGTCCACGGCGACCGCGACGAGTTCGGCGCGGTCGAAGATTTACAGGCGCTCGCGCGCACAGTCCCGCCGGAGGCCGCCGCGCGCGTCGAGATCATTCCCGGCGCCGGACACTTTTTCGACGAGCAACTCGAAGACCTGCGGAGCGTGATCGCGGCGTGGGCGGAGGAGAGGTTGCGGGAAGACGCTTGAGCGCCCGCGCTACGAGCACGGCGCGGCACATTTAAATCGAGATCATCTCTACATGGAGAACATCAGCGACGAAAGCGCACCCGTTGAAGAGATAGCCCCAGCGGTCAACGACGAACACACGGCTCCTGTGTCCGCCACGGCGTCCACGGCGATAGATTCGACCGCGGAGGCGATGAAGAAGGAGCGGCGGTTTCTGCTTCTCTTCGGCGCGCTCATCATCGGCGTCACGTTCTGGTACTTGCAGTTCGCCACCCAATCGGTCTGCTGCGGCGATTTCGACGCCTACTATCACTTCCGCTGGAGCCGGATGCTGCTCGACGGCGCGCGCGCCGGACAGTTCCCGCCCTCCTTCGACGCGCTCCCGCTGACGACGCTCAACGCGAAAGATTACGTTGACCATCACTTCCTATTCCACGTCTTCCAAATACCTTTCACGCTCGTCGGCGACTTCCAGTACAGCGCCAAGCTCGGCACGTGGCTCTTCGCCTGTCTCGCCGTCTTCTCGTGCTACTGGCTACTGGTGCGCTACCGCATCAGCTACCCGCTCGTGTGGCTCATCGCCATCCTCGGCAGCGCGGCCCCATTCCTCTACCGCATCCACATGGGCAAGGCGATGAGCGTCTCCATCGTGTTTCTCATCGCGGGGATTTATCTTCTGTTCGAGCGCAGGTACAGGTGGCTGCTGCCGCTCGCGTTCGTCTTCGCGCTGACCTACGACATGTTCCTGCTGTTGTGGGTGGCGGCGGCCTTCTGGACGGCGGTCGTGCTCTGGGTCGAGCGGCGCATCGAGTGGCGCCCGCTCCTCTTCGTCTTCATCGGCTCGCTCCTCGGCTACGTCATCAACCCGTACTTCCCGCTCAACCTGCAACTGCTCTACCAGCACCTCGTCATCAAGGTCACGGTGAAAGATTTCTCCACCGCGGTCGGCGGCGAGTGGTATCCGTATAACACGCTGGAGTTTTTGGGGAACTGCGGGCCGGCCTTCGCCGCGATGATCGCGGGCTACATCGCCTTCCGCGATTCGACCGAGAAGGATCAGCAGCGCCCGCTCTTCTTCCTCCTCTTCTCGACCTTCCTGATGCTGGTCAACATGCGCTGGCGGCGCTTCTCGGAATACTGGCCGCCGTTCGCCTTCGTCTTCGCCGCCTTCGCTCTGCAACCGCTCGTCGAGCGCCTGCGCGCACGCGCCGTCCTCGCGCCCGCCGTTGACGAGAAAGATGCGCCGCAACCCGACGAACCCCCGCGCGCCGCGCCGAGGGTGGCCGGCGCCGGGCGTTCGTGGGACGAGCATGAGGCGGCGATGGTCGGTATCCTGATCGGCGCATCGCTCTACCTCTTCGCGTTGGTTACACACCTGAACGCGGCGCTCAAGGGCGCCCTCCTCACGGCTGGCGCGCTGCTCGCCGTGTTCGTCTACATGTGGATGCGCGGATGGACGCGCGCGCTGGTGATGGCTGCCGCGCTCTTCGCCTTCGCCTTCATGGGTTGGTATCACCACATCACCGTGAAGGACATCGCCGGGATGCCCGGCCCCGACCGCTACCGCGCCGGCATGGAGTGGGTCACGAAGAACGTGCCCAAAGGCGAACTCGTCTACAACGCCGACTGGGACGACTTCCCCAAGCTCTTCTTCTACGACCCGACGCGCCCCTTCGTCGCCGGACTCGACCCGACCTACCTGCTCGACCGGAA
>JBGTBQ010000208.1:0-4752 GCA_041749275.1 Pyrinomonadaceae bacterium | reverse complement strand
ATCGCGTCGCGCGGCGCGCTCCGCAAGCCCTTGCCGACGCGGTCGGCCAGACGGATGCCGAGCACCTGCGTCCACGTCGTCGCCAGCCCCAGCAGCGGCCTCATCGCGCTCGCCAGCGCGTAGCCGAAGACGACCAGCCCTTTGCGCTTGCCGCGCCGGTCGCTGAAGTAGCCGGAGAAGAGTTTGAGCAGCCCCGAAGCCGACTCCGCGCCGCCCTCGATGAGACCGACGACGAAGGGCGAGGCGCCGAGCGTGACGGAGAGAAAGAGCGGCAGGAACGGGTAGATGATCTCGCTCGAAGCGTCGTTGAGCAGGCTCACCAAACTGATGGCGAGGACGTTGCGCGGCAGACGCCCCACGCGTTGCCACAAACCCGGCGTCGCCTCGTTCAACTTGCCCGGCGCGACCGAGGCGTCGAACTGGTCGGCGGCGTCGGTGTCCGTCTCCCCCATGCGCGTTCGATTCCCTTCAGCGAGTCGGGCGCGCCGGTCGCGCCGAATTATTGCGGTTACGGTTGGAAGCATCACCGAGCGGCGCGAACCACCACCACGCGACTCCGCCCCCGACGAGCGCGATCAACAACGCCCCGAACATCGCTAAACGCAGCGCCAAACGCAGCAGCCGCTTCAAGACGAAAAAGAACAGCGCGAAGCCGACGACGAAGATGACGGCGATGATGGTGAGTTCCATAAGCAGCGGTTAGCGGTTAGCGGTAAGAAGGAAAGTGTCTTGGGTGCAAGCGGGTTGTAAGCTGACCGCTAATCGCTCTTGGTGTAACTTGCGCGCACCACGGTCTTGATGTTGCCGCGGATGTGGAAGTCGCCTTCAAGTTCGACGCGCAGAGGGTCGCAGGCGGCGACGAAGTCTTCGAGGATGATGTTGATGACGTGCTCGTGGAAGATTTTCACCTCGCGGAACGAGTTGATGTAGAGCTTCAAACTTTTCAACTCGACGCAGCGCTCGTGGGGCACGTATTCGAGGCGGATGACGGCGAAGTCCGGGAAGTCGGAGAACGGGCAGATGGCCGTGAACTCCGGCATCTCGAAGTTGATGCGAATCTCGCGGCCCGCGAATTCGTAAGGGAACGTGTCGAGCGGGTAGAGGTTCATCTCGGCGCGCGGCGTGGGGCGAAGATCGAGCTGCTGCTGGTTGACGGGCGGCGCGGTTTCGGTCGTCGGCATATATCAACTGTGCTCCTTCGGTTTGGGCGCTCAATCTTACAGGAGCCGCGCGCGGGGCATCAACCGCGAGGGTCGCACGTCGCCGTTGTAACCCAGCCGTCGAACGATTGGGCTAACTGCCCTGCTGGGGAAGCCGTCTGAAGACGACTAAAGACACGCCCTGTTTTTGTCGCCGCGTAATATGAGAGCACGCTTCTTTTCTTTGTGACTTCGTGACTTTGTGGTTAATTGTATTCTCCACATCGGCACGAGGAAGGATTACGGAGCATGATGAGCAAGCGAGACCAGATCGGCATCGGCATCATCGGCACGGGCTTCGCGCGCACCACGCAGATACCTGCGTTCCATGCCTGCGATGGCGCGCGCGTCGTCTCCATCGCCAGCGGGCGGCGCGCGAACGCCGAACGCGTGGCGCGTGAGTTCGACATCCCGCACGCGACCGGCGACTGGCGCGAAGTGGTGGCGCGCGACGACGTGCATCTCATATCCATCGTCACCCCGCCCTCGACGCACGCGGAGATGACGCTCGCGGCGCTCGCCGCGGGCAAGGCCGTGCTCTGCGAAAAACCGATGGCGATGAATGCCGGCGAAACCGCAAGGATGCGCGAGGCCGCGCGCGCGTCCGGGTTGCTCGCGCACATAGACCACGAACTGCGCTTTCTGCCCGCGCGCCGGCGGATGCGCGAGATGATCCGCGCGGGCGAGATCGGCGTCGTGCGCCACGTGAAATTTCTCTTTCGTTCGGACATGCGCGCCACCACGGCGCGCGGGTGGGATTGGTGGTCGGACAGAGAGGCGGGCGGCGGCACGCTCGGCGCCATCGGCTCGCACGCCGTGGACACTCTGCGCTGGCTCACGGACGCGCGCGTCTCTCGCGTCTCGGCCCTGCTCTCGACGCACGTCGCCGAGCGCCCACATGCGGAGACGGGCGGCGCGCGTCCCGTGACGAGCGACGACGAGGCCAACTTGCTTCTTCACTTCTCGGAGGGCGCGACGGGCGTCGTTGCGATGTCGGTCGTCGAGCCGGGCCGCGCTGAACACCGCGTACAGGTCTTCGGCGCGGAGGGGGCCGTGATGCACGATGGCGGGCGGCTCTTCCATGCGCGTGTCGGCGAGGGCGAATGGCGCGAGGTCGAGACCGAGAGCGCGCCGCTCGCCGCGGGGATGCGCGACAACGAATGGTCGCGCGGCTTCACCGTCTTCGCGCGCGAGATCATCGCCGCCCTGCGCGAGGGACGCACGACGGTCGAAGACGCCGCCACCTTCGACGACGGCCACCGCATTCAACTCGTCCTCGACGCCGCGCGCAACGCGCACGACGGCGGCAGCCGCGTGGCCGTAAAGGATGAGGGATGAGGGATGAGGGATGAAGGATGAAGGATGAGGGATGAGGGATGAGGGATGAAGGATGAGGGATGAGGGATGAAAATAGAACGACTCAATTTTAGAAGAGGCTTTCATCCCTCATCCCTCATCCCTCATCCCTCGAAGAAGTTTCTCCTCTCCCTCGTTGTCGCCGGCGCGTTCGGCGTCGCGGCCTTCTTCCTGATCGTGCCCGCGCTGGTCGAGCGTCATTACAACCGCACGCCGCACGCCCCGCCATACACGGCGTCGGAGCGCGCCCGCGCGCTTCATGGGAAGCTGTTCGTCGCCGACCTGCACGCCGACACGCTGCTGTGGGACAGGGACATTCTGGAAAAATCCGCGCGCGGGCACGTTGACGTGCCGCGCCTCGTCGAAGGCGGCGTCGCGCTTCAGGCGTTTACGATTGTGACGAAGGCGCCGCGCGGGTTGAACAACGAGTCGAACGAGGGCGACACCGACAACATCACGCCGCTCATCATCGCCGAGCGCTGGCCCGCGCGGACATGGAGCAGTTTGACGGAGCGGGCGCTTCATCAGGCGCGGAGACTCGAAGACGCGGCGGCGCGTTCCGGGGGCCGGCTCGTCATCATCAAAACGGCGGGCGACCTCGCGCGTTTTCTGGAACAGCGGTCGCGCGCGAGTGAAACGCAAGCGGGCGCGACGCCGCAAGTCGCGGCCCTGCTCGGCGTCGAAGGAGCGCACGCGCTCGACGCCGATTTGTCGAATCTCGATAAACTCTTCGACGCGGGCGTCCGGATGATGGCCCCGACGCATTTCTTCGATAACGAATGGGGCGGCTCGGCGCATGGGACGCGCAAGGGCGGGCTGACCGAAGAGGGTCGTGAACTCATTCGCCGCATGGAAGCCCGTGAGATGATCGTTGACCTCGCGCACGCCTCCCATGCGACGATTGACGACGTGCTCGCCATGACGACGCGCCCGGTCGTCGTCTCGCACACCGGCGTCAGAGGCACGTGCGACAACACGCGCAATCTCGGCGATGAACAGTTAAAGCGCATCGCGGCGACCGGCGGCGTCATCGGCATCGGCTTCTGGGAGACAGCCACCTGCGGCACGGACGCGGCGGCAATCGCCCGCGCTATTCGTCACGCCGCGAACGTCGTCGGTGCGCGCCATGTCGCGCTCGGCTCGGACTTCGACGGCACGGTGACGACGCCCTTCGACGCGACCGGCGTCGTCACCGTCACGGACGCGCTCCTCGCGTCGGGTTTCAATGAAGATGAGATAGCATTGATTATGGGCGGCAACGTGCTCCGCGTGCTGTCGGAGACGCTGCCGCGTTGACGAGAGAGAAATCTTTGACGGAAGAGGAAGCGATGAATGTCGCCGTGTCTTTCAACGCACGATGTCCGCAATTTCAATCTCGAATCATTCCATGAAGAAGAGTCAACAACGGACACGGGTGCGCGCGGGCGTGGACACGGGCGGGACGTTCACGGATTTCGTGTATCACGCGGAGGGGCGCGCGCGCGTCTTCAAGCTCGCTTCGACGCCCGCCGATCCTTCGCGCGCTATCATCGCCGGGTTGGAAATCATCGCGCGCGAGACGGGCGCGCGCTTGCGTGACATCGAAGTCGTCCACGGCACGACCGTCGGGACGAACGCGCTCCTTGAGCGACGTGGCGCGCGCGCCGCTCTCGTCACCACCGAAGGGTTCGAGGACGTGCTCGTCATCGGAAGGCAGGCGCGCGGCCAGTTGTATAATCTCGACTGGGTGCGGCCCGCGCCGCTCGTCTCGGATGGTTTGCGCTTCGGCGTGCGCGAGCGCGTCGGCGCGGACGGCGCGGTCATCGTCGAGTTGGACGACGAAGAGATCGGCGCGCTCGTCAGGAAACTAAAACGCGCGAAGGTCGAAGCGGTCGCCATCTCGCTCCTCTTCTCGTTCGTGCATCCTGAGCACGAACGAAGAATCGAGAGCGCGCTCCGCGCTGAACTCGAAGACGTGCCGCTCTCCGTCTCGCACCGCATCCTGCCCGAATATCGAGAGTACGAACGCACCTCGACCGTCACCATCAACGCCTACTTGCAGCCGCTGCTGGGCGCGTACCTCGCGCGTTTGAGCGAGCGGGCGGCGCGCTCGCTGCGCGTGATGCAGTCGTCGGGCGGAAGCATCTCGGCGGTCGTCGCCGCGGAGGAACCCGTCCGCACGATTTTGTCCGGGCCGGCGGGCGGCGTGGTGGGCGCG
>JBGTBQ010000207.1:0-1508 GCA_041749275.1 Pyrinomonadaceae bacterium | reverse complement strand
CATCGTTTCAAATTTTCTGGCGGAGATGACAGGATTCGAACCTGCGATAGGCTTTTGACCTATAACGGTTTAGCAAACCGCCGCCTTCAGCCACTCGGCCACATCTCCGCGACCCTTAAGGCGAAAAGTATTCTCTAGTCGGAGATGCGGATTGTCAAGGCGCGCGCGCCGGTCGGTCTCCGATAAAAATTACTTACTATCTCATTCCGAAAGAGAGTAGGATTTAGCGCAAAGGTCAGACAGAAGCACGTCGTCGGGCCATCGAAGAGGAAACGCGAATGAGAATCAAGCAACTCAAAATCGAAGGCTTCCGCTCTCTCAAAAACGTGACGTGGGAACCCGGCGACCTCAACATCCTCATCGGCCCGAACGGCACGGGCAAGTCGAACCTGCTGCGCTTCCTCGAATTGATGACTGTTGCTGCGGAAGGCGGTCTTGGTAAGTACATTCAGTCCATCGGCGGTATAGGAGCAATCGTATGGGATGGGCAGGCTGAGGCTGTTTCTTTTTCCTTAGCTTGTGGGGATGATTACCCTGGCCCTATGTTATACGAATTGCGTCTATCGCGCTTTGGGCAGAGCAATGTTTATAGTATTGACCGCGAGATGCTTACCGGCAAGGACAACTTAGAACTCCTTGAGTTTATTAACAGACGGCGGCGGAAGGCACACTTTAGGGAGAATACAACTGACGATATACATGAGATAAAAAAGGAGAGTATTGATGATCAGGAAACCATTCTTTCTGCTATCTCGACTTTCACCGCTGGTTTTGATGAAGTACCTTCTTTTAAGGAATATCTATCTTCGTTCGCCCTTTATCACGATGTTCAAGTTCATCAAGGTTCCGAGATACGCAGGCCGTCTGTATCCCGTTTAGAGAAGCGTGTTGATTCCGACGGTCAGAACTTAATCAATGTGCTTCACACGCTCTACACGACCGACCGTGAGTTTGAGCGGAGTATTGACACGGCGATGCGCGCGGCGTTTGGCGGCGATTACGAGAAGCTGGTCTTTCCGCCCGCCGCCGACCAACTTATCCAACTGCGCGTGCGTTGGAGGTCGCTGAAGCGAGAGCAGTCAGCCGCCGACCTGTCGGACGGGACGTTACGCTTTCTATTCCTCCTGACCGTGCTGGCGAGTCCTGATCCGCCGCCCGTCATCGCGATTGACGAGCCGGAGACGGGGCTGCATCCGGGAATGTTGCCGATCATCGCCGAGTACGCGGTCGAGGCGGCGATGCGAACGCAGGTCGTCATCACGACGCACTCGCCGCAGATGCTCGACGCTTTCACCGACAAGAACCCGACGACGACCGTGATGAAGTGGCAGGACGGCGAGACCGTCTTGCGGAACCTCGACGGCGATGACCTCGCCTACTGGCTCAAGGAGTACACGCTCGGCGCGCTCTTCAAATCCGGCGAGTTGGAGAGCATGGTATGAGGTTCGTCCTCTTCGTCGAAGGCGACACGGAGAGAGCACTGCCCCCGTTCTTCAAGCGTTGGCTCG
>JBGTBQ010000206.1:0-3769 GCA_041749275.1 Pyrinomonadaceae bacterium | reverse complement strand
TGCGCGCGGCGCTCCCGAAAGTGCCGCGTGAGGAGAACGCGGCGAGCCGACCGCGCGAGTCCGTCGCGCCTACGGAGATCACCCACGGGGCGGCGGCGTAGGGGTTGAGCGTGCCTGCGCCCGGCCCCGCGTTCCCCGCCGAGAAGACGACGTTGACGCCCGCGTCCGTCAACATCCGCGTGGCGACGTTGACCGGATCGTTCTCGTCGTAGATGGTGTTCGCCGAGAAGCTACAGTTGACGACGCGCACGCCCAACGACGAGCCTCGCTCAAGCAAGTAGTCGAACCCGGCGAGCACGTAGAACAGGTTTGCGTCGCCCGCGCCGAGTCCCAACAGCCGCGCGCCCGGCGCGACGCCCGCGTACCTGCCCGAAGAGCGCGCGCCGCTGCCCGCGATGACGCCGCCGACAAACGTCCCGTGCCCGCTCAACGTGTCCGTGTTCGACAGCCCTTCGACGTGGAGCGGGTAACGAAAACCCAACAGCGGCAGACCCTGCACGTCGAGCAGCTTGACGTTCCGCGCGACGCGCCCCGCGATGTCGGCGTGCGCCGCGTCGAGGCCCGTGTCGAGGACGGCGACCGTGACGCCCTTCCCCGAAACCGACAGCCCGCCGTTCGCGCTCGTCAAATCGCCGTCCGCGCGTGCGCGCTCGACGCCCGTCAGAGCGTTGCTCCGGTCGTCGTTCCAGTTCAGCGTGCGGTTGCCCCAGATCGAGCGCACCGAAGGGAGTTGCGAGATTTGGACGAGTTGCCGGCGCGTGGCGGTGATGACGACTACGGGCAGCCGCCGGAATCGCGTGCCGCCGAGGACGCCGGCGCGCCGCAATGCGGCGAAGTCCGCGTCAGTGGGAGACTGGTGAAACGTCACGGCGGCGTTGATGCCGCTGTCGTCGGTCGCGCGTTCGAGCAGGAGCGCAAGCTCCGGGTCGAGTCCCTGAAGCCCTACTGTCCGCGACACGCCATCCGCGCCCGTCATCGTGATGCCGTCCGCTCCCGTCATCGTGATGCCGTCCGCGCCCGTCATCGTGATGCCATCCGCGCCCGTCATCGTGATGCCATCCGCGCCCGTCATCGTGATGCCGGCGGGCGCGATGGAGAAGACTTGCCCGTCGGCGCCGATAGCGATGATCGAGCCGGCGTTGTCGAGACCGAGCACGTCAGCGCCGGTCATCGTGATGCCGTCCGCGCCCGTCATCGTAATGCCGTCGGGTAAGACTTCCCGCACGCCGTCCGCCCCGGTCATCGTGATGCCGTCCGCGCCGGTCATCGTGATGCCGGCGGGCTGTCTGATGACGACGAAGTTCACCTGATGTGTTACGCCGTCCGCGCCCGTCATCGTGATGCCGTCCGCCCCGGTCATGGTGATGCCGTCCGCGCCCGTCATCGTGATGCCGTCGGAGTGTGTCGCGTTGAGAATGTTGGCGCCGGTGTAGACCGCCCCGGCGGCGGCGGCAACCGATGGAACTTCCTCCACGGCGGGCCACGAGATGCCGTTGACGAGCAGGCCGAGCAACCCGTCCGCCCCGGTCATCGTGATGCCGTCCGCGCCCGTCATCGTGATGCCGTTGATCTCTTCGTAGCGCACGCCGTCCGCGCCCGTCATCGTGATGCCTTCACCGCCCCGGACGAGAATGCCGGCTGCCGCGGGCGTCGCGCAGAGACCGAGCGCGAGCGCGAGCGCCACAACTTTCCGCACACTGTTGATAAGTTCGACGGTCATCCGGGTGGCGTGCATTAAGAAAACTTGCATCTTTCGAGTGCTGGTCAAATTTCCGGCGGGAGTTGGCGACCCGCGTCGGGAACAGGTAAAGCTGCGTGGCTGCATCTCAAAGGCAGTCCTCTGACTGATAGTAAAGCTATAAAACGTCGCTCACGGCTATGTTGCGGATGCATTCTAATTTCCCGGTAAATGCGGGGAAAGATACTCCATTTCGCCGCCGCGAACAAACGACTTGCATCAGCCCATGATCTCGCGGTAGACCTTGCGCGTCTCGCTCGTCGGCTCGACGCCGAGTTCCTTGAGCAGCAGGCGGCGCAGTTCCTCGTACTGTTCGCGCACGGCGACGCGGTTGCCGAGCGCGGCGTGCGCGCGCATCACCATCGAGTGCGCGTCTTCGCGGAACGGGTCGTCGCGCAGGATTGAGAGCGCGAGCCGCAAAGAGAGCGACCAGTCGCCGGACTTGTGCGCCGCTTTCGCGAGCGTCTCCAACAGGCGCACATACTGCTCTCGATAATATGCGCGCTGCTCCTCGGCCCACTCGTCATAACATCCTTGCATGAACTCGCCGCGATAGAGCGCGACGGCCTGCTCGAAATAGTTGGCGGCGGCCTCAAGCTCCATCCGTCGTCGCGCCGCCTCGCCCTCGGCGACCAGCCGGTCGAACTCCTCAATATCAATCCGGTAGGAGCATTCGGGGTTGAGCATGTATTCGGCGTCGCGGTAGACGAGGAAGTTTTGCCGGAGCGGCTGATTGCTGTTGAGCGCCTTCCGGATATGCGACATGGTCGGGTAGAAATTCTTCTCGGCGGTACGCAGATCCGTGTCGGGCCAGAAGGCTTCGATGATGAAGTCTTTCGAGGTGCGTCGGTGCGGGCGCGAGGCGACGAAGCAGAAGAGGTCGCGCGAGCGCTTCGTCCGCCACGCATCCGCCGCGAAGGCGCGCGCGGGGTCGCGGACGATCTCGACCGCGCCGAGCAGGTTGATCGTCAAATCCGCTGCCCGCGCCGTGACAATGATTGAAGCGGCGGAGGCGGCTGAAGGTTGCGGAACGACTTCGCCCGCATCCACCACGCCCGGTTGCGCCTGCACGGCGGCGACCAGCTTGGCGCGGATGTCGGGCGGCATCAGTTCCGCCGCGCCGGTCGAGATGAAGAGCGCCGGGTCGTGCTCGACCTCGCGTTGAAGCCAGTAGTCGTAATCGTAGCGCGCGGCCAGATCGAACGCGCGGCGCAGACGCTCGTTCGCCTTGCCGGGATGCCCGGCGGCCCGGTAGCAGGCGGCGAGCGCTACGCACGCCTGCGCCTCGTAGTAGTAGAAATTGTTTTCGCGGAAGAAGCGTTGCGACGGTTCGAGGTCTTCGCGGGCCGGCTCCGTCTCGCCCCTCGCCAGCAGGATGCGCCCGCGCGTGAGCGTGGCCGTCCGGACGCCGAGGTCGTCGCCGCTCTCTTGCCGTTCGGCGATGAGCCGGTCAATCGCGGCGACGGCGGCTGCCGACTCGCCAAGCCGGAGACTGAGCAAGGCGCGCTCTTCGGTCAGCTCGCGCCGCGACACTTCGACGCCCGCCTCGTCATATACGCGGGCGGCGCGCTCGTAGAAATCGGCGGCGCGGGCCGCGTCATCCTGCTCGCGGTGGAGATTGCCGTAAGCCTCGAACACCTCGCCGCGCAGAGAGACAAGGTTGAAGGTCTGGCACCCTTGCAGTGCGCTCTCAAGGTGCTGTTCGCACTGCTCAAACTCACCGCGATAGAAGTGGCAACGGGCCGTGTTGAGATGCGCGATGGCCTGCTGCGGGGCGGGGGCCGCGCCCTCGTGGTTGAGCAGACGACTCAACCAGCGCATCGCCTCCGAGAAGTCGCCGCGCACGCCGGCGGGTGTGCCGAGGTTGTGCGCGATGATGCGCGCGAAGCGCTCGTCGCCGCCCTCTTCGGCCATCCGGAGCGCGGAGCGAAACTCGCGCTCGGCCTCTTTCCAGCGCCCTTTCGCCGTCAGGCACAGACCCCGCGTGTTGGCGCACCGCGCGCGCACGGGCGCGCGCTCGCCCGCCAGCGC
>JBGTBQ010000205.1:0-16663 GCA_041749275.1 Pyrinomonadaceae bacterium | reverse complement strand
AATGCCCGCCGTCTCAAGTTGAACCGGCGGGCATTGCCCGCCTCTAAACGGTCGTTGATGTGGTCGCATCCAATTGCAAATTGCCATATTAAATTCATGCGCGCGTAGACATCGGCGCGATGTGTGAAAACACCTATCCATGATGCGTGTTTTCCCCGTCGTTCGCGCGCGGCCCATTCTGTAAACTGGATATAGGTTGCCGTGTGTCCTATATGCGGAACACACCAAGATACCGATTGCGCGATGATGCGGGCGCGGAAAGTCTTGAGACGAAGAATATGAATAATGTTAACGGCAACAGAGAAAAGGGCGTGAAGGAACTCATCGAGTTCTTTTTCAGGTAGAATCGCCGGGTTAAATCAAAAGGATTTGATAACGGTGAGGCTAACCTCACCGCGCCGCGACGCGGTTCAAGCCGCTTCCGTCGAACACACATTAACAAGGAAAATAATGATGAGAGAGCGCATTCGGGTCGCGTCGTTGCAATACTTCATCCGGCCCGTCGAGACATTCAAACAGTTCGAGGAGCAGGCCGGGGCGCTGGTCGAGACGGCAGCCGACTACGGCTGTCATCTGGTCGTGTTCCCGGAGTATTTCACGGTGCAGTTGCTGACGCTCGGCAATGTCCGCCGCCCCATCACGGAGCAGATACGCGACCTCGCCGGTCAAGTCCCGCGCTTCGTCGAGATGTTCGCCAAGCTCGCGCGCCGGCACAAAATTTACATTGTGGCGGGGACGATTCCCGTCGCCGAGGAGCGGACGGGCTTGGTGCACAACGACTCTTTTTTCTTCTCGCCTTCGGGTGAGTACGGCGTGCAGGGCAAGCTCCACATGACACGGTTCGAGACCGAAGAGTGGAAGGTCGCGCCGCGCGCGCGGCTCAAAGTCTTCGAGACCGACTTCGGACGCCTCGCCATCAACATTTGTTACGACATCGAGTTCCCGGAACTGGCGCGCGCGGCGGCGCGACAGGGCGCACACATCATCGTCGTGCCGAGTTGTACGGATGATCGGCAGGGATTTTTGCGCGTCCGCTATTGCGCGCACGCGCGCGCCATCGAGAACCAGTTGTATGTCGTCCACTCCGGCACGGTCGGCTCGCTGCCGATGATGCCGGCGGTCTCTTTGAACTACGGACAGGCAGCGATCCTCACGCCGAGCGACTTCGCCTTCTCGCGCGATGGCATCCTTGCCGAAGGAAATTACAATCAGGAGATGATGGTCATCGGCGAGTTGAACCTGAAGACGATCAGCGCCGGACGCGCGAGCGGCACGGTGCTCCCACTGCGCGACAGCGAGCGCACCGCCAGCGTCATCTCCAAAACGGAGGTCGTTGATTTATGCGGAAAGAAAAACAGAAAGTCGTCGTCCGCCACACGCAACAGGAAGACTTCGCGAGCATCATCGAAATGACGCGCGAGGTCTACCCGGAGGTCGCCTCATGGTCGGAGGCGCAGCTAGTCTCGCACCTCCGAGTCTTTCCCGAAGGGCAATTTGTCGCCGTCGAAGCGGACACAGTCCGCGTCATGGGCATGGCGGCGAGCCTCGTCGTGTTGTGGGACGATTACGAGATGGAGACCAACTGGCGCGATTTCACGGATCACGGGATGTTCACGAACCACGACCTCGCGCGCGGGCGCACGCTCTACGGCGCGGAGGTGATGGTGCGACCGTCGGCGCAGGGGCGCGGCGTCGGGAAACTGCTCTATGCGGCGCGGCGCGAATTGGTCGAGCGATTGGGGCTTCTCCGCATCCGCGCGGGCGCGAGGCTCAGTGGTTACTACCGCTATCGAGCGCGGTTGAGCGCCGAGGAGTACGCGCGCCGAGTCGTCGCGGGAGAGTTAGGCGACCCGACGCTCTCGTTCCAGCTCAAGCAGGGTTTTACCGTCCTCGCCGTCGTCGCGGACTATCTCAGACACGATCCCGAAAGTCTCGGCTATGCCGCCGTCATCGAATGGCTCAACGAATCCGTGGCGCGGACTGCGGACTACGCCGCGCGCGAGGCATGGTTGAACCGAAATTAATGAGGAGAGGCGGCGACTTCTACACGCAATGAGGGTGAAGTGTTCCGCGCTCCCGGCAAGCCGCGAGTCGTTTGCGAGCGCCTAACGACGCTTTGCCTGCGAACGTCTCATCGTCACGGTCGTAATCGGGTTCTTGCCCGCCGTCTGGCTGAATGAAACCCAGTAGCCCGCCTTCGGATAGCGAACGATCCTGTACAGCGAGCCGTCTTTTTTTGGTTTGATCTCAACGCCGAGCACGGCCATGGCCTCCGGCGCGCCACTCTCTTCGCCGATGTAGTTGACCGAGAGGGCCGACACCTTGCCGGCGCGGTAAAAGACCTGCGCCATCTCCTTCTCGGAAAAGACGAAGAAGTCCTGCCGCGTCCCCTTCGACTTCGGCTCGCCGAGCGCGCGTCGCGCCTCCTCGACGCTCATGCCAAGCGAGACGCCCTTGTACTCTTTATACAGCGGCTCGCTCACGGGCGTCGGCGTCGGCATCTGCTCCTGCGCCGCCGCCGGCAGGGTGGCAAGGGCGAACGACGCCCCCAACAGCACCGCCGGCAACAATCCGCTAACTTTGATTCCTCTCGTCAACGATTTAAACATGGCTGTTTCCTCTTTCCTTTCATTATCGAAACGGCGCGGAAAGCCTCTCGCGCCGTGGTGTGACCGTTCATTGCGGCGGCGCTTCCGACTCGCCGACTCTCACCGTCAAGATCGCTTCCCGCTTATCGAGCGCGTCCGGCTTGATGTCAACCCTCTCAGGCGCGACCTGCCATTGCGCGGAGAGATGTTCGACGACGGCGCGCGCGCGCTCCTCGGCCACGCCTTCGCGCTCGCTCTTGTCCGCGCCCGCCGCGACCTCCGCGCGCAGAGACTGATACTTTTGTAACTGCCGCCCCATGCGGTCGAGCGTTTCGGTGACAGCCGGCGTGATCTCCGCCCGGTTGCGCGCGAACGCGAGCAGATTCGTAGAGGCGGCGATTCTCTCGAAGCTGACGCGCGCTTGCGGATTCTCAAAGCGCGCGCGCACGAGTTCGGCGATGAGACCCAGCGCGTCCGCCTCGATGTCGCGCTCGCTGAGGTAAACGATTTTGACTTCCGGCACAGAGTCCGCGTCCGTCGTCACCTCGCGTGTGATGAGCGTCGCGGGCGCCGGCAGGCTCAAGTCCGCGAGCGCGGTCTCGACGACTTGCGCGTAGTTGGCCTGCATCTGCGCGAGGGTCAACACCTCCTCGACGCGACTCTCATTTTTGACGACAGGCTCGCTGCGGGCATCTTCTCGCGCCTTTGCCAGCAGTTCGCTGCTGACGGTCGGAATTTCGATCAACCGCAAGACCACCGCCTGCGCGGGGCGGCCCACACGCTCGGCCACGAGCCGCGTGTACTCCGTCTTCTCCTCCGCGGTGTAGGGCTTGATGGTAAAGACGCGCAGCAGGAGCGCGAGTTTGCCCTCGCGGTCGAGGAGCGAGAGTTGTCCGAGATAGCAACGCGGCTCGCCGTTCGGCAGCCGTGAAAAATTTTGCTCCCACAGCTCGGTGGCGGCCCGTCGAAAGCGGTTCTCCTGCTGCTGGCGCGTGATCTCCTGTCGGAGTTGCACGAACGATTGAGTGAGCGGGACGAGGATGAGCAGAATCGTCACGACGATGACGACGAAGCGGCCCGGCAAACTGCCGACGGTGCGGAGTCGGTCGGGGATCGGCAGCTTGACGATGAGCGAACGCACCCACGCGCTCTCCGCGTCCCCGTGCTGCCACTCACGCGCCCGCTCTTTGACCCGCGCCGTGTCTACGTGGAGCGCGACGAAGACGACCATCGCCATAAAGATGATCGCGACGAGGTTCGTCAGGAACAGCAACCCTCCGCCGCGCGCGAGCCGCACGCCATCCTCAAGGTTTACGCTGAGCGCGATGCCGACGCCGTAGCCGACGACGCACAAAGGCGGCATCAGGGCCACGGCAATCGCCACGCCGGGGATGGAAGTCACCACCCCCTTGACCTCCTTGCAGGTGGCGACCGAGCCGACCGCGCCGGAGAAAAGTGCGATAACGAGGTCGAGCGTGTTCGGCTGTGTGCGCGCCGCGATCTCCGCCGTCACCTCCTTGAAGGGCAGCAACGCGACGAGGAGCACCGCGAAGATAACGGCCACCAGACAGCTCAACGCGAGGTTGGCGAAGGCGCGCGCGCCGAGCACGAGGTCGCCCGCCGCGAGCGCCAACCCGCTCGCCAGAATCGGCCCCATCAGAGGCGAGATGAGCATTGCCCCGATGATGACCGCCGGGCTGTTCAGGACCAGTCCGAGCGTGGCGATGCCGGCGGCGAAGAACACCTGCAACCAGTAGCTCACGTCGCGGAGCGAAGCCGAGAGCGAGACCTGCAAGTAGATCTCTTCCTTCTTCTCTTCACTGACACCGAGGCTGATGGCGAGCCGGTCGCGCACGCTCATCCGACGCGACACACCTGCTTCGATGGCGGGCGGGTTTAGTTGTTCAGCCAAAACGATCTGCTCCTTATCACTGCCGGCAAAACTTTATACACCAGCACGCGCCGCCCGGTATAGAATGATTCGCGCGCCGCCGTGAGAGAGTGCGGCGGAAATTCCCTTGCGGGAGGTGTCATCCGATGAAAGTCAGTCAAATCATGCGGCAGCCAGTGCTCTCGATGCGAGAGGAGGATTCACTTGAAGAGGCGGCGCGGATGATGCTGGAGCACGACCTGCGCGGCATCCCCGTAGTCAACGACCACGGGCAACTCACCGGCTTCTTAAGCGTCTCTGACTTTGTGGCGAAAGATAAGAGTCTCCCGTTCTCAAGGTTCTACGCTCCGCAACTGTTCGGCAAGTGGGTTCCGAAAGAAGGCATCGAGCGAATTTACGAAGAGGCGCGCTCGACCTCCATCAAAGAGGTGATGAGCACCAAAGTCATCACCGTCTCCGAAGAGACCACGGTGGAAGAGGTCGTCGAACTGATGCTCCGGCGCGACCTCAATCGCATCCCCGTCGTGCGCGACGGCGCGCCGGTCGGCATCGTGGCGCGCTACGACCTGCTCAAGCTGATGGCGCGGGATGATAAGCTCGAAGCACCGTGAAGAGTTGCCGAGGGAGCAGTCAGCGTTTGAAATTACAAACGACCGTGGAGCGGCGGATGCCTGCCCGCCGCTCCACGGTCGTTCTCAATCGCAGCCGGCGCTTTGACTCGCTCGCCGCACGGCGTCAAGCCTTCCGCGCGACGTAATAGACGTTGATGATGTCGTGCGAGAGTTTCTCCACCTTAACCTCCGCGAAGCCGGCTTCCTTCAACATCTCCAAAGCTTTCTCCTCTCCCCACATCGCGCCAAGACCGTCGCCCCCCTGCTCCAGCGAGACCGTCATGCAGTGCATGCATGAAATCGCGTAGCCGAACGGCGCGATTGGATGGTCGAGGTTCTTATGAACATGGCTTGATCCCGCGATGTCCTGCATCAGAAAGACCCCGCCGGGCCGCAGCGCCTCGGCAATGCCGCGCAGCACCTCCGAGGGTCGGGCCTGATCGTGGATGGCGTCGAAGGCCGTGATGAGGTCGTACTGCTCGCGCTCGCCGAGCCGCGCCGCGTCTTTCACCTCGAAGCGGACGTTCGTGAGCTTCTTCTCGCGGGCTTCCCGGTTGGCATTGGCGACTCCTTCCTCGGAAAAGTCATAACCGGCGAAGCGGCTGTTCGGGAAATGCTCGGCCAGAAAGTTGACGGCGCGACCGCTGCCGCAGCCAACGTCGAGGGCGGTTGCGCCCGCGCGCAATTTCTCGACAACGTCCGGGGCGAGCGGGAGGATGGAACCCAACAGCGCCGCGAGCACCGTCTGGGCGCTCTCTTCGGCCATCACTTCATGGAAGCGCGGGTAGGCGGAGTAGGGCACGCCGCCGCCCCTGCGGAAACTTTCAACGATCTGATCCTCCACCGCGCCGAGCAGCGCGATGAACTGCGTGGTGACGCCTATATTGTTGGGGCTGGCTGCGCGCGTTAGAAAGGCCGCGTGTTCCGGCGCCAGAAGGTACGCGCCGCCCTCCGGGTCGTATTCGACAATGCCACCCGTGACCATCGCGCCGAGCCACTCTCTGACGTAGCGCTCGTTCAACTTTGTGGCGGCGGCAATTTGTTCAGACGTTGACGGCGGAAGACCGCTCATCACGTCGAACAGCCCGGTGCGGTGGCCCACGCTCGTCATCAGCGAGAGCGCGCCGCCGTTAATGACGCCCAGCATCTTCTCGGCGAATGCATCAGCTTTGGCTTGGTTCAGTTCGGGCGCCGCGATGCGCTCGGTCGCTTCAGCACCCGTCTCTTGTGCGGTCATTGCTTTCATTTGTAATCCTTTCTTTCAACTACGGTTGGGCAGACTTCGCCGCCTCACTTACAAAGGCGGAAAAAGGCGTTGTCAGGGATCATGTCGAAGTCTTTATGCCGAGCACACCAAGATGCCGACGACGTGGGCGCAGGCATACAGTATCAGTAGGTGTTATCACTCATGCACTTTAAGTGATGACACGGATTCGCCGCGCCGCGCCACTTGTTAAACTTGATGAAAGAATGAATAGGCGGAGTCATCCCCACGCATCGAGCGCCCGCCCGTGTCGCCGCAATATTTTTGGAAGGACAAGGAGGATTGGGCAATGTTTAGAAGCACGAATGATCTGCAAGGCTTCACGGTCACCACGTCGGAGGGCGACATCGCGGGCCGCGTCGAGCAGTTCTATTTCGACGACGAGAAGTGGGTGGTCAGGTATCTGGTGGTCGAGACCGGCGGCTGGATGGAGAAGCAACACGTCCTCATTTCGCCCGCGGCGATCAACGACCTGAACTGGATGGTAAGGGTAGTCAAGCTGTCGCTCACGAGAGAGCAGATCGAGAACAGCCCCGACATCGAAATGGATAAGCCCGTCTCCCGGCAGCGCGAGGCGGAAATCACGGAATACTTCCAGTGGCCCCGCTATTGGGGCGGCCCGCTCCTCTGGGGCGCGGCTGGCTACCCGGCTCCCTACACGATCAGCCCCCCACCCGCCGATTACCAAGATAGGATCGGCGCCTCCGAGACTCTGCTCAAGGCTGAACAGGAGGGACGCGCCGCGCGCAAGGAGCGTGGAGACCCACACCTGCGTTGCACGAATGAGGTCACGGGCTACTACATCGAGGCCGCCGACGGTTCCATCGGACACGTCGAAGATTTTATCGTCGAGGAGGGCACGTGGGCGATTCGATACATAGTCGTTGACACGGTGAACTGGTGGCCGGGCAAGAAGGTGCTGGTCTCGTCCCACTGGATCGAGGCCGTGCGCTGGTCTCACTCGCAGGTTTACGTCGGTCTCACGCGCGCGGCCATCAAGAGCGCCCCGGAGTTCGATGCCGGGCTAAAGCTGAGTCGTGAATACGAGGCGCGGCTCCACAAACACTATCGCCGCACGCCCTACTGGATTAAAGGGAAGACAAATCCGCGCGGCAAAAGGAGCAAAGCCGCTCCTCGCGTCCAAGCCGGCGGCGGATGAACGCCTTCGACTTTGTATTGACGGTCGCCGATTAAACGGGGCGCGGTCTTCGGAAGCAGACGGCAATTCTACTCACTTGGCGGATTGTCATGCCTTTCGTCCGGCTCTGTTCCGAGCGCCGCGTCCACTTCGGTGACGAGTTCGTCATGAATCTCCTCGGAGATGACGCCATCGCTCAACAGTGCGGTGAGCGTCGCACGGCGTGCGCGCAAACCCTCTTGGCGCGCGTCCTCAAGCTCTTCCTGTTGCAGCGCGGGCTGCTCGTTCAGCAACTCGCTCTGCGCGTCCTGTTGCTCCCTAATTCGACTGTCAAGCTCCGGCTCCAACCGCTCCCAAGTCTGCGCGGAAATCATTCCCTCTCGAAAACGGCGCTCCAACTGTGTGCGCTCGGCCCGCGCCGACATCAGGCGTCCGCGCCGGCGCTCTTGCTCAAGCTCGAACTCCTCCCGCTTGACGAGGCCGAGGCGACGCATCAGCAATTGCATCGTCGTTCCCTGCCCGAGCAACGTGAAGAGGACGACGCCGAAGGTCATCACGCGGAGCAGTTCGCGGTCGGCGAACTCGGGCGGCAGGCTCAGGACCAGCGCGAGGCTGATGGCGCCGCGCAGTCCGCCCCAGAACAGCACGTGCCTGTGCGACCGTGGGACGCAGCCGCGGCGGAACCTGTCGGCCAGCCACGTCAGTCCGTAGATGGCGAGCGCGCGGCTTGCGAGCACCGCCGCGACGGCGACCGTGATCGGCCAAATGTTGTCGGCGATCTGCGGGATATTGACCTCAAGGCCAATGAGGAGGAAGACGAGCGAGTTGGCGACGAAGGCGAGGTACTCCCAGAAGTTGAAGAGCACGATGCGCGTCGTCGGCGACATACCGCGCGGGCCGATGTTGCCGTTGACGATCCCGGCGGCGACGACGGCCAGCACGCCGGAAACGTGGAAGCTCTCGGCGACGAGATATGAGCCGAAGGCCAGCACCGTCGTCAAGGTCGTCTCGATCAGGTAATCGTCGAGGCGCGCGATGACTTTGGCCGTAAGCCAACCCAGACCGACGCCGATCCCGATGCCGCCCGCCGAGACACGCAGAAAATCGAAGACGCCCGCGATCAGGGCTGCGCCGACGCCGCCGTGCGCGCCGTTGTGCGCGGCGACTGAGGCGGCGGCAGGCAGCGCGGCGACCAGCATGATCTGGAAGACGACGATGGCCGTCCCGTCGTTGAACAGGCTCTCGCCTTCGACCAGCACCGTGAGTTGTTTGGGCGCGCCGAGTGCGCGGAAGAGCGCGATGACGGCCACCGGATCAGTCGCCGAGATCAGCGCGCCGAAGACTAGCGCCGTGGTGAGCGAGAGGCCAACGCCCGCCGACACGATCAGCCCGACGAGCACGGTCGCCAGCAGCACGCCGGGGACGGCTAGCACGAGGATGGGGAAGAGACTCTCGCGCAGGCGACGGAACTCAAGGTGGAAGGCCGCCTCGAAGATGAGCGGCGGCACGAACAGCGACAGGATGAGTTCGGGCGTCAGGTCGAGTTGCAGCGGCTCTTGGGACGTGAGCAGCAGCCCAACGATGACCAGCGCGACCGTGTACGGCACACGTAGGCGGCGGACGGCGATGGCAACGAGCGAGACGATCAAAAGCAGCTCGATGACGAGCGTTTCCGTAGTTAGAAATTGACTCATCCTTATCTTTACCGGACGGCTTTCGGTCTGAATAATGAGCGCGGGGTATCACACTATCACAGGAAGGGACGGCGGCACTACGATTCAGAAAAGAAGTGGATGTGTGGTCAGAACCGCCTGCGGTAGCGGGCGGGTGCTGGCCGCGCACGCACCCGCCCGCTACCGCAGGCGGTTCTGACCTGCCCGCGCCGTCTAGTATCTTGGTGTGCGCGGCTTCCAGCAAGAACTACCGAGCAATCTGTTAATTTTGCAACTATTCGAAAGGGAGCGGAACGACTTGACTCTACATTTAACTGTCCGTAATATCGCTTTTCGCATGGGGCAGTAGCTCAGTTTGGCAGAGCGCCGCGTTCGCAATGCGGAGGTCAGGGGTTCGATCCCCCTCTGCTCCATCTCAACCATCGCAGCCGCCTCCGGGCGGCTGTTCCTTTTTGTTAACGCCGGCGCTTGCAGCGTTGACCTGCGGTGTACAATCCTCTCATGTCCAAACAACTCCTCAACAACTACTACAACAAACTCGAAGAGACGATTCGTTACGGCGGCAGCCGCAATGAAACGTCGGTCGAGCACGCTTTTATCCAGTTGGTTAATTCGTATGCCGAGCGGCGCAATTTGATGTTGGTGCCGAAGATCGCGATTAAGAGCGCGAAGGGGGCGACCATCATTCCCGACGGGGCGTTGAAGAACTCTTTGCGGCTGGACTTCGGTTATTGGGAAAGCAAGGACATCAAGGACGACATTGATAAAGAGATTCAGTCGAAGATCAACAAAGGCTATCCGCTGACGAACACGCTTTTCGAGGACAGCCGAACCGCCGTCTTGTTTCAAGAGAACGCGCAGGTGATGCGGGTTCCGATGAAGGACGCGGAGTTGCTCGAAAGGATTCTGCACACCTTCGTCAACTTCGAGCCGCCGCAGGTACGGGAGTTTAACAAGGCGCTGACGAAGTTCACCGAGGATGTGCCGACGATTGTCGAGAGTTTGCGGCATCTGATTCAAACCGAAGCCGACACCAACAAAGATTTCATCGCCCGGCGCGACGAGTTTCTGGCGCATTGCCAGACGGAGATCAATCCGGAGATTACGCTCGAAGACGTGCGCGAGATGATGATTCAGCACATCCTGACCGCGGACATCTTCACCAACATCTTTGCCGACGCCGAATTTTTGCGGCACAACAACATCGCACGCGAGGTCGAAGCGGTCATCGAAACATTTATGACCTACGGCGTGCGGCAGAATTATCTGGGCCACATCCGCAGCTACTACGATACGATCAGAGACGCGGCTTCGGGCATCGCGGACCATCACGAAAAGCAGAAGTTCCTGAAGACCGTCTACGAGAATTTCTACAAGGTTTATAACCCGAAGGGCGCGGATCGTCTGGGCGTGGTCTACACGCCGAACGAGATCGTGCGGTTTATGATCGAGAGCACGGACTGGCTGCTCGAAAAGCATTTCAACCGCGCGCTGGCGGATAAGAACGTGGAGATTTTAGACCCGGCGACGGGCACGGGGACTTTCGTCGCGGAACTCATCGAACATATCCCGGCGCAATATCTCCGGTACAAATACGAGCACGAGATTCACGCCAACGAGGTCGCCATCCTGCCGTACTACATCGCCAACCTCAACATCGAATACACGTACCAGCAGAAGATGAGCGAGTACAAAGAGTTCAGGAACATCTGCTTCGTGGACACGCTCGACAACACCGACGCGCTTGACTACAAGCACAAGCAAGGACTGATGTTCGGCATCAGCTCGGAAAACGCGGCGTGCATCAAGAATCAGAACGAGCGCAACCTCTCAAATTTTCAATATTTAGTTTGCTAAGTAAGGTTAAGCGCACTTAAAATCGCTTTATGGAATTCATTGAATCTCTACAATCTGGCAGCACTGAAGTTAGCAGCACCTCACAGGCTAACGAGAGCAAACCAAAAGCAGGGCTAAAGCCGGCTTTCAAAACAAATGATTTTGTTCTTTATAACGATGATTGTTTAGCAGTAATAGACAAGTTTCCTGATAACTATGTTGATATGATTTTCGCCGATCCACCTTACATGCTTTCAAATAATGGTTTCACTTGTCAGGGCGGTAGGATGGTTAGCGTTAATAAAGGACAATGGGATAAGAGCAGGGGATTTGAAGATGATCTTATTTTTCATCTGGCATGGCTGTCAGCATGTCGTCGCGTTTTGAAACCAGAAGGAACAATTTGGGTGAGTGGCACTTACCATTCTATTTACCAATGTGGCTTATTACTGCAAAAGTTAAACTATCATTTGTTGAATGATATTGTGTGGTTTAAGCCGAACGCATCGCCTAATTTGAGTTGCCGGTTTTTCACTGCAAGCCATGAAACTATCCTCTGGGCGCGCAAGGACAAAAACGCAAAACACACATTCAACTATGAGGCGATGAAGCAAGGACGTTTCCCCGAAGACTCCATGAAAAAACCAGACAATCAAATGCGCTCGGTATGGAGTATTCCGACTACTCCGCCAAGTGAGAAAGCACATGGTAAGCATCCAACACAGAAACCAATAGCGCTATTAAAAAGGATTGTTTTGGCTTCAACGAAAGAAGACAGCATTATTCTCGATCCATTTAATGGAAGCGGTACTACAGGTATCGTTTCAAAGATAATAGGAAAGAGAAAATACATTGGAATTGAAATGGACAAAGAGTATGTAGATTTGACTATAAAGAGATACGAATCTACCGAAAATCAAAACGGACTTTTCTAAATTTATTAATGAAATATAAAGGCATCGGTGGCGCAAACACAAGAACCGGTCTGGCTTTTGAAGGGAAGACAGATTTAGGAACATTTCTAAATACGCAGAAAGGCTATGTTGTAGAAAACGGAAACGTCTTTTTTGAAGGAGAGCTTGTTGGTCGAATCTTCAAAAAACATGGCTTTTACAAGCTGCTTGAAGAGTATGGAATCAATTGGCGGGAGCTAATCTCGAAAAAACTACTGCCAGACGCCAGTATTTTTGTAATTGTTAAGAACACACTTTTTGTTATTGAGTGTAAGTATCAACAGGGCGCGGGATCAGTTGATGAAAAGTTACAAACTTGTGACTTCAAGAAAAAGCAGTATCAGAAACTGCTTTCACATGCCAACATCGAAGTTGAGTATATTTATCTTTTAAGCGATTGGTTCAAACATCCAAGTTATAAAGATGTGCTTGACTACATCATAAGCGTGAGATGTCATTATTATTTTGAGTACATACCGCTTGTAACTCTTGGCTTGCCTGTTCCAGAAGAAAAGGCATCTTCTACTTAACTTCCAGCAGTTTTATACTCCCTACAACACGATCACGCGCGAAGATATTTTTCATTACACCTACGCCGTCCTGCATCATCCCGCGTATCGCGTGAAATACGCCCTCAACCTCAAGCGCGAGTTTCCGCGTCTGCCGTTCTACGCGGACTTTTATCAGTGGGCGAAGTGGGGCAAGCAGTTGATGGATTTGCACATCAACTACGAAACCGCCAAACCGTTCCGCCTCGCGCGTAAAGATGCGGACGACGTTTCAACGCCCGCGCGCCCTAAGTTGAAAGCCGACAAACAACTTCACACCATCGAAATTGATTCGCATACCGTTCTGCACGGCATCCCCGCCGCCGCTTGGGAATACAAACTCGGCAACCGCTCCGCCCTCGAATGGATTTTAGACCAATACAAAGAGAAGAAACCCACCGACCCGACCATCGCCGCGAAGTTCAACACTTATCGTCTCGCGGATTACAAAGAAGCGGTCATTGATTTGCTCAAAAGGGTTTGCACGGTCAGCGTTAAAACAATCGAGATTACAAATCAGATGATTGATTAGATTGTGTCGGCATTTCATAAATTGCCACTAGCTTCAGCCAGTGGACGGCATTAACACAAAGTTTCCGGCTTTAGCCAAACAAACAGAATACAGTTCTTCAGCTTTGGCTAAAGCACAGTGGAAGATTCTTTTACCGGACATTCGGCTAAAGCCGCTCGCCTGATTGTTGCCCGCTAGCTGAAGCTAGTGGCAATTTACCAAACTCAAGTGTCAATAAAACCCAACCTGACATTCAATCCCGCGTCGCGGCTCAAATGATGCGCGGCGGGAGACGGCAAAATCGTTTCATCGCGCAACTAACTGAAAGTCTCGCGCGCGAAAGACAAACATCGTTCGTTGTTCGCAACAGCCCGCGCGAACGGGTACACTCACACACGATAAGCTCTCCGTCATCCTTTCAAAATCCTTTCGGGAGATTTCATTTTATGCGAAGCCAACGATTCGCCGTTTCACTTTTAACCGTTTCAATTCTCTTCAGTTCCGCCGCCGTCATCGCCCGCGCCGATACGATTCGCCTTCGTGACGGCAGCATCATACGCGGCGACATCATCGCTTTCGGCGATCAACAGTTTTCCGTTCTCGTCGGGGCGAACACGCGCGGACGCCGCAGCCGCGTCACGATTTACATGGAAGACGTGGACACCATCGAGTTCGACCGCGCGCTTGCGGGGGCGAACGCGCCGAACAGCACCGAACCGATTAACACCGATTCGTCTTCACCGAACACCACCGCTTCCAACCCGACGACGCCCGCACGCGGCGTCATCAATCCGATTAACCCCCGCGCGGCGAATCCTTCATCAAACGCTCCGGCGAACGTCGCTTTCCGCGAAGCGACGTTGCGCGTGCGCGGCGACGCGACGACGAACGGTTGGACAAACTCCGGTATCACCGTCCGGCGCGGGCAGCGTTTGCGCGTCACATCATCGGGGCGCATCGCTCTAGGTCAGGGACGCTTTGCGACTCCGGCGGGGATTGCGACGCTTGCCGACGACGGTAAGTTGATGACGAACGAACCGACCGGCGGACTCATCGCGGTTATCGGCGACGACAACGACGACTTTCTTTTCATAGGCGCGCGCCGCGAGTTCACCGCGCAACGCGACGGCGTGCTTTTCTTGGGCGTCAACGAAAGCAACCTCAACGACAACACCGGAAACTACGATGTCGTCGTCGGCTACGAACCTTAATAACGGATAGTGGATAGTGGATAACTGATAGTTTTAAGACAAAGGCTTTTCACTATCCACTATCCACTATCCGTTATCCACTATTACATCGCGGCGGGGCGGCGGCGCATCCAAAGATTATCGTTTTTAATTTTGATTGCTTCACGCCGGAAGCGGGCATATAGTCTTCCGGCACGTTCTAAAGTTTTCCAAAAAGCAGTTTCGGGAGTATCGGTTTATGAAATTCTTGTTGCGCCGCGTCGTCGTTTTATGTTTGGTGGCAATCATCGCTTTCGCGTGTTTGCCACTGACTCCAGATGTTTTCGGTCAGGCGCGGCGTGTCCCGCCCGCGTCGCAACAGAAGAAGAACAAGCGACCAGACGGTAAGCCGACCGAAGGGACGGGCGACGAAAAGATTGAAGAACAACTGCCGACCGACATCGTGAACACGCCGCAAGAAAGCGACGTGATTTCATTTGAAACCGCGCTCGTCAATGTTGATGCCGTTGTGTATCACAAAAAATCGGGTCAGGTTGTAACGAATTTGAAGAAGGAAAATTTCGCCGTGTTTGAAGACGGCGTACAACAAACCGTCACCAACTTTGCGACGCCGGAAGCACCGATTACCGTCGCTATGGTTCTCGAATACAGCAGACTTAGTTCAAGTCTCAACGCCAATAATTTCGATTATGAACTCGGCGAGATTGTGCGTCCGATGGCGTTATTCCTCTCGCGCTTCGTCAAGCCGCCGGAGGATTTCGTGACCGTCGTTGCCTACGATATACGCCCGACACCGATAACCGATTTCACGAACGACCCGCAGCAAATCAACGCGACCATCAACCTTCTGCTTCGCAACCGTCCGGCATTCAGCGAAGCCAACCTGTTCGATGCGATGAAGTTCGTCCTCGTCGGCGGGCGCGGCGATACGGAAGTTTTACAACAGGGCAAGAATAAAACCGATGCCCGCCAACAAGAATACGGCGGACTCGCCGGAATCACGAACCGCCGTAAAGCGATGATTCTCGTCACATCGGGCATTGATACTTTCAGCAAAATCAATTATGGGCAGGCGCGCAAAATCGCACAGAACGCCGGAGTCCCGATTTACATTATCGGCACGGGCGAACTGTTCTTCAAAAAATACAGCGACCAACTCGATGCCACCGACGGCTTACTCGGTCAGCCCGGACGCTTGACGATGCTCCAAGCACGCAACGCCTTAAACACCTTCGCTAAAGAAACGGGCGGTGCTTATTATCCCGTGACGTTTGAATCGGAATTGCCGAACGTCTTGCAAAGCATCAACGCCCTGATGCGTAACCAGTACAGCCTCGCGTATCGTCCGGCAGACCGCGAAAGCACCAAGCAACGCAAACTCGTCGTCAAGGTTGATGTCAACGGCGACGGTACGTTTGACGAAAAAGAGTTCGTCGTTAAAAACCGTCCGTTCTACAACCCAGCACCGAAGAAGTAAAGAGATAGTCGCTGAAAAACACTGACGCCCGGCGCATTGGATTTTTGTTCTCCTGCGCCGGGCGTTTAATCGTGTGAACCGGAAGCCCGTGTTCTTACTTCGGTTAAGCTGTTGAGAATCGAGTAGTTGATTCTGCTCACGCGAACGGCTAAGTGTAGTAAGTCTTCACATGTACAGCTTGTCTTTGTTTGTGATGCCCGCGATTTTAGCCGCGCGGGTGGCTGTTGTCAAGACTTTTTTTCGCATTGCGGTTCACTAAGTGTGCGTGCCTTCGTGAAAATCATTGCTTGAAAATCTTATGACGAACAACTGATGACGAGATGCTTGCCCCAATCGGGCGGCGGGGCGGCGTAAGTCTCCATTGCGGGTTGTTCATCGAACGGGCGACGCAAGAGTTCAAGCAGACGATTTACTTCCGTGTAGTCGCGTTCGTCCGTCGCTTTTCTGATGGCGTTTTCCGCGAGGTAGTTTCGCAAAACGTACTTCGGATTCACCCGGTTCATACGCTCACGGCGTGTCTCGTCATCGCTTCCTTCGCGGGTCAATCGCGCCTGATAAGTTTGCGCCCAAGCATCGAAGGCAGCGAGGTCGGGAAATAAATCGCGCACTGCAAAGGGCGTGTGCGCGGTTTCGTTTTCAGTTGTTTTGATGTTGCCTAAATGACGGAAGAACGTCGTGTAATCAACGTGATTGGCGGCGAGAAGTTCAAAGGCTTTGGCGACGAGTTCGGCATCCTCTTCGCGTGTTTCGCAGAAGCCGAATTTGTCGCGCATCAGTTCACCGAAACGTTCCACAAACTCATGTTGATAAGTGTCGAGGGCGGCTTGGGCTTCCCGTTGCGGGATGAGGTGGAGCAAGGTGTAAGCGAGGCAGACGAGATTCCAGACGCCTATGCGCGGTTGTTGGCTGTAAGCATAACGCCCGTTGTAATCGGAATGATTCGGGATGAAATTCGGGTCGTAGTCATCCATGAAACCGTAGGG
>JBGTBQ010000204.1:0-4278 GCA_041749275.1 Pyrinomonadaceae bacterium | reverse complement strand
GTGGCGGCGCGCGATGTCGCTCCGCCCGCGCGCTCCGAGAGTGAACCCGCGCCGAACAGGTTCTTCCGCGGTCTGGTGTTCTCGCCGCCGCTCCCCGCCCACGCGAACAAGACCGCGCCGAGCATGGCGATGATCGCGCAGGCGGTCGCCACCCGCACGAAACCGAAGCGCCCCGCGTCGAGGCTGCTAATAGTTGAAGCGAAGGGCGCGACTTCGCCCTCAAATGCGATGCGGGGACGCGGCGCGGCGACGCTCTTTTCGAGCAGGTGGCGCGCGTCCGCCGCCTTTGTGGGTCGCTGCGCGGGGTTCTTGGCGAGGAGCGTGTGGACGGCGGAGGCGAGCGCGCGGGGCGCGTCGGGCCTTAGCGCGAGCAGCGGCGGCGGCGCTGAGGTGGCCTGCTTGACGAGCACCGCCGACGACATCGGATCAACGAAGGGCGGGCGTCCGGCGAGCATCTCGTAGAGCAGGACGCCGAGACTGTAGAGGTCACTCGCCGGCCCGATGGGCTGACCGAGACACTGTTCGGGCGACATATAACGCGGCGTGCCGATGACGAGGCCCGATTCGGTCGTCGCGTGGGTGCGCGTCATTTCAGTCGAAGTCGCCAGCACTTTGGCGATCCCGAAGTCGAGCACGCACACGCCGCGCTCGTTGAGCATGATGTTCGAGGGCTTGAGATCGCGGTGGACGATGCCGAGCGCGTGCGCTTCGGCGAGCACGTCGCAGATTTCCGATGCGATACGCACGGCCCGCGCCGGGGCGAACGTGCCCTCGCGCGCCAGACTTTCAGCGAGCGTCGCGCCCTCGACGTACTCCATGACGATGAAGGGGCGCCCGTCGGCGAGGCGGCCCGCGTCGAAGATCATGGTGGCGCGCGGATGCTTGAGCCGCGCCATCGTCCGCGCCTCGCGCATGAATCGCTCGGCGACCTCCGGCGCGGCGGCGAACTCCTGCTTGAGCACTTTGATGGCGACCGGGCGTTCGAGACCGAGATGCGTGGCACGATAGACCGTGCCCATGCCGCCCCTGCCGAGTTCGCACTCGATGCGGAAGCGTCCGGCGACGATCTGGGGGATGTCCATATCGAGACCCTCTCTTGCCGAGTTAAGGGTCGCTCAGGGCGGTGCGCTCTTTTCTCGTTCGATGCGGGGCGCGGAGAATAAGGGGCTTCAACCGAGCAACACGGGTGAAACACTGACTTCAGTTGTCGCTTGAATTGGGGAGACAAATCGTCCGGCACGCGAGAGGCGCCGGACGGATGTGAGTTTAGCACTTTTGCTGAAACGCGCAAGCATTTGGCGGGCGGCGGTTGCGATTTCTTTCGGGCGTCCGGCGTCGTGGTTTTGCGCCCGTCAGCGATAAAAACGTCTGACGCTCGATTTCACTCCGTCGCGCGCGCCGCGACGAGGCCGCGCGTCGTGACGCGCGCGTGGATGAAGCGCAAGAGGTGCAGCGCCGCGCCCGTCCCGAAAATGCCCCACAGCACACCCGTCAGGAACCGGCGCGCGTTGTCGCCGTCGCCCCCGGTCACAACGGCGTGGAGCACGTCGAGCGGCAAGAGCAGCGCGGGGGCGACGCTCCACGCGAGCGGCGGAAGTCGCTTTCGCGTAATGAGCCAGACGAAGAGCGCGACCGCGCCGACAAGGATGCCGCCGCACCGCCAGCAGAGCGGCAACTGCACGCCCCACAGGTGCGGCGAGCGTGCGGGGAGTTGGTGACACCACCAACTCCCCGCGAACATTGCGGCTCGGTAAAGAAAAGGCATTGACCGCTCGCTTTTTGGCCCCGTGGCCTACTTAAAGAGAATCGGCTGGAACTGCCCGCCCGAAGTCTTCGCCGCCTCGTCCCAACTATGAATCGCGGCGGCGATGTTAGCCAGCGGGAGAAGGAAGAACAGACAACTGCCGATGCCCAGCGTGATGACTGCAAGGACGATGAGGATGAACACGATCACCACATAACCGGCGAAGATGCCGAGGCCGAGGCCCGCCTTGTTCGGCACGAACAGCAGCCCGATGCCGGGTACGAAAAAGCTGACGAGCGCGGGCACCGCCGGGTGCATCGGCTGGCCGCCGCCCGCCGGTTGTGGTTGGTAGGGCGCCTGCGGCGGCGTGTAGGTCGGATAGGACGAAGGCGGCGTCTGCGGCGTGTAGCCTCCGCCCGCCGACGGATCATCCACTTTCGTCTGGTTCAGGTCGCCGCTCGGGGCGCGCCACGATTCGGGGGCGGGGGCGGGCGAAAGCGTCGTCCCACACTTGACGCAAAAGCGCGTCCCGTCAGTGTTCTCGGCTCCACAGGAAGGGCATGAAGTCATCAATCTCTCTCCTTTACGATTCGGGCTTCGGGCGGGGCCACGCTCACGGCGGCGCCCGGCATCAATGTCTATTTTTAACGGCTCAGTTTTCGGCCAGACTGAAGTCTATCACCGGCGAGAAAATCGAACCCGGCGGAGGCGACAAGTCTTTCTCATAAACGACGGGAAAAAGCAAGGTTTAGGGACGAAGATGTGTCAGCGACGTTGGGCGATTTATTATTTCCCTCATCCCTCATCCCTCATCCCTCATCCCTCATCCCTCATCCCTCATCCCTCATCCCTCATCCTTCATCCCTCATCCCTCATCCCTCATCCTTCATCCCTCATCCCTCATCCCTCATCCCTCATCCTTCATCGCTTCCATATCCGGTATCCAGAACTGCTGCCCGCACTCCTCGACCGGCTTGAGGCCACGGGCGGGCAGTTCCGATTCGGCGAGGCCGAGAAAGGTAAAGTGGGGCAGGTCGCTCAAGACGGTCTGGAACCAACCGTGGCGCGCGAGCGTTTGCCGGACGCGCGGGTCGCGGAACTCGACGGCGTCGAAGGCGAGCATGGCGAGGTGCTGCGATGCACCGGGCGCGGCGACCGAGCGGAGAATGCTCTTGGAGAAATCCTTGCTGAAGAAGACGCCCTGTCTCTCCAGTTCGAGCACCGCCCCCACCTGTTCGCGCAAAGCGAGGCCGCGCAGTTGTTCGGCCCGCGCCCGCGAGAGTCTCCCTTGTTTGCACCAATGTTCGAGCGCCGGTTCGCAGCGCGAGCGCCAGAGGCGGAGCGAATCGCCGAAACAGCGGCGGGCCGCCTCCGCGCCGTCGCGCGGCGTGAGGTCGAGGCCACTTCCGCGAGGAAGATCGGGTAGTTGGCGTCCTGGTAAAGCTGCGACCGTTGCGCGAACCAGGTGTGCATCGAGTGCCCGGCTTCGTGCGCGAGGGTGTAAACGTCGGAGAAAACGTCGCGCTTGTAGTTCATCAGGATGTAGGGCGGCGCGCCGTAGCTCCCGCTGGAGAAAGCGCCGCTCCGTTTGCCTTTCGATTCATAGCGATCGCACCAGCGCCCGCGCAGGCCCGCGCCTAACGCCTCGACGTATTCCGTGCCTAACGGCGCCAGCGACGCGAGCACGTCGGTGATCGCCTGATCGAACGAGATGTCCGTTTCGATTTCCGCCACCAGCGGCACATAGGTGTCGTAAGGATGCAGTTCGTCCAGGCCGAGCACCCGCTTGCGCAAATCGTAGTAGCGAAAGAGCGGCTCGAGATTTTGCCTAACGGATCCGATGAGCGCGTCGTAAACCGCGGGCGGGATGTCGTCCTTGAAAAGCGAAGCCTCCAGCGCCGAGGGATAATTGCGCGCCCGCGCCCGGAAAACATCCGCCTTCACCGAATAGGAAAGCGCGCTCGCGAGCGTGAACTGATGATCCTGAAACTCGGCGTAGAACTGGTGAAACGCGCGCTTCCGCAACGCGTGATCGCGTTTCACGAGGAAGGAGCTGTAGGAGCTTTGCGTGAGCGGCCGCTCCTCGCCTTTCTCGTCGACCAGGACGCCGAATTTCATGTCGACATCGGTCAACTGCGAGAAGGCGTCATCGTAGCCGTCGAGCGCGGCGCTCCCGAGCGCGAGCAGCCGCTCTTCCTTCTCTGAAAGCACGTGCGGCTTCATCCGGCGCACCTTGCGCAGGCTGATTTGCCACTCCGCGAGTGCGGGATCTTCCAGAAATTCGGCGAACTTCTCGTCCGCGATCGCCTGGATTTCCGGGACGATGAACGAGGTCACTTCCCCGATCGTGGTGAGCAGATTCTGCAACTGCCCCATGCGCGAGAGAAAGGCGGGATTCGAGCTGTCCTCCGCTAGTTGGAGCGAGGCGTAGTGATAGACCCGCTCGATTTTCAGATCGAGCGACTTGTCGAACTCGAGCATCTCCGCCAGTGTCCCGGCCGATTCGCCGACCCGGCCTTTCCAGGTCGTTAGGC
>JBGTBQ010000203.1:0-7388 GCA_041749275.1 Pyrinomonadaceae bacterium | reverse complement strand
GAATGATTTTTTCTCGAAAGGTTTGAGAAGACAAAGCACGTGTTCAACGCGCGAATTGAAATTCCGCCGCACGCCTCATTGTCGGAGGATGAATGAACTTAGAGCGTGTCTAAAAAGCCCCGTGAGGGGCGGAATGTGTGTCGCCCGCGCCGCTCTCCCCTTGTTCTTTCAAGCCCCGGAGGGGCGGCAGCGCCTACCATGTCGCTCCTCACGGAGCTTCAGCGACCTCATGTCACGCGATGGGCTATAAACATTCCGCTCCTCACGGAGCTTCGGCACATGGCTTTTTAGACATGCTCTTAGCTTGAAATCTTTTTGTCAGAGTCGAAGCGTTCCCAGAAACAGTTTTCCCTAAGCCATGATGTAAGAAGCTAAAGGCTTCTCTCAATGGTAGTAGTTCAAATCCATCCCGGCATAGAGACTCGCGACTTCGTCGGCGTAGCCGTTGAAGAGGAGCGTCTTGCGCTGTGTGTATTCGCCGATGCGGCGCTCGGTGGATTGGCTCCAGCGCGGATGGTCAACCTCCGGGTTGACGTTTGAATAAAAGCCATACTCGTTCGACGCGGCGAGGTTCCAAGAGGTCGGCGGCACGCCCTCGACGAGGCGGATGCGGACGACCGACTTGATGCTCTTGTAGCCATACTTCCACGGGACGACCAGACGAATGGGCGCTCCGTTCTGGGGCAAGAGCGGCTCGCCGTAGATGCCGGTCGCCAGAGTCGTCAACGGGTGCATCGCTTCATCGAGCCGCAAGCCTTCGACGTAAGGCCAGTCGAGACCGCTCTCGAATTCGCTCGTTTGCGGGATGTTGCGCTTCAGGTCGTTGGCCGTCTCAAAGGCAACGTACTGTGCACTGCCGAGCGGCTCAACCTCTTTCAGCAAGGCGGCCAGCGGAAAGCCGAGCCACGGGATGACCATTGACCAGCGTTCGACGCAGCGGAGTCGGTAGATGCGATCCTCCTGCGGCCAGAGGCGCAAGAGTTCGTCGAGGTCGAAGACTTTGGGTTTGTTGACCAGCCCCTCGACCGCGATTGTCCACGGGCGCGTGACGAGTTGCTGCGCGCGCCGGGCGGGGCTGTACTTATCCGTGCCGAACTCGTAGAAGTTGTTGTAGTGCGTGATGTCCTGATAAGTGGTCGCGTCTTCGCCCGGCAATCCCCATTTTTTCGGCGCGCCGTCGGGGCCGGGCGCGGCGATACCGGAAGGCTCAGGTTGCTGGGCTTCGGGCGCGAGCAGCTTACGGTAGAGAAAACCGGTCGCCACGGTTGATGCGGTGAGCACCGCGCCGCGCATGAAGAGGCGGCGGCTCAGGTAGAGCTTCTGGTCGGTGATCTCACTGCTCTTGATGTCGTCGGCTTTCTTTATCAACATACTGCCTCTCAAGGTCGGACGGACGGCGTCGCGTTGGATCGCCCACGGATCTTACGGATGCGACGAATAAGAATGGACTCCAAGCGAGCGCCCATCCGTGGCGCCTTTCTCATCCGCGTAACTATCCGGCAAACTTAATTGCCGCCGCGCCGAGCACGCGTTTACTCGAGCGCTCCTGCAAGAAGACAACCGCGCGCAAGTTCTCGCGCCGCCAGCCGCCATCAACCATGACTTCCGGTTCAGCCGTGAACGTCTTTCCCGGAGCCACAACGCCGAGCACATTAAGTTTACGCGTCACGCCAACGTGACTGAGCTTGCGCCCGGCGTTCTCGCCGCGCGCGACGCTCGTCGAAAGGTCGCTCTCGGTGATTGCGAGGAGCACCTCGACCGTATCGCCCGCGCTGACCGGCGGAAGTTTTTCGACGCGCACGCTCAACCGCGTGCCGGCGCTGTGTGCGTCACCATTCGGAATGAGCTTGAGCTGCACCTCCGCTTTCGGCGAGCGCGCCGAAGCGGAGATCGCCTCGAAGGCTTTTGAAGTGTTGCCACCGGGGAATTCCGCGCGACCGTCAATAATCATCTGCGGCGTATAGACGCCGTCCTTGCCGAACGCCCCGGCGTACTCGCGTTGACGCGCGCTCGCTTCGGCGGACGAGAAAGGGTCGCGCCAGCCGAGGTAATTCCAGTAGTCAACGTGCTGCGCGAGCGCGATCACTTCGGCGCCCTCGACGGGTTGCGTCTTCTCAAGGCGCGAGAGCAGCACGTCGGCGGGCGGGCAACTCGAACAGCCTTCCGAGGTGAACAACTCGACCAGCACGGTCGCGCGCGTCGCCGCGCCGGAACCGGAAGCGTTGCTGGTAGAGGCTTCCGCCGCCGGGCGGAAAGGTTCGTCTCCGCTCTGTCGGAGCGCGCGGACGGCGATCACGAACACAACTACTACGACGACGGCGACGGCAAAAGCGTATAACTTTTTCATCAAACTCCCTCCGCGTTAGAAAACACCGGCAAGGTTTTGAGCCTCGATCCGTCGCGCGAGTTGCCCCGGCCAAGCGGCGCATCGAAGCGGAACGGCGTGTGGCGTTCCAAAAAACCGTGTTTCCCAAATACACGTCTTCTGAGGAGATATTACCCCGACGGCTCGATTTATTCCCGCGAACACAGAAAAAACATGGAGTGTACATAGTTATTTGCAAGCCGGCGCGCGACCTTGTCCGCAGGCCACTTCCCCGCCTTCGGAAGCATCTCAATGCCGTAACAAATGGCCCTTTCACGGGGCCGGGATAGACATGGACAGACCCGTTCAGTTCGCTGAACGGGCGGGAGGAAGGAAGTCAGACAATGAGAAAGTTTTATTCGTTAGTTGCGGCAATCATCCTCGCTTTCGCCGCTTTAAATGGCGTGATGACGCCCGCGTCCGCGCGCGACCAGAAGGGCGAGCGGCGTGTGAGCGTGCCGTTGAATCTGGCGATTCTGATTCAGGACGATCTGGTGTCGCGCGTCGGCAACGAGATCAACGTGACGCGCGAGTTCATCAACTCGCTGCCCACAGGGTCGCAGGTGATGGTGGGTTATATCCGCGCCGGCTCGCTGCAAGTGGCGCAGCCGTTCACGAGCGACCTCAAGAGTGCGGGCAAGTCGCTGCGCGTTCCAGTGGGTTCGACCTCGGCATCGCCCTACAACCCTTACGTCGAGGTGCGCGACGCTCTGAAGCGGTTCCCCGCGAGCGGCGGCAACCACAACGCGCTGCTCTTAATCTCGGATGGCCTCGACACGTCGCGCGGTTTCGACTTCTCGTCATCCGTCAACTCGATTGACCTCGACCGCGCGGTGCGCGAGGCGAAGCGGCGTGACGTGGCGATCTATACGTTCTACGCGCCGTCCGTCGGGCTGACGAGCCGGAGCCGCCTCGCCGTCTCTTTCGGCCAGAGCGCGCTCAACCGCATCGCCAACGAAACGGGCGGACGTGCCTTCTTTCAGGGCACCGACTACGTTACCTTCGACGCTTACTTCAGGAACCTGAGCGAGACCATCAATGAGCAGTATGGCCGGGCGTACTAAAGCGCCTCGCCGTTCTAACGAGTAAGCGCAACGAGCGCCGCCGGGAATCGCCCCGGCGGCGCTTTTTCGTGCGGGGCGGCAGGGCGTAAATTTTCTGGCGTATGTGCGGCTCGCGGTGATAAAGTGTGCCCGCTGTTCGTAACAACTCGATTGTTGAAGGGATAGAAAAGCGCGCTTCCCGGTAGCTCACACACGCGCCATGACGGGACAAAAGCCGGGCGAACACTGCCTGATTGTCGAAGGCTCTTACCTGACGGAATCGGAGGCGGAGCACGCCTTGCGCGACCCGTTCATCGAAGACTGGGTTGAGCAGACCGGGCACTACCGCCTCCACAATCTTGATGAGATGATGATCGTGCCGGGCGTGACGCTCGGCTCGCTCGGCATCGTGATGCTCGACGAAGAGTTATTTGAAATCGCCAGCACCGACCCCGAACACCCACTCACCGAACATAAAGCGCGCGGTGTCGCCGAGGCGCTCCGACGGCAGGGCATGTTCGACTCGATTAGCGTCGAGCCACTCGGCGGCGCGGACGAAGATGAAGATGAAGCCGCCGAATCCCCCAAGACAGAGATTTGAGAAACCTTTAAATTCCTCCGAACATTTTAGCGTCCCTATCCGCCGCTTGCCGAGCGTGCATTTTTTTATGTTTAAATGGTAAATTCGTTGCCCCAACAAACGAAGATGGAATTTCTTGGAGGGCGCGTCCGCGTCGTTGTCGGAGATATCACGCGACAGGAAGTAGAGGCGCTGGTCAACGCCGCCAACTCGACTCTGCTTGGCGGCGGCGGCGTTGACGGCGCAATTCACCGCGTGGGCGGGCCGGAAATTCTGGCGGAATGCCGCGAGATAAGGAGTACGCGCTACCCGCAAGGACTCCCGACGGGCGAGGCGGTTATCACGACGGGCGGCGACCTTCCAGCGCGGTATGTAATTCACACGGTCGGCCCCATCTACAGGCAGGAGGGCGGGCGCGAGGCGGAACTGTTAGCCAACTGCTACCGCCACTCCCTCACGTTGGCGGTGGAGCATAAAATCGGGACCATAGCTTTTCCGTCAATCTCGACGGGCGCATTTTACTATCCTCGCGCGGAGGCCGCCGTCGTCTCTTCCGCCGCGATTGAAAAGTTTTTGAGTGAGGATAAGTCCGTCGGCGAGGTTCGACTCGTTTTCTTTTCGCCGAAGGACGCTGATGTTTTTTTACGCAATCATAGTTTCGAGAGTTGAAGAGGCGACAAGAGCCGGCCTTGGACGAGTGGTAAGCGTCAGTTGCTCGCCGGCGAGTATGTCTGCCGCCTGTCGGTCGAAAGTAGAGACGGGAAGAAGGAAGAGATGGTTCAAGAGATAAACGAGATCGAACCGCCGGTTGAGAGAAAGCCGGCGAAGGGCGCCTTGCCGGAGACTCTTCAAACTCTGGAACGGCTTTCGTGGAACTACTGGTGGAGCTGGGCGCCGGACGGCACGTCCGTCTTCCGCGACCTCGACAGCGGCGTGTGGAACGAGTGCGAGCACAACCCGCGCCGTCTGCTTTCGGAAGTTTCCGAGTACGATCTGGCGCGCATGGCGACCGATCCCGGCTACATCGTGCGGGTGCGGCAACTCGAAGAGCGATTCGACTCCTATATGAGTCCGGGCGCGCGCAAGTGGGCGACGGAGCACATGCCGGAGATCACGCACCAGAATCCGGTCGCCTATTTCTGCGCCGAGTTCGGCATCCACCACTCGCTGCCGCTCTATTCAGGCGGCCTCGGCATCCTCGCGGGCGATCATCTGAAGTCGGCGAGCGATCTGGGTCTGCCGCTGGTCGCCATCGGACTGCTCTACCACCACGGCTACTTCCGACAGCGCCTGCGCCGCGACGGCTGGCAGGAGGAGACCTATCACCAGATTGATGTCGAAGACCTGCCGCTCCAACTCGTCCGCGACGGGGCGGGCGAACCCATCAACTTCGACCTCACCCTGCGTGGGCGCGAGGTGCGCGTGCAGGCGTGGCGCGTGGATGTGGGGCGCATCCCGCTCTACCTGCTCGACACGAACGTCGAGGGCAACCACGAAATTGATCGGATGATTTCGGGGCACCTCTACGGCGGCGACCGCGAGACGCGCTGTGTGCAGGAGATGGTGCTTGGGATCGGCGGCGTGCGCTTGCTCCGGCGACTCCAGATCGAGCCGCACGTCTTTCACTTGAACGAAGGCCACTCGGCCTTCCTCACGCTCGAACTCGCACGCGAGTTGACGGTGGCAGGGAAGACCTTCGAGGCGGCGGCGAGCGTCGTGCGCGCGCGCTGCGTGTTCACGACGCACACGCCCGTCGCCGCCGGCCATGACGAGTTCGTGCCGCCGCTCGTCGAAACCTGTTTCGGCGAAGAGTATTGGGAGTCGCTCGGCCTCACGCGCGAGGAGTTTCTGAACCTCGGACGGGTGAAGGCTGACGATGACGAAGAGCTTTTCGGCCTGACGCCGCTCGCACTCCGGATGTGTCGCTCGACGAACGGCGTCAGCCGCAAGCACGGCGAGGTGTCGCGTGAACTGTGGAAAGAGATGTGGCCGGGCAAGACGATTGAGGAAGTGCCCATCACCTCGGTGACGAACGGTGTCCACGCGCCGACGTGGGTCGCGCCGCTCATCCGCTCGATCTACGAAGGGCACGTTGGGCCGGACTGGGCCGAAATGTTGTACGACGCCGAAGGCTGGGCGAATAAAGTTGACTCCATCTCCGACGAGGAACTCTGGCAGGCAAAGCGGTTGCTGAAACATCGTCTCTTCGCCTTTGTGCGCCAGCGCCTGTTCTTCGCGCGCATTCAACAGGGCGAGTCGAGTGAATACGCGGAGGCCGCGCACAAACTCTTCGACCCGGACGCTTTGACCATCGGGTTCGCGCGCCGCGTCGCGGCTTACAAGCGGTGGGACTTGATGCTTGAAGACCCGACGCGACTGCATCGCCTGATGCAGGACGCCGAGCGTCCCGTGCAGTTCGTCTTCGCCGGCAAGGCGCACCCGCAGGATCAGGGCGCGAAGCTCATCCTCCAACAGATCGCGCTCTGGAAACTCGACCCACAGGTGATGCAGCGCGCCGTCTTCATACAGGACTACGATCAGGAGATCGCGCGCCATCTCGTACAGTCGGTGGACGTGTGGTTGAACGTCCCGCGCAGGCCGCTGGAAGCTTCGGGCACGAGCGGCGAGAAGGTGGGGATGAACGGCGGCCTCAACCTCTCGGTGCTGGACGGGTGGTGGCCTGAAGGCTACGACGGCTCGAACGGCTGGGCGGTGGGCGACACGACCTTCGCCGAGAGTGCGGACGAACAGGACGTGGAGGACTCCGCGTCGCTCTATTATGTGCTTGAAGCTGAGGTCGTGCCGACCTTCTACGACCGCGACGAGAGAGGCATCCCGCGACGTTGGGTGGCGATGATGAAGCGCGCCATCCAGACGCTTGCCCCCGCCTTCAACAGCGACCGCATGGTGCAGGACTACGCGCGGCAGATTTACCTCGGCGGGAAGCAATAAACCAGAGAGAAGTGCGGCAGGCGTGACCGTCACGCCTGCCGCACTTTCAATTCCACTCTATTCGGTCAGCAGTTTGCGTAGCCGAGCGCCCAGAACACCACCACAAAAATCAGTATCGTCGAAAGACAACCCCCGCCCAGCTTCCACGCCGCCACGCCCGCGATGATTCCGCGCAAAGGACCTTGCATAGAAAGTTCTCCTTGTTCGTTAGGTTTGATTCAGGGGATTTTATTCGGGGGTGTCACAGAGACTTCTACGGGAAAAGAGCGTGGAAGTCAACAAACCTGCCACAAGCGTACAGCTTCCTTTAGGGCGTTTGCAAAGTCAGGAATGACGGGGATTACTTGACAAATTACAGAAAGACCTTCCACAAGTCAGTTAACGAAGCAGTTCCGAGAACTACGCTGACTCAAGGAAGGTCGCCATGGAGTCTACCACAAGCCAACCC
>JBGTBQ010000202.1:0-2433 GCA_041749275.1 Pyrinomonadaceae bacterium | reverse complement strand
TCCGCGGCCGTCACGCCGTACTCCCGGCGATGCCACTGCACCAAGTTGAGCAGCGCGGCATGCTCGACGACGACGCCCTTGGGTCGGCCGGTCGAGCCCGAGGTGTAGATGACGTAGGCCGCGTTGCCCGCACCCGCGCGCTCGGCGACCGACGCGGTTTCGTGGCCGTCGAAGCGCGCCGACTCTTCTTCTACGAAGAGGACGTGAAGGTCGGCGGGCGCTTCTGCCAGAAGATGCTCAAAGCGGCGTTCGGTCAGCACGACGCGCGCCCCCGAGTCGTTGAGCATCCAGCGGACGCGCTCCGCCGGGTACTGCACGTCAACCGGCACGTAGGCGCCGCCGGCCTTCAACGCCGCCAGCGCCGCGACGACCAACTCAGGCGAGCGCCCCGCCAGCACGGCCACGCGATCCTCCACCCGCAGCCCCAGCGCCAGCAGGCGGCGCGCGAGATGGTTCGAGCGCGCTTCCAGTTCACCGTAGGAGAGACTCGCGCCGCCGCCTCGCAACGCGGTGCGTCCGGGGTCGGACGCGGCCCGCTCGGAGAAGAGTTGGTGCACGGTCTCCGCGGCCGGGAGGTCGGCGGCAGTGTTGTTGAAGTCAAACAGGATGAGTCGGCGCTCATCTTCACTGAGCAGCGTGATGTCGCCGAGGCGCTGGGCGGGGTCGGCGACGACGCTTTCGAGCATCCTCTCGTAGTGCCCGCGCATTTGCGTGATGGTCGCCTCCTCGAAGAGGTCTGTGCTGTACTCCCAGAGCATCGTTATCTCTTCGTCGGCGCCGGCCCGCCGGAGCTTGACGCACTGCTCCGAGCGCGGGATAGCGATGATGCTCATGTCGAACTTAGAAGAGTTGTTACTGAGGCCCTCCGTGAGTTCGACCGTAAGGCCGGGGAACTCAAGCCTCGGCGCCGGCGAATCGTGGAAGCCGAACATGACCTGGAAGAGCGGGTTGTGGCTCAACCCGCGACCGGGGTGAAGCGCCTCGACCACGCGCTCGAAGGGCACGTCTTGGTGCTCATACGCCTCCAGCGTGACGACGCGGACGCGACGCAGAAGCTCCTTAAAGGTCAGGTCTCCCGAGAGGTCTGTACGCAGCACGATATTGTTGATGATCATGCCGATCAGACCTTCGGTCTCGCGCCAGCGGCGGTTAGCGATGGCCGAGCCGACGCAGATGTCTTCCTGCCGCGTGTAGCGGTGCAGGATCACGAGCAGGGCGGAGAACATGGTCATAAAGAGCGTCACGCCTTCGCGGCGCGACAACTCGCGGAGCGACCGACACATCGGCGCGGGAAGCTCGAACCTCTGCGTCCGTCCGCGGAAACTCTTGACGGCCGGGCGCGGGTAATCCGTCGGCAGTTCCAGCAGTTGCGGGCTGCCGGCAAGCTTCTTCCTCCAGTAGTCGAGTTGCGCCTCGGCCACCGTGCCCTGTAGCCAACGCCGCTGCCATGCGGCAAAGTCGGCGAACTGGATTGGCAGCTCCGGCAGGTGCGGCTCGCCGCCGCTCGCGTAGGAGCGGTAGAGTTCCACCAACTCGCGCAGGAAGATGTTGAAAGACCAGCCGTCGTGCACAAGGTGATGTTCGACCTGTGTTATGACGTGCACGCGGTCGTCGAGCCTCAGCAGAGTCCATCGGACGAGCGGGAGGCGTGAGAGGTCGAAAGGCTTCCTGAACTCTTCGGCGATGAGCCTCTCCGCCTCGGCCTCGCGCGCGGCCTCGGGCAAGTGGCGCAGGTCGGAAAGCGGCAGACTCACGCGGAAAGGCTCTTGAATCGACTGAACGGGTACGCCGCCGATGGCCGGGAAGGTCGTGCGGAATATCTCGTGGCGCCGCACTATCTCGCTCAGGCTCCGCTCAAGCGCGTCTACGTCGAGTTTGCCCTTGAAGCGGAAGGTCGCCTGAAAATTGTAGGAGATGTTTTCCGGGTGGAGTTGCTGTATGAACCAGACGCGCTCCTGCGAGAAGGAGAGCGGCGGGCGGGCGTCGCGCTCGAAGGGCAGTAGAGTCTGCGCCGCCTGCCCCGCGCGCCGCTGTTCCACAAGCTCCGCGAGGGCGGCTACGGTCGGGTGCCCGAAGAGGTCTGCGACGCCGAGTTCCACCCCGAGGTCGTGCCGCAGGCGCGAGGCTATCTGGGTGGCGAGCAGGGAGTGCCCGCCGAGGTCGAAGAAGTTGTGGCCGACGCCGACCTCGGCCAGCCCGAGCACTTCCGACCAGATGGCGGCGAGTGCCTCTTCTCCCGGGCCGCGCGGCGCGACGAAAGGGGTCTCGTCGTCGGCAGAGACCGCGTCGGTGGGCGCGGGCAGGGCGCGTCGGTCAACCTTCCCGTTCGGCGTCAGCGGCAGAGAGTCGAGCCACACGAACCGCGCCGGTATCATGTACTCCGGCAGCGACTCGCTCAGGAACCGGCGCAGTTCGCTGACGCCCAACTCCAAG
>JBGTBQ010000201.1:0-8836 GCA_041749275.1 Pyrinomonadaceae bacterium | reverse complement strand
CCGACGTTCTTGGAGTTGGTGGGGCGGGCGAAGGGGGTCACGTTGGAGGGGTACGCGCACGGCGAGGTGCCGTTCGAGCGCCTAGTCGAGGAGTTGGCGCCCGAGCGGAGCCTGAGCCTCTCCCCCCTCTTCCAAGTGATGGTCTCTTACCTGACCAATCCATTGCGGGAGTTGAGACTGCCCGGACTGTCGGTGAGCCTTCTGGAGACGAATACCGAGACGACGAAGTTCGATGTCTCGTTGGAGTTGCTGGAGGACGGCGAATCGCTCGCGGGCACGATTAACTACAGCGCGGATTTGTTTGATGAGGAAACCGTCGTCCGGATGGCTGAACACTTTCAGACACTCCTCGCCGCGGCGGCGACAGAGCCGGAACAGCGTCTGTCGAGATTGCCGCTGCTCGGGGCGGATGAGCAGCGGCGGTTGTTGGTCGGATGGAACGCGACCTCGACCGATTACCCGAATCAGGAGTGCATCCATCAGGCGTTCGAGCGGCAGGTCGAGCAGACGCCGGACGCGACGGCCCTAATCTTTCAGGACGAGGCCATCAGCTATCGTGAGTTGAACCGGCGCGCCAATCAGTTGGCCTATCATCTGCGCGGGATGGGCGTCGGCGTGGAAACGTTGGTCGGCATCTGCGTCGAGCGTTCCGTGGAGATGGTGGTGGGCTTGCTGGGCATCCTCAAAGCGGGCGGAGCTTATCTGCCGCTCGACCCTGAGTCTCCGCGGCGTCGGCTCGAAGCGATGACCGCGGGCGCGGGCGTCAGCGTGGTGCTCACGCAGCAACACCTGAGCGCGACGCTGGACGGACGGGAGGTACGTTTAGTTTATCTCGACGGCGATTGGGCTGAGATGGCGCAACAGAGCGCTCGCAACCCGGCGACGGAAACGAGGGCGGATAACCTCGCCTATGTGATGTACACCTCGGGCTCGACGGGCGAGCCGAAGGGCGTGGGCGTCATGCAGCGTTCCGTCTTGCGCCTCGTAAAAGAGACGAACTACGCCGAGTTCGGGCCGAACGAGAGGGTGCTGCAACTCGCGCCGATAACCTTCGACGCCTCGACCTTCGAAATCTGGGGCTGCCTGTTGAACGGCGGGCAGTTGGTGGTGATGTCCGCCGGGCCGCCCTCGCTCGAAGAGTTGGGCGAGACGATCACACGCCAACGCATCACCACGCTCTGGCTGACGGCGGGCCTGTTTCATCAGATGGTGGACGCGCAACTTGACGAGTTGCGGCAGGTGCGCCAACTGCTGGCGGGCGGTGACGTGTTGTCGCCGCCGCACGTCCGCAAATTCCTCGGAGCGACCGGCGCGCAACGTCTGATCAACGGCTACGGGCCGACCGAAAATACAACCTTCACCTGCTGCCATCCGATGACCGCGGGCAGCGTGTTGAGCGGGACGGTGCCCATCGGCCGGCCGATCTCGAACACGACAGTCTACGTGTTGGACGAGGAGCAGCAGCCGATGCCGACCGGGGGCGTCGGCGAGCTCTGCATCGGCGGCGACGGGGTGGCGCGCGGTTACCTGAAGCGCCCGGCGCTGACGGCGGAGCGCTTCATCCCGAACCCTTTCGCCGAAACGCCGGGCGAGCGTTTGTACCGCACCGGAGACCGGGTCAGGTATTTGCGGACGGGTGAGATCGAGTTTGTCGGTCGTCTCGACGAGCAGGTTAAGCTCCGCGGCTTCCGCGTGGAGCCGGGAGAGGTCAAGCACGTCCTTGAACAACACACCGAAGTGCGCGAGGCGGAAGTGATCGTGCGGGGGACGGGGTCGGGGGACAAGCGTCTGGTGGCCTACATCGTGCGCGAAGGCACGCGCGCCTTGAGCGACGGAGAGTTGCGCGACTTCGTGGGCGACAGGCTGCCGCGCTACATGGCGCCCTCCGCCTTCGTCACGCTCGACGAGATGCCGCTGACGCGCAACGGCAAGATTGACCGGCGCGCACTGCCGGAACCGTCCCTGACAGAAACTCCCGAGTTCGTCGCACCGCGGACGCCGACCGAGGAGATCGTCGCGGGCATTTGGTCGAGGATGCTCGGGACGCCGCGCGTCGGGCTGCATGACGACTTCTTCCAACTCGGCGGACACTCGCTGCTCGCCACGCAAGTCGTTTCGAGACTGCGCGCGGCGTTCAAGGTGGAGATCAGCCTGCGCGCCCTGTTCGCCAACCCGACCGTCTTCGCGCTCGCCGAATTAGTCGAAAAAGGTCTGCGCGAGGATGCCGGCGTCGAAGTCCCGCCGATCAAGCCGCTCGGACGCGAAGGCAAGTTGCCGCTCTCTTACGCGCAGCGGCGGCTGTGGTTCCTCGACCAGTTCGAACCGGGCAACGTGGCGCTCAACATGTCTGCGGTCGTGCGCTTTCGCGGTCTGCTCGACGCCGCCCTGCTCGAACGTGCGCTCTCCGAAATTACGGGGCGGCATGAAATCCTGCGCGCGACCGTCTGCTCCGGCGAAGAAGGGCCGTTCCAGCTGATCGCGCCGCACCGGCGGTTCACGCTGCCGCTGGTTGACCTTCGCGGCATGGCGCCGCAGCGACGCGCGGCGGAGGAGCAGCGTTTGACGCTGGCGGAGACTCATCAGCCCTTCGACCTCGCCCGCGACCGACTGTTGCGCGCGCGGCTGTTGCGGCTCGACGCCGCCGAGCACGTGTTGCTGTTCACGATGCATCACATCGTCAGCGACGGATGGTCGCTGCGCGTGCTGCTGCGCGAGGTGCAGACGCTCTACGAGGCTTACGCGCAGGGGCGTCCTTCGCCGCTGTCGGAACTGCCGGTGCAGTACACGGACTACGCGGTCTGGCAGCAGGAGGTTTTGCAGGGCGAGGAGCTGGCGAGGCAGCTTTCGTACTGGCGCGCGCAGCTCGCGGGCGCGCCTTCGTTATTGCAGTTGCCCACCGACAGACCGCGGCCGTCAATCCAAACCTTCAGCGGTCGGACACACACGCTGTTGCTCGACGCCGCGCTGCGTGACGCTCTGCTCGACGTGAGCCGGGGCGAGAACGCGACGCTCTTCATGACACTGCTGGCGGCGTTCGAGGTCTTGCTGCAACGCCTCAGTGGGCAGGACGACTTCCTGATCGGCACCCCTATCGCCGGACGCAACCGCGCGGAGGTCGAAGAGTTGATCGGGTTCTTCATCAACACGCTGGCGCTGCGCACAGACCTCACCGGCGACCCGACGTTTCGCCTCCTCCTGCAAAACGTCCGCGAGAGGACTCTCGGCGCGTACGCTCATCAGGACGTGCCCTTCGAGAAGGTGCTGGAGGAGTTGCAGCCGGAGCGAACGCTCAGCCACACGCCGCTGTTTCAAGTCTTCTTCAACATGCTCAATTTGGGCGCCGAGCGGCTGGAACTGCCGGGGGTCAAGACCGACTTCGAGCTTGTCCCCGAGATGGCGGCCAAGTTTGATCTGACGCTCTACGTCGAAGAGCAGGAAGACGGAATCTCGCTCCGACTCGTCTACAACAGCGACCTCTTCACGGGTGCGAGAATGGCCGAGCTGCTGGCCCAATACAATCATCTTCTGACTCAAGTCGTGCGCGACCCGGGAGCGAGGATTTCTTCCTTCTCCCTCGTCACGCCGACCGCGCGCGAGGTTCTTCCCGATCCTTCGCGGACGCTGGACGCCACGTGGGTCGGCAGCGTGCACGCGCTGTTCTCCGAGCACGCGCGCCGCTCTCCGCGGCGTCACGCGGTCGTCGACAAACACGACGCGTGGACTTACGGCGAGCTCGATTCGCGCAGCAACCAACTTGCGAACTTCATGCTCGCCGCGGGGATTCGGAAGGGCGACGTGGTGGTGGTCTATTCGCACCGCGGCGCGTCGCTGGTCTGGACTCTGCTGGGGATTATGAAAGCGGGCGCGGCGTTCGTCCTGCTCGACCCGACGTATCCGGCGGCGCGCATCATCGAGTGTCTGCGTATCGCCGTGCCGCGCGGCTGGCTCCAACTCGAAGAGGCCGGGCTGCCGCCCATCGAACTTGACGAATTCGTCGGCTCGATGCCGTTGTGCGTCCGCCTCGAACTCCCCACGCGGACCGCAGCCGAAGCGCGCGGCTTGTTGAGTGAATGTTCGACCGCGAGCCCCGCGGTTGAGGTTGGCCCCGACGATCTCGCGTATCTCTCCTTCACGTCGGGCACGACCGGCCAGCCAAAAGCCGTGCTCGGTCGTCACGGCCCGCTGACCCATTTTCTGCCGTGGCTCAAAGAGACGTTCGGGCTCGACGACTCCGCGGTCTTCACGATGCTGTCGGGTCTCTCGCACGACCCGCTGCACCGCGACATCTTCACGCCGTTGCAGTTGGGCGGTCGGATCAGCGTCCCCGACCCGCAGATGATCGGGACGCCGGGCTGGCTCGCGCGCTGGATGCGACAGGAGCGCGTCACGGTCGCAAACCTGACGCCCGCGATGGGACGGTTTATCCTCGAAAGCTCGGCGGAGGAGCCGGAAGTCTCCTGTCTGCGACACCTCTTTTTCGTGGGCGACGTGTTGACTAGGCGCGACGTTGTTCTCTTCCGCAGACTCGCGCCCGCCGCGACGTGCATCAACTTTTACGGCTCGACGGAAACGCAGCGCGCCGTTAGTTATCACGTCGTCCCGCCCGAACAATCACCGACGGCCTTCGACAAAACTCATTCGGAGAAAGAGATCATTCCGCTGGGGCGCGGCATCCGTGACGTGCAACTGCTTTTGCTGAACGCGGGAGGAGGATTGGCGGGCGTCGGAGAGGTCGGGGAGATATATTTTCGCAGCCCGCATCTGGCACAGGGTTACAAGGGCGACGCCGCGCTCACCGCGCAGAGGTTCGTCATCAACCCCTTCGACGGCGAAGCGAACGATCGTCTGTACAGGACGGGCGATTTGGGTCGTTACACGCCGGACGGCATCGTCGAGCCGCTCGGCCGCAGGGACGCGCAGGTCAAGGTTCGTGGTTACAGAGTCGAGTTGGGAGAGATCGAGAGTATCCTCGCGCAGCACCCGTCGGTCAGCGAGGCGGCGGTCGTCGCGCGCCAAGACGACACGGGCGAGAAATGGCTGGTCGCTTACTTTGTCCCGCAGCCCGACATCGCAGTGCCCGGCGGCGTTGACCTGCGCGAGTACCTGCGGCAAAGGCTGCCGGATTACATGGTGCCCGCCGGTTACGTGGTCTTGGATAAACTGCCGCTGACGCCGAACGGCAAACTCGACCGCGCCGCTTTGCCCGCGCGGGAACAGAGCATCGGCTCTGCCGGGGATGACTGCGCCGCGCCGCGAACGCCGGTCGAGAAGACGCTGGCGGAGATGTGGGCCGAACTGCTTCGACTTCCCAAGGTGGGCCTGCACGACAACTTCTTCGAGCTCGGCGGGCATTCGCTGCTGGGCATTCAGTTGATGTCCCGCGTGCGTCAGGAATTCCGGGTAGAAATCCCTCTGCGCACACTCTTCGAGACGCCGACTATAGCCGCGCTCAGTTCCCTCATCGAGCGCGATCAAGACACGGGGCAGGTGCCGGAGTTGACCGACGTGCCGATCGAACGACGAAAGACCAGAACGGTCGAAGAGTTGTTGGCCGAACTCGAATAGGCGACGCAGCCGTCGGCGGCGTTTTCATCCGAAATAACAACCTCGCGGTCGCGCTCTCGGATCGCGCTCACTGCGTGAGCGCGATTGATTTTCGCTTGGCCTTCATCAGCTTTCTCAAAGCCGTTTCCTCCTGCTGATTCTCCTGACTCTCTCGCTCACGCCTCTCTGCTTCGGTCAGCATCTCAAGGCTGCTCAACCGGGCCGTAGGCTCTTTCACGATGCTATCCAACAACGTCTCGTAGTGCGCGTTGATTCGTCTCACCGTGCTCTCGTCGAAAAGGCCTGTGTTGTAATCCCACGCCGCCGTCAGGCCCGTCGCCGTCTCGAAGACCCGCAGCGCTAGGTCGTATCGCACCGCCTCGCTCTCGGTCGTCATCGGCTGGAGTTCCAAGCCGGGCAGTTCCACCTTGCCCCCCGGCATGGTGTGTAACGCGAACGTCACTTGGAACAGGGGCGCGCGACTCGCGTCCCGCTCGGACTGCAACTCTTCCACGAGTTTCTCGAACGGCACGTCCTGGTGCGCGTAAGCTTCGAGGAAAACGCCTCTCACCCTGCCGTGTAACTCCGTGAAAGTCGGGTCGCCCGAAACGTTCGTTCGTAACACGAGGTTGTTGACGAAGTACCCGATGACGTTCTCAATCCCATGACGACTTCTAGCGGCAGAGGGGGTGCCGACGACCAGATCGTCCTGTCCGGTGTAACGTTGGAGCAGGACATTAAAGGCGGCCAGCATCGACACGAACAGTGTTACGTTGTGTTCCCGGCTGAATCTCTTCAGCGACTCGCCGAGCGTGTCAGGGAGGCTGAAGTAAGCTCGTTCACCACGATAAGTCTGGACGGGCGGTCTGGGCCTGTCCGTCGGAAATTCCGTCACGGCGGGCGCGCCGGCTAACTGCCGGCCCCAGAAGTCGAGTTCTTTCGTAAGAGCCTCGCCCCGCAGCCATTCTCTCTGCCACAGCGCGAAGTCCGCGTACTGCAACTCAAGCTCCGGCAGCGGAGACTCGCGCCCTTCGGAGTAAGCGCGGTAGAGGGCCGCGACTTCGTTGATGAAGATACCCTGCGACCAGCCGTCGCTGATGATGTGATGCATCGTCAGCAGCACGACGTGCTCCTTCGCTCCCGCGCGCAGGAGTTTGACGCGCAGCAGCGGGCCGCGGCTGAGGTCGAACGCGCCTCCCGCCTCTTCCCTCCTCAACCGACGCAGCTCTTCTTCCCGCGTCCGCTCGGACAGACCGCTGAAATCCACCAGCGCGATCTTCAGCGGTCGTGCCGGGTGGATGACTTGTATCGGCTCGCCGTTAGCCATCTCGAAGGTCGTGCGCAACGCTTCGTGCCGGCGCACGATCTCCGTCAGGGTGCGCTCCAACGCTTCCTTCTTCAACTCGCCGCTCAGGCGCAGGGCCAGCGGCAGGTTGTAGGCCGCCCCGCCGGGGTTGAGCTGTTCCAAAAACCACAGACGTTGCTGCGAGAACGACAGCGGCGTGTTGCGGTCGCGGGGCGCCAACTCGATCGGCGGCACTTCAACGTGGTGAACTGCTCTCAACCTGTCCTCGACGGCTTCGGCCAAAGCCGCAACGGTCGGTTTTTCAAACAGGGTGCGCAACACCACCTCGACCTGAAAAGCTTCCCGCACCCGCGACATCAGCTGCGTCGCCAGCAGCGAGTGGCCGCCCTGGTCGAAGAAGTTGTCGTAAATGCCGACCCGCTCCAGCCCCAGCACTTCGGCCCACACCCCCGCCAGAATCTCCTCCGGCGGCGTGCGCGGCGGCGTGTAGGTGCGCTTCAGCTTCTGCTTCGCCTCTTCGAGCGACGGCAGCGCTTCGTAGTTGACCTTGCCGTTGACCGTCAGCGGCAGCCGCGGCAGATGGACGAAGATGTTCGGGACGGTCTCTGCGATCAGAAGCCCGCCGAGAAAGGCTCGCAAGTCGGCGGCGTCCAACTCCTTCCGCGAAACATAGTAGGCGACCATCACGTCGTGGCCGTTCTTATCTTTGGTGATGACGACGACGCTGTCCCTGACCTGCGGGTGCTGCTTCAAAGCCCAACGAATCTCATTCAGCTCCACACGGTAGCCGTGGAACTTGACCTGCTCGTCCTGCCGCCCCAAATATTCCAGCACCCCGCCCGCCAGCCTGCGACACAGGTCGCCGCTGCGGTACATTCGCCCGCCGGATTTGAACGGGTCGGGCATGAACCGCTCTGCCGTCAGGTCTGTGCAGTTCAGATAACCTTGCGCCAGACCGTCGCCGGCGATGTACACCTCTCCGGTCACGTTCTCCGCGGCGGGTTGGAGCCACTGGTCGAGCACGTATATCCGCACGTTGGCCGCTGCTCTTCCGATGGGTATGCTTGGCCGCGTGTCGTGCCGCGCGTCGAACCGGTGGATCATGCAACCCACCGTCGCTTCTGTCGGCCCGTACTCGTTGACTATCTCGACCCGGCCGCCGAAGCTTTCGTAAACCTGCTGCGTCAGTTCGGTCCCGAGCGCCTCACCGCCGACGATCAGCCGCCTCACGCTCGTCTGCCGGTTGTCCCACTCCTTAATCAGCGACAGGTGGCTCGGCGTCAGTTTCAACACGCCCGTCCGCCCGTCGCCGAGTATCTTGGCGAGCGGCGGCTCCTTCCGCGCTTCGTCACCTTCCCACGTGTGGATCACTATCGGGTTACCGCTTACCAGCGGCACGTAGATCGAAGTCACGGTGAGATCGAACGCCAGCGACGAGTAGAGCGCGAACCCGAGGTGCTCGTTTCGCACGTACACGTCCTTGCCCCACCAGACGTAGTTGACCAGCGCCCGATGCGAGATGCTTACGCCCTTCGGCTGCCCCGTCGAACCCGACGTGTAGATGACGTAGACGATGTCATCCGGCCCCGCTATCGGCACCGGGTTGATGACGTTCACCTGTCCGGTCGTTCGACTTTCCGTCTCAACACACACTACTTTGACAGCGCTCTCCGGCAGCTTCGACGCCATCCGTTCCTGCGTCAAAATCATCGCCAACTGCGCGTCCCTGATGATGTACGCCAGACGCGTGGCCGGGTGTGCCGGTTCCAGCGGAACGTAAGCGCCGCCCGCTTTGACGATTGCCAGTAAGCCCACTATCTCTTCCGGCGAGTGCCGCATGAACACGCCCACTCTCACGTCCGGCCCCACGCCCAACTCTCTTAACCGATGCGCCAGTTGATTAGCTCGCCGGTTGAGTTCCAGATAGCTGACCTGCTCGTCTTCGCAGACCACCGCCGCCGCGTCCGGCGTCCGCTCCGCCTGCTC
>JBGTBQ010000200.1:0-23388 GCA_041749275.1 Pyrinomonadaceae bacterium | reverse complement strand
AAAATCGAACTCAACAACCGCATCAATGCCGAGTTGGAAGCGATGGCGAAGACTTTATACGATTATTGGTTCGTGCAGTTTGATTTCCCCGACCGCGACGGCAAGCCTTACAAAACAAGCGGCGGCAACATGGTCTTCAATGCGGAACTGAAAAGAGAAATTCCCGACGGATGGGAAGTTGGAACACTACTAGATATTGCCGATTACACAAACGGCTTGCCTTGCCAAAAATTTCGTCCGACCGGAAACGATTATTTGCGTGTTATCAAAATCAAAGAAATGAACGAAGGTTTTTCCATCGCTTCTGAATTAGTTCGCGCAGACATTCCGCAGAAAGCGATTATTGAAAACGGCGACATTTTGTTTTCTTGGTCTGCTTCGCTCGACGTTAAAATTTGGACAGGCGGTAAAGGCGCGTTGAATCAACACATTTTCAAAGTTACTTCTAAAAAATATCCAAAATCATTTTATAACTACCAACTCGTAAATTACTTGCGGCATTTCAAGATGATGGCTGAAAATCGCAAAACAACGATGGGACATATCACGCAGGAACATTTACAACAAAGCCGCATTATTTTGCCTAAACCACAAATAATTTCAAAGCTCGATGAAATAATCGCGCCGCTTATCAAGAAAAAAATAAGTAACGAAATAGAAAACCAACAACTCGCCGAACTCCGCGATTGGCTGTTGCCGATGCTGATGAACGGGCAGGTCAGGGTTAAAGACTCTGTCGAACCCGCAGCTTGAAACTTCAAACCGAGTCAATCATGGAGAGATAATTCGCCAATCTATGAGAAAATCGGTTAGTGAGGTAAACATATTATGCCGGTCAAACAAAGTGGATTAAGCAACGTGCAAAAAGAGTTGCTCAAACTTTACGGTAACGACGTTTCCGATGAGACGCTCTTTGAAATCAAACAGCTTTTGGCGCGGCATTTCGCCGAAAAAGCATCAAGCGCGATGGACAAGCTCTGGGAAGAAAAAAACTTAACCGAGCAAGACGTGATTGATTGGACAAATGAACACCACCGCGCTGAAAATCGTCCTTGATACAAACATCTTGCTGGCAATTATCGGCAGAAAATCCCCTTTTCGCTGGATTTTCGACTGTTTGATAAACGGCAAGCTGATTTTGTGCGTTTCAAACGAGATTTTTGAATACGAAGAAGTTTTAACCCGCCAGTTAAACGCTGAAGTCTCCGAAAACGTCATCAATTTTATTACCGTCAGCCCGCACACCGAACGAGTCGAAGTCTATTTTAACTTTAATCTTATCGCCGCAGACGCGGACGATAACAAATTCGTTGACTGCGCCATCGCTTCAGACGCCCTTTGTCTGATTTCAAACGACGCGCATTTTGACGTTTTGAAAACGGTTGATTTTCCGCGCGTAACGGTTTTGAAAGTTAGCGAGTTTGAAGAACAATACAAAGCGACTCTCATTAAATAAGAAGCCTGACGGCTTGCTAAACTCCGCGATTGGCTGTTGCCGATGCTGATGAACGGGCAGGTCGTCGTCAAGGATGAACGATAGTTGATGCAGCCGCCGACTATTGAAACGCTCGAAGCATTGAAACATCTCGGATTCGCGCCCGACGCCGCAGCCCTATCTTACGGCGGCGAAACGCTCTCAACTCTGGAACAATAGGAATGGCACTCTACGAAGTCACCACCGACAACTTCACACGCATCGCGCAAACCTCCTTCGATCAAGTCGGCCTGCGCGAGCGCACCGATTTGCAACGCCTGTTAAAGAAACAGATTGACGTGATTCTCCCGAACACTCTGGTCATCACCGAAGAGTTCGGCGAGTGGATGGAGGGGACGCTGGCCTACGTGATTAACCAGCACGACGGTCGGGTTGCCCTCTACACCATCCGAGCAGAGGTGTACGACGAGCTACACGCACATCGACAGGAAATCGAGACCGCGTTTGGCGAGACGTTATCGTGGACGCGACGCGATACGGGAAAGACCAGCCGGATCGCGTTCGATGTGACGGCTGGCGGCTACAAGGACGAGGCGAACTGGCCCACGATCCAAGCCGCGATGATTGACGCGATGGTTCGCCTCGAAAAAGCACTCTCGCCGTTCATCTCTCAGTTGAGGCGCTGAAACAGCTAGGTTACAATTCGCTTGCCATGACGACCATCACCATCACGCCCGAACGAGCCGACACCTACCGCGCTATTACGGGCGATAAGGAATCTACCGGACGCACGGCGAGCGAGGCTCTGGACGCGCTCACCTCGCAACTCGCGGATGATGAGAGCGGCACGCTCGTTATCGTCCAGAACCGCAAGGCGGATCGCTTCTTCGGCGCGACACAGCAGGCGCGTCTGCATGAGTTGATGACGCGGCACGAAGCCGGAACGCTGTCGGCGGAAGAGGTCGGGGAGTTAGAGGAACTGGTTGAGGCCGAGCTTAACGGCGCACGCGAGCGGGCGGAAGCCTTGCTCGATCAGCTCCAGCCATGAATCCGCACTACCCGCTCGTCTCCGCCCGCGCCCGCCACGTTTGCGAGTATTGCCGCGCCCCCGAAGCGATTTTTAATCTCCCCTTTGAAGTCGAGCACATCCAGCCGCAAGCCTCCGGCGGCGAATCAAGCCCTGACAATCTCGCTCTCTCCTGCCGCTCCTGCAACCTTTACAAATCCGATGCCGTCGCCGCCTTCGACGAACAGACGCAAAGCACCATGATGGACGCCCTTTTATTTTTCCCGCTTCACTAAAGCCACCCATCATCCAGCCTGACCGGTCGCTCCGTTTCAGGTTGACCGAAGCAAGTCATCGCCCCGTGCCGCGCCCGTCGGTCATTCGGCGTTTTTAACAGCTTATTAGAGCAAACGCCTTGCGGCACGACACTCGCTTTACGGCGTGGTGCTCGCGCTCCGCGCCGAGCATAATCTTTATCTCAACCAGCATTTGATGAGCGTCCCCCTCCGGTAAAAGGGCTGGACGTTCGACGCCGGGCGGGGTGATTTCCCGACGGCGGCGTTAACAATCGGAACATATAACCCGGCCTTCGAAACCTTGCGTTATGGTGATTGAGGGTCGGGGGCAAGCAGGTGATTAATGCGTAAACCTTCTCACACACTGACGTGGCTGACGGCTCTCTCGCTGCTGGCGAACATCGCGCTCCTCGTCCTGCCGGGCGGAGTGACTCATGCGCGGAATGGCGGCCACAGCGCACAAGCGCAAAACGCTGATTCGCGCCAGTCATTCCCGGCGCTGTCGAAGTATGCGAAAGACTTAACGGAGTTTGCGCGACGGGGGCGGCTCGCGCCGGTCGCGGGCCACAAGGCCGAGGTCAGCCGCACACTTCGCGCGCTCTCCAGTTCCACGAAAAACAACCCCGTTCTGATTGACGAGTTCGGCGCCGGCAGGCAGCCGTTCGTCGAGGCGCTCGCACAGCGGATCGCGGACGGCGGCACCCCCGCATCGCTCCGCGGCAGAAGCCTGTGGCAGCTCGACTTTGGAGCGCTGCTCCACGGCGCGGGCAATCGGCGCGAGGTCGAGTCGCGGTTAGAAGCGTTGCTGGCGGACGTGAAACGCGCGGAGGGTCGCATCATCCTCTTCATTGACGAAATCCAGAGTCTCGTCGGAGACGGCGCGGCGCACGGCGCGAACGTCTCCGCGATGCTGCGCGGAGCGCTCGCCGACGGCAGTCTCCGCTGTGTTAGCGCAACCGGAGCCGAGAGTTATAGGCGCTCCATCGCCGGGAGCGCCGCGCTGCGTGAGCACTTCCTCGCCGTCCGCGTCGGCGGCGCGTCCGGGGCGGAAGCCGCGAGCACCGACGACGCGGAAGACTCCGAGACGGGGTTCGCGGGCGACAAGGTTTCGCCCGACCTGCGCCGCCTAATGCGCGAGGCTGGCTCCGCCGGTCGGCAGCGCGAGCGCGTCATCCTTCAGGCTTCCGATTTAGAGGACGGCGAGCTGCGCGCGCTGCTCGGCGCGAGCGGCGTGGAAGTCCGCGCCGAGATGGCGCGGCTCGGCGCTTTAGAGGTCGAACTTCCCGTCGGCGCCATCGAGAAACTGGCTGCCGCCAACGCGACCCGTTACATCTCGCGCGACCGTGAGGTGGGCGTGCTCGGCCACGTCGAGCGCACCACCGGCACGGAGACCATGCGCCAACAGTATGGCAACTACGGCCTCGACGGCACGGGCATCGGCATCGCCGTGCTCGATTCGAGTATCTACGACGATCATTACCACTTCGTCGGCAAAGATGGCACCAAGCGCGTCAACAAAAACGTTGATTTCACCGGCAAGGGGATAAACACGAACGACCCTTACGGCCACGGCACGCACGTCGCGGGCTTGCTCGCCGGCAGCTCCTATAAAAGTTACTGGGAGATGGGGCCTTACCGGGGCATCGCCCCAAACGCGCAACTCATCAACCTGCGCGTGTTGGACGAGAGAGGCGTCGGCAGCGCGGCGGGAGTGCTCAGGGCGCTCGACTGGGTGCTCGCCAACCGCACTCAGTACAACATCCGCGTTGCCAACCTCAGCATCGGGATGCCGGCGATTGACTCGTACCGGAATGACCCGCTGTGCCGCGCGGTGCGCCGGCTGGTGGACGCCGGTATCGTCGTCGTCGCTGCCGCCGGCAACGACGGCAAGGACGCTCAAGGGCGCGAGGTCTACGGTCGTATCCACGCGCCCGGCAACGAGCCTTCGGCCATCACCGTCGGAGCTTCGAACACCCTCGGCACGGATGCCCGCAACGACGACCGCATCGCCACCTACAGCTCGCGCGGGCCGACCCGCAGCTACTGGACGGACGCGGCGGGCGTCAGGCGCCACGACAACATCATCAAGCCCGAACTGGTGGCACCCGGCAACCGGCTGATCTCCGCGCAGGGTAAGAATAACTATCTGCTCGATCAGAACCCGCAGCTCGATGCCACGAGTACGACGAACGCCGACAAGGACATGATGTACCTGAGCGGCACCTCCATGGCGACGCCGCTTGTGGCGGGCACGGCGGCGCTCATACTTCAAGCTAATCCGAATCTCACGCCGAACATGGTCAAGCTGATCCTGATGTACACGGCACAGCAACTGCCCGGCGTCAACACCCTCCAGCAGGGCGCCGGCCAACTCAACGTCGAGGGCGCGATCCGCCTCGCCCGGCGCGTCCGCACCGACCTCAACTGGGCGACGACCCCGCTCGGCACGCCCATGTTGAAGCAAAGTACTCTATCGCTGCCGCTGCTGTCGGAGAACGACCTGCCCACGCCGGAAACAACTATCGCCGGCCATAAGTTTTCGTGGTCGCAGGGCGCCGTTATGAAGTGGGTCACGGCGAGAGGCACAAACCTGATTATGAAATATCAGAAGGTCTACGGCCTCGGCATGGTACTCGGCGATGGCCTGATCCTCTCGGATGGCACGGTCGTGAGCGATAGCATGGTGATTAGTGATGGGATGGTGATGGGCGACGGGATCGTCATGGGCGATGGGATCGTGATGAGCGACGGGATCGTCATGGGTGACGGGATCATGATGAGCGACTTCATTATGACGAGCGACGGCGTCGTGCTCGGAGACGGCACGATCTTCGGCGCCGGGATAGTGATGGGCGACGGCATAGTGATGGGCGACGGGATTATGATGAGCGACGGGATTATGATGAGCGACTCGGTGAAAGCTCTGTCCACGCTCGTCAATGGGGACGACACACCATATATGCAATGACCTCGATTCGGCGCGGCAGGGTGGCGCACGAGGTTATCGGTGATTAACAAGCAGGGGCACTCGGAGAAGACCCGCGCCGCAACGACGACCGTCGCGGCGCGGGTCTTGGTATGGAACCTGTGGCCGCGTGAGGCCGCGCTCGACCGTTCGCTACAAATAAGGAGGGCGCGACCCGTGTGTTAAGGTCGCGCCCTTTCGTTCATCTACTTCCGTGAGACTTATCTCGGTCGCGGCGGCGTCGCGCCCGGCGGCACGATCCAGAGTTCGGTGCGCCCGCTCTCGGCAAAGCCGCCGTCCATCACGACGACGCGGCTGGCGTCTATGCCGCGCGTGGCGACGAGGTAATCACGCGCGCGCTCCGAGCGCTGCCTCCCGTCGGCGTACTTCGAGCCGCGCCCGCCATAGCCGATGACGTAGCCCTGCGCGCCCGGCTCGTTCTGCAACTCGATGGCGAAGAGGTCGAGGATAGCCTTCTCCTCGTCGCGCTTGACCTCGCCGATCTCATTGCTCCTGCGCGGCTGGACGGGCGCCGGCACCGATGACTGGCACGAGGCGCGGCAACTCAAGTTGTAACCTTCGACCTCGACCGATGCCGTGATCGGTTGGCCGGCGAGACCCGCCGTGTCCACGGTGATCGTCGGCGTGCCCTGCCCGGCGGTGATCGTGCCCGCCGAGAGCGTCCAACGGTAGACCGGCGTGATGCCCGGCGTGCCGCCGCTGGTGCTCGCCGTGAAGGTGACGGGCGCGCCGGTCTGCGCCACGTCCGGGCAGTAGGTCGAGATGTTCGGGCAGATGGGGCGCGCCGGCGGACAGTTACGCACGACGGCGCGCGTTGAGGTGAAGGCTGTACAGAGGGGGTCGCCCTCCGGGCCGCTCTCGATAGTTACCGTCGCCGTGTAGACGCCCGGTTGCGCGCCAGACAAATCCCAGATCACGTCCGTCCCATCGCCCTCGATCCGCCCGCCGCTCGTGTTCCAGCGGTAGCGCAGCGCGTTTCCGTCCGGGCTGTTGCCCGTCGCCTTGAGACGCACGCGCGGGTTCTCCACCGCATCGTCGTCGGGGCAGAGCGTGACCACTTCAGCATCGGCTTCGAGGCGGATGGTCGGTGGATTCTGCGGGGTCGGCGCGGGCGGCGGCTGCCGGTTCCTCTGCGCCGCCGCCGAAGAGGTGAAGATAACGGCGGAGATGGCTATTAACAGCGAGCCAAATATGACGATAGGGCGCTTTCTTGTGAGCATATCTCGGACTCCTTAACAGGTTTTCTCGGTAAGTCTGATGGCGCACAGGGTAAACTAAAAAGGCGCACGTCTCAACGTTAATCTTACAGTCTCGGCGGTTTACTTTCCGCCGAGTCTCAGGCGTGCGTTGGGTTGACAACCTCTGTGAAACGTCTAATCAGCCGGTTTTTCCAAGCCCGGCGCGTAATTCGCCACTCTTATGTCGTTCTGTTCAATCCGGCGGCGGGTTCGGATTGGCTGTTGCATCTGATTCGGACGACGAGAGCGACTACCAAACGATGCGCGACGAGATTGAAGGCGAGACCCTTTATGCTGCATCATATTTCGGGCCTGATGATAGTGGTGGTTTTCGCAATCATAAGTTTGTGTCATCCACACCGGGCCGAGGGCGGCGCATATCCGGACTTCGCTCCACTGTAATTCGTCGTTGAGGAAAGAAACATGAAACTTAGCTGGGTGCTGCGCGCAACGTTGCTTCTTTCGTTCGTGACCACACTGTCCGCCCAGACTCCGCGCAAAGACCGCTGGTCTTCATTCAGGGGCGAGCGCGCGGCGGGCGTGTCCGAGGGACAGAACCTTCCCGAACGTTGGGACGTGGAGAAAGGCGCGGGCGTCCGTTGGAAGACACGGATTCCCGGTCTCGCTCATTCAAGCCCCGTCGTGTGGGGCGACCGCGTCTTCTTGACGACGGCGGTCAGCAGTCGCGGCGGCGATAGTTTCCGCCACGGACTGTACGGCGCGGGCAACGCTTCGCAAGATCGCGCGCCGCAGCAATGGAAGGTGTATGCGCTCGACCGCGCGAGCGGCAAAATCGTCTGGGAGCGGACGGCCTACGATGGCGCTCCGCGCGAGAAGCGACACATCAAGGCTTCTTACGCCAACTCGACGCCCGCGACCGACGGGCGCTACGTCGTCGCCTTCTTCGGCTCGCAGGGTCTCTACGCCTTCGACATGAAAGGCCGTCCCGTCTGGAAGAAAGACCTCGGCGTGCTCGACGCAGGCGCTTACGACGCGCCCGATTACGAATGGGGCACGGCGAGTTCGCCCATCATTTATCAAGACCTCGTCATCGTCCAGTGCGACACGCAGAAGGATTCGTTCCTCATCGCCGCCGACATCAAGACGGGTAAGACCGTGTGGCGGACGGCGCGCGAGGAGTTGCCTTCGTGGGGCACGCCGACCGTCTACGACGGCGGGGGCCGCGTGGAACTCGTCACCAACGCCTCGAACTTCATCCGCGGCTACGACCCGCGCACCGGGAAAGAGTTGTGGCGGCTCGGCGGGAGTTCCAAGATTACAGCGCCGACGCCCGTCTTCTCCGGTGATTTGATCGTCGTCGCCAGCGGGCGGCGTCCCGAAGCGCCGATCTTCGTCATCCGCGCGGGCGCAAACGGCGACATCACGCTCGGCGAGGGACAAACGTCGAGCCGGCACGTCGCGTGGAGCAAACAGGCGCGCGGCTCCTACATGCCGACGCCGCTCATCTACGGCGAACACCTGTACGTGCTCTCGAATCAGGGTGTGCTTGACTGCTACGACCTCCGGACGGGCGCCGACATCTACCGGGAGCGAATCGCACACCGGGGCGGCGGGTTCAGCGCCTCGCCGGTCGCGTCGGACGGAAAGATTTACCTGCCGGGCGAAGACGGTGAGATGTTCGTCGTGAAGGCCGGGCCGAAGTTCGAGCTACTGGCGACGAACACGATGGGCGAGTTGATGATGGCGACCCCGGCGATTTCGTCCGGCATGATGTTCATCAGAACGCAGCACCATCTCTTCGCCATCAGTCGTTAGAAGAAGGCTTTTGAGTTTATGTCTGATGCACGACGCAAAGTAACGTTAGCTGAAGCGTTGGAGCGACTGCCCGGCCCGAACGGCGAGCGGTTCGTCGAGGTGCTCGCGCACGGCACGCTCTCGGTCGAGGTCTACGCGCCGCGTGGACGCGACCCGCAGCAACCGCACACACGCGACGAGTTGTACGTTGTGATGAGTGGCAGCGGCGAGTTCGTCAACGGCGAGGGGCGCGACCGCTTCGCGCCGGGCGACGTGCTGTTCGTCCCGGCGGGCGTCCCGCACCGCTTCGAGAACTTCACCGAAGACATCGCCGTGTGGGTCGTCTTCTACGGCCCGGAGGGCGGCGAGGAAGCTTGACGAGGTGAACTCACAAACGACAGCCCGCTCCGTTGCAAGTGGAGCGGGCTTTCTTCTTGAACAACGCTTTCAGGGCCGGCTGAGAACTTTTCTCGGTTCGCGCCGCGATGGACTCTCACTGCCGGGGCGCGGGCGGAGCCGGAGGAGCAGAACGACGTGCGGGCGGCACAGACGGAGCGGCGCTGACCGGGAGCGTCGAAGCGGCGGGCGCGCTCGATGCGAAACTCACGTTGCCGTTGACACCTGTGATGTTGACGGGCGTGCCGCCCGTGCCGAGGCGCGCGCGCATGTTCGAGCGGTTCTCCTTCTCCTGCATCGTGACGTTCGGCACGTCGAGCGTGAAACTGCCGTTGAGACCCTTCACGCTGATGTCGGCGTTCAGATTCTCCTTCAACTCGATCTCGACTTTACCGTTGACGCCCGTTACTTCCATCCCATCGGCGCCGAGCCGCGAGACGGCGACCTTCACCGTGCCGTTGATGCCCTTCACCTCGGAGCGGCCCACGGCCTGCGCCACCTCGACGCGACCGTTGATGCCGCTCACGGAGACGGCCCCGTCAACCTCGCCGATCTTCACGGGGCCGTTGACGCCCTTCGTCTCAAGCTCCACGCCGCGCGGGAGGGTCAGCACGATCTGCTGACGGACGTTGCCGCCGCCGCCCCACAGCCGACGCCAGAAACCGCTCTTCTTCCCCTCGCCACGGATGACGAGGCGCGACTCGGTATGCTCAACGACGATGCGGCTATGCTCCAGATCGTCCTCGTTCTCGGCGGTGCGGATGATGGAAACGTCGGCGAACACCGTCTCGGCGGTGTTGACCTCGACCGAGCCATTGATGCCGCGCACCTCGACTTCGGCGCCCGCGTCGAGCGGATACGTCTGGCGCGTCTCTTCGCGCCCGGCGATAGAACTTGCGCCGTGGCGCCCTGACATCTGCCGACCGACGAAAGCGGCGGCGATGATGAGAATGACGGCGATGAAGATGCGACCTTTCATATTTTATCCTTCTCCGAATCCCGCGGCGGCTTTTAGAAGCCAACCCCGCGAGACCTGTTGAACTGATTCAGGAAATAATCAACTGCCCTTCCGCAACAAGAACGCTGTGAAAAGCTTTCGGGTTCGGACTTTTATCGGGCGCGATAAAGTAGACCATCCGAGTCCGGCCTTTAATTTGCTGTCATTTACTTGCCGTGCCCGGATACATGACCATAACTGGTCTTTCCGCGAGACACTTTAACAAACCGAGCTGCCGACCCGACCGATATGATTGATACCCCAACAGAAAAAAGTCAGGATAACCGAAAGAAGGTTACCGTCCCCTGCACCTTTGGCTTGAACGACGATACGCCGCGCAATGGTATGGTGACAAGCCTCAGCATCAAGCGTTGCTTCGTCAAGACGAAGGCTTGGGCGAAGGACGGCATGGAGATGCACATCAAGCTCTGGCTGCCCGAACAGCGCTGGCTGCCGCTGCGGGCGACCGTGCTCTACAGCATGGAGAAGGTCGGGTTCGAGTTGTCCTTCGCCGACCTCACGCCTGTTGAGACGGAGGCGCTTCGCGGATTGATCGGAGGCGCGTAGTCCGCATGAGCGCTCTCGGTTGATGCCGGTGAGCCGCCCGTTTGATGCGATGTGGTTTGCGATGGGGCGGGGCCGAAGCGAGAGCGAAGCGCGCCCGAACAAAGTTGACCGCGAAGAGAAGAAGGGCAAGAAGAATGCACGATGCCTGTTCTTCTTGCCCTTCTTCTCCTCGTGGTCACGCTGGTCCGCATCGCGCGGCCCACGACAGGCCGCGCGACGCCGTGCTCACGAGACGGTCTGGAGTGACGACGGGACGACACCGTCGTCCTGCCCCTCGCGGAGATAATCGAGCAGCAGTTTGAGCATGTCCGACTCTTTTTCGTCAGCCCCCGTGAAGCAGAGCGCGAATCCCATCTCCGGTATCTTGTAGACCACCTCGGCCCACAAATAGATAGTGCGGTTGGTCGGGGCCTCGATTTCGAGGCGGACGAGTTCATGCTGCTGCACTTCATCCGGGGTCAGGATGAAACACCCGGTCAAACTTATATCCACCAGTGTGCCGCGCTGACGCGAGACGACTCCCTCCCACGTCGCTTCCAAATTACCCCGGAATCTCTCGCTTGTTCTCCGTTCGTCTAACATATTAACCCTCGCTAAAGCTATGCGGCTGGGGTCGCCGTGTATGTTCCCGGTTCGACGTTGATTCGCGGTAAGCGCCGCCCATCGCCTATCGCGCGGTCGGGTTGGAGCGCGCGGGTATCGGCGATAATCCGTCCGGCTTCGACATCGCTCACAGGTCTTGAGAAGTAGTAGCCCTGTCCGTACTCGCAGCCGAGTTGGCGCAGGAGCGCGAGCTGTTCGTTGGTCTCGACGCCCTCGGCCACCACGTCCATACCGAGGTTCTGCGCCAGCACGACGATGGTGCGGACGATCTCCGTGTTCTCATTGTTGCCGGACATCCGCGAAACGAACGAGCGATCAATCTTGAGCGTGTCAATCGGAAAGCGGTGGAGGTAGGAGAGCGAGGAGTAGCCGGTGCCAAAGTCGTCTATCGAAAGTTGGACGCCGAGGGCGCGCAACTGCCGCAGCATCTCGGTCGCCACCTCGATGTTCTCCATCACGGCGCTCTCGGTGATTTCAAGTTTCAGAGCGCGCGGGTTGAGACCGGTCGTGCGTAGGATGTCGCTGACCTGTTCGATCAGGTTGGGCTGATTGAACTGCTTAGTCGAAAGGTTCACGCTGATAAACATCGGGTCTTGCGAAGGAAACTCATGCTGCCAGTGGTGCATCTGCCGGCAAGCCTCGTGCAAAGTCCACTCGCCGAGGGCGACGATGAGTCCGGTTTCTTCGGCGACGGGGATGAAGTCCATCGGCGAGATGAAGCCGCGCTCCGGATGCGCCCAGCGTACCAGCGCCTCGAAGCCGCGGATGTGGAATGAGTCGAGCGATACGATGGGCTGATAATGGATAAAGAACTGATCGCGTTCGAGCGCCTTCCTGAGATCGGTCTCCAATTGCAGGAGATTGACGGCAAAGGCATGCATCGTCTTGTCGAAGACTTCGTGCCGCGCCTTACCAAGCGATTTGGCGCGGTACATCGCCGTGTCGGCGTCGCGCATGATGTCTTCGGGGTTGTCGTACTCCGCCGAGCACGGCGCGATGCCGATGCTCATAGTGGTAAAGACCTCGTGCCCGTTGATGTTGATCGGGATTTTGACATCGTTCTGGATGCGCTCGGCGACGGTGATCGCTTCGCCGATGTCCTGCAAATCATCGAGCAGCACCATGAACTCGTCACCGCCGACGCGCGCCACGGTGTCGCCCTCCCGCACGCAACGTTCGAGGCGGCGCGCGACGATAATCAGCAGTTCGTCGCCGACCATGTGGCCGAGAGAATCATTGATGATCTTGAAGCGGTCGAGGTCGAGGAACAGGACGGCAAACAGGCTGCCCTCACGTCGGCGCGCGCGCGAGATGCTCAGTTTGACGTGGTCTATGAAGAGCGCGCGATTGGGGAGGCCGGTGAGAATGTCATGGCAGGCGTCGTGCAATAACTTTTCTTCCGCCAGCTTCCGCCCGGTCACGTCCTGCGCCTGAAGGATCAGCCGCACCTCATCGGTGTAAGGCGCGAAGAAACGGCCCACGCTCCAATGCGCCCAAGCCGTCGCGCCGTCCTTCAGCGGATGCCGGATGTCCGTCCGCAGGTATAGCTCCTTGCCCTTGATGACATCTTTGACCCCGGCCAGCACCGGGCCGAGGTCGTCGGGGTGGACGAATTCCTGAATGCCCGATCTGAGCAACTCCTCCTCGGAGCGGCCCAGCATCTTACCCAACGAGCGATTCACCCTGAGCAAGTCGCCCCGCGCTGAGAGGATCGCCATCCCCGTCGGAGCGTCGTTGAAGGCGCGGCGCAAACTCTCGCTGCCTTCCGAGGGTAGCGAGAGGCGTCCGTCCGGCGTTCCCTCGCCTTGCCGCGCCGTGCCCTCCTTCATATAGAGGCTGCACGCATGATAGGCAAGACCCACAGCCGCAAGCACCGCGAAGGCAACGTCAACGCTCACCCACGCGGACGCCGTGCCGACTAGCCCGGCTATTGATGCCATGAAGAGATAGACGACGAAGCCCCACACGGATGTCGAAAAGTAGGTGACGATCCGGCTCTGCCCTTTCGCCATTACAGTGGCGCACGCCGCGGGCGCGGCACTGATAACGGCGCGCACGGCGGCCATGATAAATAGATTGATTCCGAGGAGTGCGGACTGCGGGACGACTCCCCATGCCGCGAGTTGATTCGCACCCCATGCGGAGACGAAAGTCGCCACGGCGGCGAGCGCGGCAGCGACCAGCGGGCGCGTCAGGCGTCGGTCGAAGCGAATCGCCGCGGTCAGGGTCGCAAGGGCGGCGAGCGGCGTCGCGACCGAATTGTCGTAGAGCAAAATCGCAACGAAGACCGCCACGTCGGACGCCGCGATATATGCCTTCGCCTTCGGGACTTTTACCAACACCGTCGCGCCGACGCTCAGGGTGAAGAGCGTCAGAAACGCGAGCCTCGCGTCCGGTCTCCACAAATCCTGCCCGTTGAATGAGAGCAGCAGCGCACACACTCCAAGCGCGATGCTCACCCAAGCCAGCGACTTACTCGCACGGTCACTGTTAACAATGATCATAAGCAGTTTTTGTGAAGTGAATACGGGCCTTCCGGGGCGGAGAGGTGAAGGGTGGAAGTAGTTTGTAGCCCGCTGGTCGCTTCTTTATTTTGTACAAACCTTAAGGTGGACTTGCCTGCGTCGTGCGAGGAGCGCTCTTGACCTCAAGCAAGAGACATGCCGCCAATGGGGGCAAGTCAAACCTGCACAGACGCGGAGAAATCGGTTGTTCTACATCTAGACATATTTTCAAAATGACCGACACCGGTCAAATAGCAAAAAAAGTCATGTCAAGATGACAAAGTTTGTCACGATGACCACTTCAAGGCGGCTCGCCGCGCGCACTGCTCTTTCCTAACTCACCCTGTCGCGCCGCATATTCAGCATTCAGGTCAGTGGGCGGGACCGACGACGAGCGAGGAAAGAAGCGACTCACTGGCATATAAATTGTCTAATAGAATTTGGAATTCCTCGCGCGGCACCTGTCCGACGGGCGAGACCCACACAATTAAATCGGAACCAGCCTGCGTTCCACCCGCCGCCATCAGCGGCGCCCAACTGCTTATGAGCAAATCAACACAGGTAGACCAAGACGGGTACGCCGTCGAAGTAAGCTTGTTAAGATTCAAGCCCGTGGTTTTAGTGCTCTCCGCGGCGTGCTTGATCGCCATGGTCTCTCTCTCTAGTTGGCTGGGGTTGGGCAACGGGCGCCAACTCGCCGCTCCGGAGGTGGTGCGGAACAACGGGGCCAACCAGAATTTTCAGGAGATTCCAACGGTCTCTAACAACGCGACGAGCCAAGACGCGAAACCGTCCCGCGCCGCGGATGCGCCGGTGACGGACGAACCGTCTGACCGCGAACCAGCCGCCGCCGCCGCGCCGGAGCCGGTTGGAGCGGCGAGCGTGGCGGGCGTGGCCGGGTATGCCGTGCAGGCAGGCTCATACAGCACTGTTTCCGAAGCCAACGAGCGCGTGTCGGGTTTGCGCGCGGCGGGTTTCGAGGCGCGCGTTGCGACGGTCGAGTTGGAAAAACGCGGAACATGGTATCGCGTCTATTCGGGACGCTTCGCTTTGCGCGAAGAGGCAAAGCAACACGAAAATAAGCTGCGTGCTTCGGGCGCTGTTGGCAATACGATTATCGCGGCAGTGCAGGAGTAAGGAGCGACAAGCAGTAGCCGGCGCGCGGTTCCGACCGTCTAGCCGGCGCCACGCCGCCGTCAGGCGGAAGTTACGCCATGAGCCAGACGCTGCCCCCAGACCCGACCGCTTACTACTCAAGGGTGGTCGAGAGTTACGCGCACTTTTTCGACCGGCCCGAAGTCCGTCTCCGCTTCCTGAAAAGCACACTGGCGCAGCAGGCCGCGCTCCGCGCCGCGCTGGACGAGAAGCTCACGAGACTGGAGTTCATCAAGAAGACCTACCTCTACGATCAGCTCCTCAAAGTCTGGCTCTACCACCTGATTTTCCGCGAGACGAGGAGGTTGCTCCCGTCCGTTTCGTGGCGTGGGCATGGCCTGCTCAGTCTACGCAGCCGCGCGCCCCTCACGGCCCGTATCTTCTTTAAGTGCTATCAGTTCCGGACTGCCTTCTTCGCCGTGAGCGCGGCGCTGCTGGCCGTCATCGTGTTCGGGGTTTATCGCGCCGCCGCATGGTCGGCGCGGTATGTCAACACGCAACTGACCGAGCGTTACGGCACGGCGAGCGGCCCCGCCGGCGCGACCGCCACGCAGGATCATGTCTTCACACAGGTCGCCGCCGCGAGCCTTCCCGATTACAGCCCTGAAAAGGTCTGGCTCGTCGAAGAGAAGGACCATTACGAACGCTACAGCAACGGCGCGCGCATCCTTAACGACTACGCGACCGAGACGCGGCCACGCAGTTATTACATCTTCAAGCCGGGCGGTGAGCGGGAGCCGGAGGCGAACAGCAAGCCCGTGGGCATCGTCTATCACACCTCCGAGAGCCACCTCGTGCCTTTCAACGAGGGGAACAGTGAGTCCATCGAAACGCGCACTCGCGGTCTGGTCGAGTACGTCAGGAAGAACAGTTCTTACAACTACGTCATTGACCGCTTCGGCCAGATTTACCGCGTCGTGCGCGACGAGGACGCGGCGAACCACGCCGGCAACTCCGTGTGGGCCGACGCGCGCGGCGTCTACGTCGGGCTGAACGAGAGCTTCCTCGGCGTCTGTTTCGAGACCACGATGTCGGCGGACGCGAGCGGCGAGCGTTTGACCGAGGCCCAACTCGTTTCGGGCCGACTCCTGACGCAGGTGCTGCGAAGTCGCTTCCAGATTGACGACGCCAACTGCGTCACGCATGGCCTCGTCTCCGTCAATCCCTCGAACATGCGCGTCTGTTTTCACCACGACTGGGCGCGTGATTTCCCCTTCTCGGCGATGGGCCTCTCCGATAAATATCTGGTCGCGCCCGCGAGCGTGAGCGAGTTCGGTTTCACCTATGACGAGGAGACGCTTGGGAAGTTGGGCGGGCGTATGTGGCCGGGCGTTGCACAGGCCGAACAGGAGTTTGAACGAAAGGCCGGTCAGGCTAAGTTAAAAACCGAAGAGATGCGCCAACGCGGGCGCGAGCAATACCGTCGCCAATTCGATTCGCAACGCGCACTGCGCGCCGAAGAGTAAGGAAGGGGTAAGTATGAGCGGTAAGCAATTTTCTCTTTTTACTGCTCATCGCTCATTTCATTTTCTGGAACAGGCGACGCTCATTTCTTGGAATCACTAATCTCAACTTCCTGCGGCACACCTGTTGCTCCTTCCAGAAATGGGTCGGCTGCACCAGCAGAATCTCCACCCCACCAACTTGACCGGATGTCCCCAATCAATGCACCGTTTAAATAATTAGAGGAGAAGAAATGGAAGAGAAGAACCAAGCCCCCGCCGCCTCGAAGAACGAGCTGTCCACTGCCAAGTCCAGCCCCATCGGCCTCGATGTCGGGACGAGTCGCATCATCGCTGCCGACGGCTCGAACGGTTTCGAGACCCGCACACACCTGAACGCTTTCGTCGCCGTCCCTAGTTCGGAGATGGCCGAGAACGTTTTGAAACAGAGGGGAATGGTTTACGAGCGCAACTGCAAGAACCTTTACGTCTATGGCAACGACTCTGATTTCTTTGCCAGCTTCCTCGATACCGATGCGCGCCGCCCGATGGAGTCCGGCCTCCTGAATCCGAGGGAAGAGATGAGCATGCAGATGATTCAGCGCGTCATCCAGCTCGTCGTCCCCCGCGCACGCAGGAACGAGACGCTCTGCTTCAGCGTTCCCGGTAAGGGTGAGGGGCTGAACGGCAACCTCGTCTACCACGAGGCGGTGCTGAAGAACTTCCTCCAATCGCTCGGCTACAACGCGAAGGCCGTCAACGAAGGTCAGGCGGTCGTCTTCTCCGAATTGCAGGATGAAAACTTCACCGGCATCGGCGTCAGCTTCGGCGGCGGCATGTGCAACGTCTCGGTCTCGTTCATGTCCATGCCGATGATTACCTTCAGCGTCCCGAAGAGCGGCGACTACATTGACCGCTGCGCGGCGGAGGTGCTCGGCGAACGGAACACAACGCGCGTCCGTCTCTACAAGGAAGAGACCCTCGATCTGTCACGCCCGCCGAAGGACGAAATGACGCGCGCGCTGCATATCTTCTACGAGGACGTGCTGGTAACGCTCATCGAGCGTCTACGCCAAGAGTTCGGTCGTTCGAGCCAACTCCCCCGGATTGACCGTCCGATGCAGATCGTGCTCGCCGGCGGCACCGCACGCCCCGCGGGGTTCCTCCAGAAATTCGAGAGCGCCCTCAAGGCCGGCGGCGACTTCCCGATTGAGATCTCGGACGTGCGCCTCGCCAAAGACCCGCTTACGACGACCGCCAAAGGCTGCTATGTCGCCGCCATGTCGGAATCAAGGTAAGAGGCGACACACCAACACCCGCCAGCACAATCCCGCCTGAACGACGAAAGCGGCGCGAGACCCTCTCTCGCGCCGCCTTCGTTTTTACCGCGCCCGATTCTTCCGGCGAACGTCCGCTTGCAACCTCTCGCGCCACTCGATTGACGAGATGAACGCTTTGACCATCTCGGACCGCCGTCTGTCGCGGTCGAACTGGTTAAACCAAATCCGTCCCGGTAGCGGTTTGCAAATGGGTGTGACCTGTTTGGAGTTCACGCTCCAGCGTATTTGTCAGGTCAGCCTCAAGGCTGGACTCTGAACGGCGGGGCGCACTCAATCGCACCTTGCTATAAAAGATCGGGACACAGAGAAGCTGGACGAGCGACCGCCAAGCGTTCAGAGTCCCGACTTGCGGTCGGCTGTTTCTCACGTTCGACAAGCCGACTGAAAGTCGGGACTCTGAACACGGCTCTTCCATTCTTACAAGTCGCGGATTCAAGTTTGAAGTGCAACAGAACGTCGTTTGAAAAAGACCTCGTTCGGCGTCCGATAGCCGAGCGACTTAAGCGACTTTCGTGACGATGAAGCTCGACGCCGCGCCCTTCGCCATGAGTTGACGCCCCAGTTGAGAGGCTTCGGCGCTGCTCTTGAAGTGGCCGACCTGAACGCGATAGACGACCTGCGCGTCCTTTCTCGCCTCCGTCACTCTCGCTTCGACACCCGCCGAACGCAGTCTGGCGACGCTTTCCAATGCCGCCGCTCTATCCCGGAAGGCTCCAACCTGCAAGGTCAGACCGCCGGCTTGCTTTTGCTCGGTCTGATTTATGGGCGCCGCGACTTTCTTGACCATCTCCGGCGCCACGGCCACTTGCGTTTGTTCCGCGACCGGTTCCACCTTTGGTTGTTCCGCGACTTGCTCTACCTTCGGTTGCGCCGCGACGTGCTCGGTTTTGCTGCTGACGGTCATGGGGAGGACGCTTTCGACGACCGGCGCCGCAGCCCGCTCTCTGCCCTGAGTCTTCAAGGTGAAGTCGGCGAAGAAGGCAACGCTGAACGCGAGGACGGCGGACGCCGCGACCGCCGACCAGAGCGCGGGGCGCCCCCTGAAGAGCGAGAATGAAACGCCGCGGCGCGACGGCTGGTGTGTCGTTTCCGTCGCCGCCCCTTCACTGAAAGCCGTCCGCATCCGCACCTGACCGAGCAGCGTTTCGAGGCCCACCCTCAACGTCTTTGCCGCGGCTGCGAATTCTTCTTCGTCCTTTGACGAAATGATCTCGTTCTCGAAGGCGTCGAACATCTCCCAGTCTCGGCGCATGAGGTAAGACATACCGTCGTGTCGGAACGAATCGAGGTGCTCGATGACGGACACAGCCGACTGCGGGAAACTCTTTATGGTGGCCTCCTCAATCGCCGATACCAATGACGACAGGGCATCGCACAGGAGGATTGACTCTTGTCGGCGCGAGGCCGCATCAGCGAACACGTCGCGTTCGTTCAACGAGGCGTCGAAGACCTGCGCCAGTAGCACGACGCTCTGCCGAAAACAATTTCTGAGCACGCCGTGCGCGTGCGCCACCCGGCCCTCCGCCGACTCGAAAGGGCGCTCGCCGTCAATGTGCGCGATGTCCAGATCGAAGGCGCGGCGCAGTTCGTGTCTCAGCGCAAAGCTCACATCGAGCATCGCGCTCCCGGAACTGGCGGAGATGTCTTCCAGCAGCAGGACCTGTTCTTCGAGGTGCGAGACCAAGTCGAGCACCTTGTCATGTACCGACGAGAAGGCGGCGATTGATTCCTCAATCACTCCTTCCCCCGCCTCAACGCCCTCGACGCTCTGCAAGTCCGCCAGAAGTTCCACGAGGAATGTAAACGTATAGCGGACTAAGCCCGCTTCCCTGCCCTCACCGAGTCCTTCCACAATGCGCTGAATGGGAACAGGAATCTCTCTCGCCGTCTTTTGCTCCCGCGAATCAAACATGAGAACGTTCGTGTTCTCTTTACTATTCGTTTGTGCCAACATAAGTGTCACCTTACAGTCAGATAGGTTGCAATCTTAGAACGTGTTCGGTGGGGTCAAGTAAATGGGCAAGACAATGGTGTGCCTGAAAGAACAGGTTCGCTCAGGCGAACGTGATTCACTTAGCTATTCACGTGCCACAAATATATTCATTTTTCCTGTAATTATGCGGGGAAAATGGAGGTTTTTGGCTGAGGCTTTCCAGCTAACCACCGGGTGCGGTCAAATTGCCCACCGGGTTATGCAATTTGATTGAATCAATCAAGGAAGTCGCCGACGAGGTGGGCGTAGGCAGGTCAGAACCGCCTGCGGTAGCGGGCGGTCTCTTCGTCAAGGTTGGAGACCGCCCGCTACCGCAGGCGGTTCTGACTGTCATTCACTTCTTGGTGTGCGCGGCACATAGCTCAGGCACGTCTTCCGCCTTCTGACCTGCGCCTTACTGATTTCTGACTTCCCTTAGCCACTCCTCCATTGGCTTTTGGCCTTACCGCTCGATACCGGGCGTCAGAGCGCGGCTGCTATCTCCGCCGCGATGCGAGCGTTATTTTCGAGGAGCGCGATGTTGGCACGGAGCGTCGCGCCGCCGCTCGCCTCGCCCATGCGCGCAAGCAGGAAGGGCGTCAGCTCGCGCCCGAACACCCCACGCTCTTCGGCTTCCGCGAGCGCCCGCGCCAGCACCTCATCCATCAAGCGCGCATCAACCTCTTCGTCTTCCGGCACCGGCGCCGTGACGAGCAGAGCGCCTTCGAGGCCGAGCCGGTCGCGCGCCCGCGCCAACTCCGCTACTTCTTCAGCCGTGTCGGCGCGCGCGTCCACCTGAAGGCCGCTGCGGCGCGTGTAGAAGGCCGGCATCTCATCGCACCCGAAGCCGACGATGGTCACGCCATGTGTCTCAAGCCACTCGCGCGTCGCCGCGAGATCGAGGACGGATTTTGCGCCGGAGCAGACGACGATGATTGGTGTGCGCGCCAGTTCCGGCAAATCCGCCGACACGTCCGCGAGGTCGCCGCGATGCACGCCGCCGATGCCGCCCGTCGCAAAAACTTTTAGCCCCGCGCGGTGTGCGACCCACGTGGTCGTCGCCACGGTCGTCGCGCCATCCAGCCCGCGCGCCGAGACGACCGCGAGGTCGCGCCGGCTCACTTTCACGATGCCCTCGGCCCCCGCGAAGTGTTCAAGCTGCGTCGCGCTCAACCCGACGTGAATCTTCCCGCCGATGATGGCTACGGTCGCGGGCGTCGCGCCGCCCCCGCGCACAATATCTTCGAGCCGCCGCGCCGTCTCCAGATTCAAAGGACGCGGCAGCCCGTGGGCGATCACCGTTGATTCGAGCGCCACCACCGCGCGGCCCGCGCCGAGCGCCGCTTCGACTTCCTCGCCATAATGAAACAAGTCTCGATTAGCCATGTGGGATTCGATCTCAGGCAAACAGTTCACTGTTCCGCACTCATTATTTCCGTTTCGGTTTGCCGCTGCTCCCGCTCCTCTTTGAGCAGCGAATTCTCGTAGTCCACCTTGCCGACGAGCGTGTCCAGCACCGCCTTTGCGAATCCGAGGATGGCTGGGCCGAGGACGATACCGGGAATGCCGAAGACGAGGACGCCCGCGATGAGCGCCACGAGCATCCAGAAAAAGTTGAACGACTTGGCCTCTTTCGACGCGAGCATCGGGCGCAGGAAGACGCTTGAGACGATGGTAACAATGGTGCCCACCGCGAAGTAGATGGTTGCCGCCGTCGGGTCGTCGCGGAAGACGAGCAGGTAGATGCTGATGGGCACGTAGATGACCCAGACGCCGAGCAGCGGGAAGAAGCCGACGAGGAAGGCGGCGAGCGCGAGCGCCACCGCGAGCGGCACATCGAAGACGAAGTTACAGATAAGGACGACACACGCCTTGGCGACCTGATCGATGAAGACCGCCCACAGGGCGCCGCGCAGCGCGCCGCCGACGTTCTCGCACAGCCGCTCGTAGAGCGGCAGGAATTCGCCGGGGATGCGGAGTTTGATGTAAGGAATGAGCTTCGTCCGCCGCGTCAGGACGTAGTAGACGGTGAAGAGGAAGATAGTCGCCGACGCCAACAGTTCCGCCGATCTCTCGCGCACCTCCTGAAAGACTTTCGCCGAGCGCACGACCGCTTCGGCGAAGGCGTCGCGCAGCGAAGCGCGCGTCTCCTCGTACTCGACGCCGAGGTAGCGCGAGAGCGAGGCGCTGATGCGGTCGGCGATTTCGTCGCGCCGCTCGATCACGTCCTTCGAGTAGTCCGACAACTCGTACCAGCCGTAGCCGACGAGCGCGGCCATCGGTACGACGATCAACATGATCGAGATGAGCGCGCTCCCGGCCCGCGCGCGCAGGCGTCGCTCCAACCATTCCTGCACCGGCACGAGGTACGCACCGGCCACCACACCGAGCAGCAGCGCGACGAAGACCTTCCAGACCAGAATCGCAAAGAGACCCAATGCCAGCAACGTCGCCGCCGCGTAAACCAGAACACGCTTCGCGTCGCCGACCGTCAGATCGCTTAAACGCTTCTCATCTTCCTGTGTCATACACGCAGCATAGAAGGCAGACGGGAAGATGTGAAGGCAGCACGACGATAAATCGAAAATCGTGAAGCGCAATTCGTCGGTAGCCCCTTCCGATCCACGATTCACGATTCACGATTCACGATTTACGGTTTACGGTTTGTGTCTGTCTCAGCGGATGCGGACGGTGAAGGTGACGCTGCCGGTGGCGCCCGGCGCCATCGTACCGTTGAACTGCCAGCCGACGTAGGTGACGTTGGGGTCGTAGGAGCCGACGGGCGTGTAAGCGGCGGTCGGGTTCCACGGCGGCGTGGGCGGCGGATAGTTGATAACATCGGAGAAATATTTCAAGCCGCCGACAGGGAGCGTGAGCGCGGTCGTGCCCGGTGTAAAGGTCATCGAGCCGACTTTGAACTCGGTGCTCCGCACGATAAGCGAGTTCGCGGCGTCAACGCTAAAGGGGATGATATCTATGAGGAAAAAGTTCTGCGCGGCGCGCCCGCCCGTGTTGGTGAAGGTGATGGTGTAGGTCAACTCGGTTCCGGGCGACTGCCGCGTCGTCTCGCAGTTGGCGGGGCTAGTGCATCTCTTCAGGAGTTCGATGTTGGGCGGGGCGAGAACCGTCACGTCCTCGCCCGTGCTCGACGCGGAGTTGTAACTTGCGCTTGTCGTCCCTGCAACAGTGGTTCGTGTCGGGTCAAGATAGGTGGCGGTCGCGGGGTTCTGGAACGTTCCCGTGACACCCGCCGCGACGTTCACGACGAAGACGAGCGTGACACTCCCGCCGCCCGGTATCGAAAAGACTCCCCACGCGGGCACGGCGTCGCCCGCGGTCGGGTTGGTCACGGGCGAGCGCGTCGTGCCGCCCGCGAGCGTGGCGGAGGTGGTCGAGGCGTAGGTGAAGCCCGCGGGCAGCGTGTCCGAGACGGAGAGACTCGTCGCGGCGGCGCGGTTCGCGGCGTTCGAGACGACGATGCTGTAGGTCGCGTTCGCGCCCGTGGGGGTGTTGTTGACCGTGGCGGTGCTCGTCGTCTTTGTGACGGTGAGCGAGGGGAGACACTGCGCGCCCATCGTGACGCCGGGAATCGAGCCGGCGGTCGTGGTCGTGCTGATGCCTGCGCCGCCGGCGGTTGCGCCGTAAGGATCGAGGGCTGTCGTCGTCGTCCCGTTCGCGCCGCCGCTGACGTTGGCT
>JBGTBQ010000199.1:0-27816 GCA_041749275.1 Pyrinomonadaceae bacterium | reverse complement strand
GGCAAGTATCCGCGCGTCCGTCCCGGCGTCGGCGGCGCGGGCCGCGATCTCATTTTCGGGGATGCCCGCCGACGCGAGCGCCGCGCGCAGGCTGCTCGCCAGCCACGCGCCACCCTTCAGCATGGTCGAGGCTAACGGCGTGGGCGTTACTAATTCTTCGGCTCTCTCGTCGGCGACCGCCGCGCCGCACTCGCTGCACACGGCGTTGCTCGCCGTCACTATCGCCAGCGCGTCGGGCGACGGCAGGCGGAAGAGCGAGCGCCCGCTCTTGCGGCAACTGACCTGCGTTTCGCGCCGCGCCAACCCCGCCGCCGCGAAACGCTCTACCAACGCTTCATGCGCCGGCTCCCGCGCGCCACTCACCGACGCCCCCTCGGCGACGCGCCCGTCGGCATAAGCTTCAGTCAGCCGTTGCAGAAACTCTCTGGCCTCCTTGTCTTCGAGAATCTCGACGGCGCGCGTGCGTTCCATCACCTCGGCGGCGCGCGCCGGCATATTCTTCGCATCCGTCTCCGCGCCGTCGCTGTTTGCGAAGAGCGCGAACGCCTCACCCGCGCCTGCTTCCTTTCGCTTCCATTCGATGCCGATGAAAGGCGACGATTCTTTCCTAGTGCTCGCGCCATGCGAGGCGCTTTCAAGCGCAGCCTGCACGTTGCGGCAGAAGTCTTCAAGCTTCAGCGAAGCGTCGGCGACCTCCGCTTCGTAGACGATGCCTGCGCGCAATGCCTGTCCCTCGTCCGCGGCGTCGCCAAAGACGAGGAAGTGCGCGAAGCCTTCGAAGCAGAACACGTCGCCCCGCACGTAAGGCACCTCACCCTCCGTCTCTGACTGCACAGCCACGAGCGACTCCAACTCTTTCACACGCTCCACACCCAACAGCGCCTGCTCAAAGAAGTGCAGCCGCGAAGAGCGTATGAGCGGGATGAAGCCCCTCTCCTGCAAGCCTTCGAGCACGGTGACGCGCGTCGCGTGGTTGACGAAAATGTCCGCAATCCTGCTTTCGATGAATAGCATACAGACTGCTCTCCTCCGTTTGGTCGCGCATCCTATCACGCCGGGCAGGCTATTTCTACGCCTCTGTGCGTACCATCTTGACGCACAACAGTTCAAGATGAACCGTTTCACGCCCCCTTTCAGGTCACTAGCGTGCGAACCGTCACGAATCAGTCACATTGGTTGTTGCGGTGCTATATCTTGGCCTGTAGGATGAGTTGAGAGTTACTCACTCAACCATAACTCTCACTCGAAGTTATAAGCAATACCAAAAAGCAAGTTTAAGTTTACGGAAGAGGAGATACCTCCCTCGGTGATGTCTGTTTTGAAAAGGTTCCCCTATTCGCTCGCGGTGTGTTCGGCCATTACACTGCTTACCATGAGCGCCGCCGCGCAAGGCCAGACGCGCCCTCGTGAAACCGGCATCGCCCCGCAGGCGACCACCGCCACGAAAGAGGCAAACGGGCGCACGCGCCTCGAAACGGAGATGACGGTCGTCCCCGCGCCCTCGGCGGATGAGGATGAGCCAGAGGTCATCAGCGTCGCGCCGGTCGCGCCGTCGAACCTCGACGAGGTCGAGCGGATGATGCTGTACGCGATAGACCAACGCCTCGGCATCCCCTACCGCATGGGCGCCGAAGGCCCGAACCGCTACGACTGCTCCGGCTTCGTGTGGAGCGTCTTCCAGACCGCCGGGATCAACTTCGAGCGCAGCTCCGCGCGCACTTTCTGGTCTCAGTTCGCGCCCGTGGATGACGAAGAAGAGCAATTCAAGTTCGGGACGCTCGTCTTCTTCAACCACCTCGGACACGTCGGCATCGTCGCCGACGAAAACGGCTTCTACCACGCTTCGAGCAGCCGCGGCGTCACCTATTCACCCTTCAACGAATACTGGACGAAGCGCATCACCGGTTTCCGCCGCGTCCAGATCAAACCCGCGCAGAGGCAACTCGCCGTCTCGGGCAGATAGCAACCAAACTCTCGGAATAAAAGGTCAGAGGCCGACGCAACCCTGTCGAGGTTGCGTCGGCCTTTCCCATTCCGCGCGAACAGCAAGACGGAAGCCTGACCGTGAGGGAGGGCGTTTGCCTCGTTGCCCAAAGCCCTCCCGCACGGTCAGGCTTCCGCCCTTTCCGCCTTATATTTTGAATGCCTTATCTGGCGAAGCCGGAGACGAAGCCCGCGTTCTTCTCTCTCTCTTTCGCTTCGCTGATGACGGCGATCCGGTCTATCGCCACGTAGAACAGGTGGTCGTCCTCATCCACCAGATGCACCACGCTCTCCTCGACCTTCACGACCTTCCCGCGCAGGCTCGATGTGCCCCCGCAGAAAACATCCAGCTTCTTCCCGACCATCTTCGTTAAAAATTCACGCATCATCACACCTCTCTCAAGAAACGATCAACGCGGAACGCTGAACGATGAATAGAAGACAGCTTGTCTTTCATTCCGCGTTCAGCGTTCACTCCTTCTTCTCCGGTTCCCACTCCCAGACCTGCTCCGTCCCATTGCCGAAGTCCACTTCCTGTTTCTTCACGTCGCGGAAGGTGATCTGCACGACGGGGATGACGTTCTCGTCGTCCTGCTGCCGCCGCTCGAATTGCAGAAAGTCGTAGTAGGCGCAGCGCGCGCGCGCGGGATATTCACGGCACACCGCGGGCCGCCCGTGGTAGATCGTGCAACCGCGCGTCTCCTGATCGAGGAACATGCACGTCTTCTCGAAAATAACGTCGTCCACGCGCCGGAGCACGCGCTCGTTTTCCCATTTCGTCGTATAGCGCCGCTTCGCCGTCTCGAAAGAGACTTTGTGATGTTTCGCCAGCCGCGTGATGTCGCGCTTGGTCACCTGCACCCGCTCGTAGACCGAGCAGCAATAGGCCGGGCACTTGTTGCAGTCGAAATAGACGCGCGGCTTGTCGTCGGTTACAACCTTCTTCGCCATGTTTATCAACAGCAACGACGTATGCATCCGTATCGAGTGACGAGCGAGAACAGGTCTTCGACTCGCCGCTTGTCACACGTCGTTTCTCTTACCGCCTTTCCGATTTCTCGTACTCCGACATCAGCAACTCCATCAACTCCCCGCGCCGGTCGTAGAGCCGCTTCAGCTCGCGCGGCTCGTGGCGCGCGAGCGCGTAGGCTGTCAAGACGGGCAGCGCGATGGTCGAGTCAACATAACACACAACCGCATCGGGCAGCCGGTCCGGATCAAGCTTGCCCCACGAGACTGCCTCGCCCGGCGATGCCCCGCTGAGGCCGCCCGTGTCCGGACGGGCGTCCGTCACCTGCAAAAAGTAATCGTGGCCGCGCTCGTCTATGCCGAGCACTTCCTGTATCTGCGGCTCGGTTTGGAGCATGAAATTTTTGGGCGAGCCGCCGCCGAGGATGAAGACCGCGGACTTGCCGCCGTGTTTTTTCCCCTTATCGCCTTTGCCGTGGATGGCGCCGCGCTTGGCGGCGAGGACGATGGCCGCCGTCTCGTTTACGTCGAGCGAAGGGTCGAAGGCGAGCTTATTGCCTTGCAGCGCCTTCGCCGCGACGTTCATCCCGATGGACGAATCGCCCGGACTCGATGTATAGAGCGGCACGCCGAACTCGTAGGCGGCGGCGAGAAAGGACTTGTTCTCTAATCCCAATTTGCGCTCGCGCTCGCGCACATACTTGCCGCACAGATTGTGAAACTCCGCCGTGGACATCGGGCGCTGAAATTCTTCGCCTTCGATGAGGCGACGGAAGAAGGCGTCGGTGTCGAGCAGGACGGAATAGTCGAAGAAGATGTCGTAGATGCGGACAACCTCTTCTTCACGCAGCACCACGTCGGAGATGGCGGTGCTGCCCTGATGGAGCGCGAGGCCGATGCCGAAGTGTGTGTCGTGGTAGAGGTTCGCGCCCGTCGTGATGATCCAGTCCACGAAGCCCGCGCGCATCAACGGGATGAGCGCCGAGATGCCGAGGCCCGCCGGCGTCAGCGCGCCCGTAATCGAGAGGCCGACCGTCACGTCCGGCTCAAGCATCTTCCGCGAGAAAAGCTGGCACGCCTCGCGCAAACGCGCGGCGTTGTAGGCCATGAAGGTCTCGTCAACGAGGTCTGCGAGCGCGACATCGCCTGTGATGGGTCGCGGGTCTATGCGCTTCCCCTGTAGATATTTGCTCTGCTTCTTCGCCATGCTCACCCTGCTCTGTCGCGTGTGTTGAAAGAACTTAACCAGATTCCCCGGCGGTGTTGCCGTTCTCGACCGTGCGCCGCAGCCGCAGCCGCCCGATGCGCCGTTCGTCCGACTCGATCACCTCCACGTCGAGGCCGCGGAAGGTGAGATGCGTGCCCGGCGTGGGGACGCGCCCCGACGCGCCGATGACCAGACCGGCCATGGTCGTAAAGTCGTCGTCCTCAATCTCCAAATCTAACAGGCGCTCGATCTTCCCCACCTCAATCGAGCCGGGCACGTCGTAATAACCGTCGTCGGCCACGATGATCTCGACCATCTCTTCCTCGGTCGTGTCCTCGTCCTCGATCTCGCCGACGATCTCTTCGAGGATGTCCTCGACCGTGACGAGACCGGCGAGGCCGCCGTATTCGTCAATCACGAGCGCGAGCTGCACGTGCGCCTTCTGCATCTCTTCGAGCAGTTCGTCGAGCGCCTTCGTCGCCGGGACGAAGTAGGCGGGCCGGAGCAGCGGCTCGATGGATTCGTCCTCCTTCCCCTCCGGCCAGTAGCACAACAGGTCGCGCACGTAGATCAGCCCCTCGACGTTGTCAATCTGTTCGCGGTAGACGGGGATGCGCGAGTATTTCGACTCGATCATCGCGTCGCGCGCCTCGCGCACGGTGGCCGTGATGGGGAGCGCGGCGATGTCCGTGCGCGGCGTCATCACCTCGTCGGCGCGCGTGTCGCCAAACTCAATGATGGACTGGATCAGCTCGCCCTCCTCTTCTTCGAGGATGCCCTCCTCCTCGCCCACGTCAATCAGCGCCTGAATGTCGGTGTCGTCAATGTTCTCTATGCTCTCGGCGCCGATCTCCGTCAGATGTTCGCCGCCGCGCCGCGCACGTTCGGGAGTCGCGTACCACGGGGCGCCGGCGAACGAGAGCAGGCGGTAGAAGGGGCGATAGACGGGCAGCAGCGTGACCAGCGTTTTTTCCGGATTGCGGCGCGAGAAGAGGCGCGGGATGACCTGCCGGAAGATGATCGTCAGCACCAGCCCGATGAAGAAGGCGATGAGCAGGAACCGCCGCTCGTTGGTAAACAGATTATAAGAAATGGAAGTGACGAGCACCGCGACGGCCACCAGCAGGACGTGGAGCACCGCCGTCAGCGTGAACCGGAAGCGCGGGCGGTTCTCCAGAATCACGTTCAGAAAGAGCGTCGTCCGGTCGCCCGGCTCCCGCCCCTCCCGTTCCGCGATCAGGCGCCGCAACCCCACGTCGCTCAACTGCCCGAACGCCATATCAACCGTCGCCAGAAAAGTCAGCGCGATGAGCAGCAGGCACGTGGCCGCGATTTCCAACTCAATCTCCATATATGAAGCTGTCAGCGTTCAGCACTCAGCTTTGCACTTAACGAAAGAAACTCAACGCGCCGGAACTGGCCGGCGGGATAACGGTCAATAGCCGATAGCTGATAGCTGATAGCTGAATGCCAATCGCTCATTATATTCCAAGTCGGCGCCGGAGGCGGAGTTCGAGCCGGTTCATCTCGCCGCCGTCCTGCTCGTGGTCATAACCGCACAGGTGCAGCAGGCCATGCAGGATCAACTGCTCCAACTCATTTTCAAAACTGAGAGCGTGCTCGGCGGCCTGCCGCGCGGCCTGTTCGACCGACACGACTACGTCGCCCAACGTGAAGCCTTCCGCCTTTTCAAACTCATCCTGTTCCGCCGGGAACGACAGCACGTCGGTCGTCCCGCGTTTGCCGCGCCAGCGCCGGTTGAGTTCGCGCATCGCGCGGTCTGAGACGAAAGCGACGGTCACGCCCGCGCCGCCGGCAGGCACGACTTTCAACGCCCGCGCCGCAAACGCCCGCCAGCGTTCGTCATCAATCGCAACCTTGCGCTGGCGGTTGACCACCTCAATCATAGCCCATCAACCCCTCCGGGGGCGCACGCGGCCTTTTTCAATCAACCTGTCAATCATCAACACCTATTCAGCCGGGGGCGCATACAAACTGTTCAGCATCGCCTGCTTTTCCTCCGGCGGCATAAACGCCAACTCCAAACAATCTTGCAGCAGGCGCGTGGCGTTGAGGTAATCGGCCAATCGCGCTTCTTGTGTGTCCGTTAAATTCCATTCATGCCCAATATCTCTATGCTTTATCATCAAGGCGCGCAATTTATCCGCAAACTCTCGCCACTTCGCGGCAGGAGCTTTATCGGTTGGTGACGAGAGCGCGGCTAATTCCTCCGCAAAATCATTCAAGCCTAAGTCGCGGGCGAGGTCGAGGTCGAGGTCGAGGGCGCGGGCGAGGTTTCGGCTTTGATAGAAAAGCTCTACGTACAAATAGGAAGGTCGCGCTAACCACGGGTCGGCTTGAATCGAAGCCGATTTTTTATCCGCCCACGTCAACACTGTCCGCAGCTTTTCATCACCATCGAGCAACTCGTCAACACCGCGCCGGAAGATCATCATAAACTGGCCGGCGTCCGGCAACAGGCTCGTCGTCAGCAGGAACACTTCACGCCAGCGCCCGTCCATGCAATGTTCTTTGACGAGATTCTTCAACGTGCCTTTGGCCGCGTTGGCGACGATGTACTTCGCCGTAAAGTATTCCTGAAAAGTGAGGTGCGAAAAGGAATAGACCTCGCGGGCGCGCTCGACGAAGATGCCGTGCTGCGCCTCCATCGCCTTGAGAATCACTTCGCCGTCAGCCGCCTCGTCCGTGTCGTGCGGCGGGACGTTCTTGACGTAATCCGTGATGAACTTTTCCAACTCCGGCTGCGGGATGAAGTATTCGTTTCGTTCAAACGTCTCCGCCGCGATGCGCGCCAGCAGGTTCTCTTTATGGCCCAGCGAGAGCTTGCGGTAAACCTCGTCGCGCTTGATTCGCCGCGACGAATCCCACTTCTTCAACAGCGCGTCCAAAGCCTCCTGATAAATCTCCACCCGTCGCCGCGGAAAGGTCAGCGTCTCGTTGAAGGCCAGACACAGCAGCGTCAAGAGCAGCGGCGTGCGCGCCAGATCGCGCAAGCCTTGATTATCGTCCTTCTCAAACTCCGCGAGGAATTTTCGGCAGGTTTCTTCGTCCTTCTTCCCTTCGTTATTCCGAAACCAGTTGCCGACGAATGCCCGAATCTGTTTCTCCGTGAAGTCGGCGATCTCGACGTAGGTGAAAGGCTTGAAAGAATAATCGCTGGCGGCGATGCGGCAGGTGATGAGGCATTGCGTGCGGTCGTACTTCTCGACGAAGTTGTTCATCGCGCGCGTCTGCTTATCCCTCTGTCCGCTCTCCTGATTGACTTCGTCAAGCCCGTCGAAGAGCACAATCGCGCTGCCCGATTTCAACAGCCACTCGACGAACGGCTGCGCCGCCGGAAAGTCGCAGATGTCGAAACGCTCGGCGACGAAAGGTAACAACTCCGAGCCTGAATCGGCCCACTCCTTGAGCGAAACGAAGATCGGAATTTTATCAATCAACTGCTCGGCGGATTTGAGCGCGATGTACTTGAGAAAGGTCGTTTTGCCCGCGCCCGGTTTGCCGAGAATAAAGAGGTTGTCTTTCTCTGTGACCAATCTCAAACCGTTGACCCGCTTCATGTCCGGCGGCGCTTCGGGGTCGGCGGACATCTGCTTCAGGCGCTCGATGTCGAAGCGACCGAAGGCCGTGGGCTTATCCAGCATGTATACGTCGGTGAAAATGTCGTCGAGCGGCACCGGCTTCGCCATGCCCATGATCTGCATCGTGCCGTAAAGTGTTATGATTTTCGCGCGGTATTTTTCCGCCGCCTCTTTCCACTTAAACTGATCCCACCGGCCTTTAACCGCGCCCGCCGCCTTATCCGTGAGGGTCTTGCCATACCTATCCCAAGCCCATGCGCCGGTAGTGATGGCAAATGTCGTCGGTTCCACGTAGAAAATCCTCGGCTCAAATGTTGCTCTTGCTCGAATGCTCTTCGTAGGCGCGGACGATCAACTGCACGAGGCGGTGGCGCACCACGTCCTTGTCGGTGAAGTAGATGAACTCGATGTCCTCGACGCCGGCGAGCACGCGCTCGGCTTCGATCAGACCGCTGCGCTTGCCCGTCGGCAGATCAATCTGCGTCTTGTCGCCGGTGATGACCGCCTTCGAGCCGAACCCGATGCGCGTCAGGAACATCTTCATCTGCTCGCTCGTCGTGTTCTGCGCTTCGTCAAGGATGATGAAAGCATCCCCAAGTGTGTTGTGGGTCAAAATGAAATCGTCGGTAACGTAAAGCGAATCCGGCGCGGCCACACTGATGCACTGCGTTTCCATTTCGCCGACGGGTTCGATGTTTTTGATAAAACGCACCGGACGACCGCCGCCGTGCTCTTCGTAAATTGCGGCTTTGCGTTTCAGCCGGAAAGGTGCAAGACCTTCGGGCAAACGAACGTCCATGATAAAGGCATCGTTGCGATGGCTGATTTCTCTGCCACGAGCGAAGCCGGGTTTGCGCCCCTCAGCCTTGCGCCTGCGCCAGTAAGCCACACCGCCGAGCGAGCGCACCAGAAACAACACATCGTCCCTGAGTCGCTCAGACGTTGTCGTGTACTGAATGCGGCAAGTGCGTCCTTCCTGAACAACCGGCCCGCCGTCCGTGTCTAACAATCCTTGCAAGACGGAGAGACGGACTTCCGTGCTGTTGTAAAGATAAACGTCGGGGATGAATTTGGTTGATGAGTAGGTTCCGCTTAAATTCAACGCCCGCAACGCTTGTGTGAGCGGATTTCGCGGCCTGTGCAAAAAGTGTCCGCCTTTGCCGGCCAACGGATTTGTGATGACATAATCAATATTTGATTTGCGCTGAAACGAAAGTTTCATGTCTCCCAGCGCCAGTTGCGGAGAGGAAACCAACTCGACATCGCCCGTACAGAACGTCGGCGAAGTTTTGTCGGTAATGCAGCCGTCGCCCAGTAACAACCCAAGCGAATAGGGTTCGAGCGGCGTGTGTTGAAATTCCCATTCAACCGGCGCGGACAGTAAAGGCAATTCGTAACGGTATTGATGAAAACAACGCGAATTGCTCATCATCTCTTGCGTTTGCAAGACGCGCGGAGGTTTGTTTCGGCGTTTATCGGAAGCCGTGCGAACCGCCCAGAGGTGTTCGGCGCATGCTAACGCGCTTGCGCCGTCGGTCATCATCACGCGATAAACTGTTTTCCGGCCTTGCGGGAACACGCCGGTCACTTGAGTCGGTTTCCCGTCGGAGCCGATGAGAAAATCGCCCACTTTCAAGCTGCCCATTTCGCGCCAGCCGGTCGGAGCTAGAATTTTGCTGTGCAGAGGCTGTGCTCTTCCGCGCATGAAAGCCAGCGGCGCGACTTCGATGATGCGCTTCTCCAAAAGCTTCGTCACGCGCTCGGCGTCAATCAAATCGAAGAGCGCGTCGTAGAGCGGGCGCAGATACGGGTCAACCTTCTCCTGCAAGTCGCCGGGGAGAAACCCCAAACGCTCGCCCGCCTCCACCGCCGGACGCGCCAGCACGATGCGGCTCACCTGCTTCTGCATCAGCGCCTGCACGGCCATCGCTACTGCCAAATAGGTCTTGCCGGTGCCGGCGACTCCTATGCCGAACACAATATCTTGGTTCTGGATAGCCTCGATGTAGCGGCGCTGGTTGGCGGACTTGGGCGCGACCTGTTTCTTGCCGGCGGGGTTGAAGCGCGCCTTGGTGAAGTAGTCGCGTAGGGAGTAGGCGCGGTCTTCGGCGATCTGGGCGAAGGCTTCGCGCAGTTCGCGGTCGGTGAAGCTCTTGCCCTCGCTGAAGAGGGCGGCGAACTCCTCGACGATGCGCTCGGCGGTCTCGACATCCTTCGGGTCGCCGTCAATCGAGAGGTCTTGCCCGCGCGCATTGACGCGCACGTCCAAGAGCGATTCCAGGTATTTGATGTTCTGGTCGTGGACGCCGAACAGCGTCTCAATGCCTCGTGGCGGAAGCTCGATCTTCTTCAAAAGGCGTTGCTCACTCCTTGTTGCGGGGACATCTCTGCCCGAGGGCCGGGCGCATGAGGGCTTGCGGGGAATCGTCTTTCATCGTCGCTGCTGGGACGCTACAACACCGCGCGGGTGGGTGTCAACGAATGTGCGCCGCGAACGCAGGCCCGGCTCCGTGCGCTCACTATAAATAGCACCCTTGTATGCGGGTTCCTCACCCGACGAAATTATTTTTCGTTGACAATCGGATGAAGGTCGTATAAAAACCTCTAAAGTAAAATCAATCGGTTCTTTTGTAGCGGTAAAGTATTGCGGCCCACCGCTCGCACATCTGCTCTTTCCCGACTTCCCCCGACGGATGGCGTCAGTCTATGCGGCTTGGCACTATTAATGTCTCCTCTCTCCAGAGTAAAACTCTATCAATCCAAGGATTTGCCAAATGAACCAGATGAATCCGATTTGCTGAACCGTTTCGTACAACTTTCTAGTCTATATAAAGTCGGAATAATTCGTTTCGCGGCGGGGCTTTGCTAGCGCAAAAGCACTACCGGCTTGCTGAAATTGTGGCGTCACAGCGTCTCACCCTCACGGGTGAGACGCTGTGACCGCCGAATGGTTAACGCGGGAATCCGCTCCCGAGGCAGACCAACACAGGAGAAGAAACCATGCTTCACTCGCTCAACAAAAAGATAGCGCTGGCGGCACTCGCCATAACGCTTGGGTTGCTGGCGCTCTTGACGCCCCCGACCAAAATTGACGCCGCCGACCACGGCGATGCGCCCTACAACAGTTCCGATCAGGCCATTGACGGCGCCGACGCCTACGCCTTCGTAGACCCGACCGACAACACGCGGGTCGTCCTTGCGCTGACGCTGCGCGGCTTCATCGCCGCCGGCGAGAACAACAACTTCGGGCAATTCGACCCGGGGGTGCGCCACCGCTTCGAGATCGAGACCACGGGTGACCCGCGCGCCGAACGCTTTATTGACGTGACCTTCTCGCGTCGCACCGGCGCGACCGCGCCGCAGGTCGCCACCGTCACTTTGATGGACGGCCAGACCTTCACCGCCAACTCGACGCCTCCTTCGGTCTGCATCGCCGGTTCGGCCAACTGCCCGCCGCCGGCCACGATCACCGAGCTGGGTTCGACCGGCGTGCGCTTCTTCGCCGGTATGCGCGACGACACCTTCAACTTCGACATCCCTGCCTTCGCGGCGGCGACGGCGGCGTTGCGGGCCTGCGTCGCGGCGCAGAACCCGCCGGACGGAACGTGCGTCAACAACGCCCTCGCCAACTTCCAGCGCGGGCGCGACTCTTTCGCCGGCTACAACATTATGAACATCGCCCTGAGCATCCCGAAGACGCTGTTCGGAACGCCGACGAACAACACCATCGGCGTGCAGGGCGTTCTTCAGCGTCGCACCCCGCAGCTCTTCCCGGCCTCGCCCGACGTGGCGCGGAACGGGGCGGCGGTCGGCTTCGGCAGGTGGCAGACGCTTGACCGCAACGGCATCCCGGCGGTCAACGCCGTGCTCATCCCGTTCGCGCGGAAGGACGAATTCAACGCCGCCACGCCGCAGGATGACGCCAACGGGCGCTTCGCCGCCGACATCGTCGCCGCGCTCACCGCCCTCGGTACGAACGCGACCAACATCGGCATTCTCGCCAGCGTCGCCGTCGCCAACGGCGACATGCTGCGTCTCAATCTGAACACGGCCAACACCACGCTCGGTGTCGGCGAGACGGTCGCCACCCCGAACTACGCCGGCTTCCCGAACGGGCGACGCCCCGGCGACGACGTGGTGGATGTGCTCCTCTTTTTCATCGCCAACCAGCAACCCGTCACCGATAACGCCAACACGAACGAGGTAATGATCCCCAACTCGTTCCCGTTCTTCCCGCCGCCGCACCAACCGCGAATGAATGGCGCCGGCGCCGAAGACCTGACGCGCAACTAACGCTCGTGCTGCACAAACCGAGCGAGGAGTAAACATCACAGATGAGGAGCAAGGTCATGAACAGATCAGCCCGAGACGCACGCCGTCTCTGCGGAACGATCCTGTCGCTGGCCGTTCTTTTGAGCGGCCTTGCCTTGCCCGGTTACTCTTCAAGTAGAGCAGCACGATCCGACGGCGCGCGCGCTCACTTGAAAAACAAACCGGGCCGGCAGGACGGCCAATCGCAGGACAGCAAATCCATAGACTTCACCGTGCCCCAAACCAATAAACAGGAGAACGGGACGGCTCAAGACCACGAAGAACTCTCAGGAGGGCGCATCGCCTTCGCCAGCGACCGGGACAACAACTTCGAGATTTATCTCATTGACCCGGACGGCGGCGGACTGACGCGAATCACCAGCAACCCGGCGGAGGATGTCGGCCCTTCATGGTCGCCCGACGGGACGAAGATCGCCTTCGTCAGCAACCGCGACGGCAATCAGGAAATCTACACCATGAACGCCGACGGTTCGAACCCGACACGGCTCACCAACAACGCCGCCGCCGACATCGAACCGGCGTGGTCGCCCGACGGGACGAAGATCGCTTTCGTCAGCAACCGCATGGGCAACGATGAGGTGTTCGTTATGAACGCCTCGGACGGCACTGCTCTCGTTAATCTGACCAACAACGGGGGCGATGACAACAACCCGGCGTGGGCGCCATCCGGCACGCTGCTCTCCTTTTCGTCCAACCGCGACGGCGACAAGACAGAGATTTACCGGATGAACGCGGATGGCTCGAATCTCATCCGTCTGACGAACAACACCTTCAACGATCTCGCTTCGACGTGGCCGATGGGTCGGATCACTTTCCAGAGCGACCGCGACGGCAACGACGAAATTTACACGATGAATGCGGGGGACGGCACGAATGTTATTCGTTTGACGAACAATGCGGCCTTCGACCTCGACCCGGCGCGGGCGCCCGATGGCGCGCGGGTCGCTTTCGTCAGCAACCGCGACGGCGCGACCAACCTCGACATCTACGTGTCGAACGCCGACGGCAGCGGGGTCGTTCGGCTCACCAGTCACCCGAACGCCGACATTGACCCGGCCATTCAGCCGCTCGTCGCCGCACAGGGAACCGTGCAGTTCAGCGCCGCGGCTTACTCCGTCAGTGAAGGCGCGGGCGCCATCGGCGTCACGGTGACGCGCACCGGCGTCACGACGGGCGGACTGCTCGTTGACCTCTTCACGAACTCCGGTACGGCTTCGGATCGGAGCGACTTTACGGCGACCTTCAGGACGCTTGAATTCGCGGGGGGTGAGACGAGCAAGACCGTCAACATCCCAATCATTGACGACGTGTTTGTCGAATCCGACGAGACCTTCTCCGTCACGCTCGCCAGAGCTACCGGCGGCGGACTCGGCAGTCCGAACACGGCGGTCGTCACCATCACCGACAACGACGCCGCGGCGCCGACGACGAACCCGATTGACACTTCATCGTTCTTTGTCCGTCAGCAGTATCTCGACTTCCTGAACCGCGAACCGGATGCCGCCGGTCTCGCCTTCTGGACGAACGAGCTGACGCGGCTGCTCGCCAATTGCGATGCGATCACGAACGCTGAAGCCAAACGACAGTGCGTGCTGCAAGCCCGCGCGCAAGTCTCGACGGCCTTCTTCCTCTCCACCGAGTTTCAGGAGACGGGCCTCTTCGTGATTCAAACCTATCTGGAAGCTTTCGGGCGTCTCCCGACGTTCCGCGAGTTTCTTGAGGACTTGGGCGCGATTAGAGAGGGCGTCGTCATCGGTCAGCCCGGAGCAGTTGAGCTACTGGCGTCGAACAAGCGCGAGTATCTCGACCGTTTCATCAACCGCAACGAATTCAGGGCGCGCTACGTCGGCGTCTCGAACGCGAACTATGTCAACGCCCTGTTCACCAACGCGGGCGGAGACCCGGCGGCGGAAGCCGCGACGCGCGACGCGCTCATCACGGGACTCAACAACGGCATGGAGACACAGGCGACCGCCTTGCTCAAGGTGAGCCAAACGCGGTCGGTCTATAACGCCGTCTTCAACCGAGCGTTCGTGCTCTTGCAATACTTCGGCTACCTCCGGCGCGATCCGGACACCGCCGGGTTCAACTTCTGGCTCAACAAGCTGAACAGCGTCAGCCTGATGGGCGAAGATGTTCGTGACCCCATGGTGGCGCTCGCGCGCATCAGACGCGCGCAGATGGTCGAGGCGTTCATTGACTCGGCTGAATACCGCAGCCGTTTCGGTCCGACCTAAAGAGGCGGCTGAAACGCTCGCCGCGAGTCGGCGGTGAGCTTGACCAAAAGGGCGCGGGAGAGCATGACTTCGTTCTCCCGCGCCCTTCAACTTTTTCGTGAATCGAGGGGCCGCGATTGAGCGCCCCGCCGTTTCCCAAGCCTTCCGGCTCCTTGACATGTGCGACCACGATACCTATACTCTGCCCTTTGCTTTGAACGGTAAACTGTTCATCTAGCAAGCCTAAGACGTTTCGAGTCGGGTCAATCATCGAATAAGTTTTAACGGAGCGACGGATAAGAACATGCCAAACCACAAGTCAGCCGAAAAGCGCCAGCGCCAGAACGAAAAGCGCCGCGCCATCAACCGTAATAATCGCGGGCGCGTCCGCACGGGAATCAAGAAACTGCGCGCCGCGCTGGGCGCGGGTGATGCCAACGAGGTGAAGACCTTGCTCCCCGCGACCGTCTCGCTCATTGACAAGGCGGTGCAGAAGGGCGTGCTTCACCGCAACGCCGCCGCGCGCTACAAGTCGCGCCTGACCGTGCGCGCCAGCGAGGCCGGCGCGAAGTAAGAGCAACGAACGTTCAAGAGCACGCGAGGCAGACCGAGCCATTCGGTCTGCCTCGTTTTTTTATGCTCGACAATCCACCCGCGGCCACGATGAGAAAGGAGCATGAGATGCGTGCTGGCGTCGAACAGTACCGGAGCGACGCGGAGGTCACGGAGGTCGTCAGACGATTTGAATCGTGCGAGTTTCAGCCGGACGAATTCAAACACCGGCGTCACTTGACCGTCGCTCTGTGTTACCTACTTCGCTTCTCGGATGAGGAGGCGCTGGAGCAAATGCGACGGGGCATTTTGCGGTTCCTCGCGCACCACGGACTCGATCCTTCCGGCGTCTATCACGAAACGCTGACCGTCTTCTGGATCAAATGCGTCCGCTCCTTTGTGGCCCGCGCGGGCGCGGGCCGGACGCTCGCCGCGCTGGCGAACGAGTTGACTGAATCATGCGGCGACGCGCGCCTCGTCTTCGATTTCTATAGCAAAGAACTCATCGAGTCAGATGAAGCGCGGCGCGGATGGGTCGGGCCGGATTTGAAGCCGCTTGATTTTTAGGGTATGTCAAAAGGGTTAGCCACAGAGACACAGAGCCACAGAGAAGAAGCAAGAAAAAGTGAAGCATTGAGGAGAAGGGAGAGTTGAACCATTCAACTCTCCCTTCTCCTCAATGCTTATTTCCGGTCTTGCTCTCTGTGGCTCTGTGTCTCTGTGGCTGTGGCTCACCCGGTTGGTGTGATTTCGGTGGAGGCGGAGGCGGTGTGCTAAAATCCATGTCGCCCCGCTCAACGATGATGGGTTCGCGCCGGGATGTTTCGGAGTCGTGCATGAGCAACAAAACTTTTAGCGGCGTCGCCGCACTGTCGGTTGTCATCGCCGCCGCGCTCGTCGGCGGCATGGCGGGCAGCCGTGCTTTTAATCGCCCGGCGGGCGCGAACTCCGAGATCACAACCGCTTACACCGAGGCGCTCGAAACCGTACAGGCGAACTACGCCGACGAGATGAACTACGACAAGGCCGGCGAGTCCGCCATACAGGGGATGCTCTCGGCGCTCGACCCGCACTCGAATTTCTTCTCGCAGGCCGAGTACCGCCGGCTCTTACAGGATCACGAATCGCGCTTTACCGGCATCGGCGTCTCAATCCTGCGCCACCGCGACGGCGTCTACGTGCAGACCCCGCTCGAAGGCACCCCGGCACTGAAGGCGGGTCTGCGCTTCGGCGACCGCATCGTCGAGGTGGACGGCAAGGACGCGCGCGAGTGGACGACGCAGGAGGTCTCGAAAAACGTGCGCGGCCCCGAAGGCGAGCGCGTCGTGATTAAAGTCGAGCGCGCGGGCGCGAGCGCGCCGCTCTTCTTTACGGTGGTGCGCGCCTTCGTTCCGCAACCTTCGATTCGCAACGCTTTTCTCGTCCGTCCCGGCGTCGGCTACATCGGATTGACCGGCGGATTCACGAAGACGACCGGCGACGAGTTGAAGGAGACGCTCGCTAAACTGGGCAAAGAGGGCGCGCGACAGATCGTCCTCGATTTGCGGAACAACCCCGGCGGACTCCTCCCCGAATCCATCAACGTCGCCAGCCATTTCATCCCGCGCGGCGAAACCATTGTCTCCGTGCGCGGGCGCGACACCGACGAGGCGACACGTTACGAGAACGTTTCGACCGACCCGGTCGGCGACCCGCTCGTCGTACTCATCAATCGCAACTCCGCCTCGGCCTCCGAGATCGTGGCCGGCGCGATACAGGATCACGGGCGCGGCCTCGTCGTCGGTGAAACTTCATTCGGCAAGGGGCTGGTGCAGAAAGTCTTCCCGCTCCCCTTCGGCGCGGGCCTCACGCTCACGACCGCGAAGTATTACACGCCTTATGGTCGCTCGATTCAGCGCAACTACTCCGGCGGCTCGCTCTACGACTATTACGTGCGCCACGACCCCGAAACGGGGCCGACGCCGCGGACGCCGAATGCGCCGACGATACCCGCGCTGCCCAGCGCCCCTTCAACCGCGCCGATACCCACGCCGACGCCCGCGCCAAAACCGACCGGCCCCGCGATTACAACGGCGGGAGGCCGCGTCTACTACGGCGGCGGCGGCATCACGCCCGACTACGAGGTGAAACCGCTCGACCTCACGCGGCCCGCGCGGGCGCGCATCTTCGAGGCATCCTTTCATTTCGTGCGCCAGCTCGTCGGCGGCGCGGTGGCCGGCCTCGAAAGCTATCGCCTGACCGAAGGGCCGCAGCTCGGACGTTACCCGCGCGCGACCGACCTCGTCATCACGGACAAAGTCCTCGAAGCCTTCCGCGAGTTCGTCCGGCGCGACGGCGAGTTCGGCCTGACGCCAGCCGTGCTCGACGCCGAAGGCGAGTACATCAAGCTCCGTCTGCGCGAAGACCTCATTACCGCCGCCTACGGGGGCGACGCCGCCGGGCGCTTTCTGCTCGAAAGCGACCCGCAGATACTGCGCGCGCTCGAACTCCTGCCAGAGGCGAAGTCGCTGGCGGAATCCGTTCTTAAAGGAGCCGCTCGGAGTTAAGAATTCTACGTGGAGGCTTACCTGTGCAAAAGCTCACCGCAATTAGTTTGAGTGGGTTTAAATCAATTCGCCAGTTGCCCGACTTGAAGCTTGGTCAGATAAACGTGCTGATAGGTGCCAATGGCGCAGGCAAGTCAAATTTCATCTCGTTCTTTAAGATGTTGAATTGGATGACTCCCCCCCCGGGAAATCTTCAGTTTTTCATAAGCAAGTCTGGAGGAGCTAGTTCATTGTTGTTTCTCGGCGCGGCAACTACGCCTCAAATTGAGGCTTCCTTAACTTTTGAGACCGATGCGGGAACAAACGATTATCATGTGCGCCTCTTTTATGCGGCTCCTGACACTCTGATTTTCGCCGATGAACAGTTTCGGTATTCCAGAAATGATTTTCTCGCGAAAGCTCCTTGGCAGTCTCTCGGCTCTGGTCATCGGGAAGCTCAATTAATAAGTGAAGCCGCGCTAGGCGATAGAACAGCTAATACGATTCTTGCTTTAATGAAGCAATGTGTAGTTCATCAGTTTCATAACACCTCCGAAACCGCTCGTATCCGGCAGAAGTGGGATAAAGACGATAATAAATTCCTAAAAGAGGATGCAGGGAATTTGGCGCCATTCCTGCTACGCCTCCGTGAATCACATTTCGCCGCTTACTTTAGAATTGTCGAGACAATCAGACAGATAGCGCCCTATTTTGCGGATTTTGTTCTTGAGCCAGTCTCGAACAGGGTCATGTTGCAATGGACAGAACGCAATACAGATATGGTTTTCGGGCCGCATCAAGCTTCTGATGGGACTCTCCGGGCAATGGCCCTTGTTGCGTTGCTCATGCAGCCTGAAAGCAATTTGCCCGCGGTAATTATCCTCGACGAGCCTGAACTCGGTTTGCATCCTTATGCGATTAATGTCATCGCAGGCCTGATTGAAAGCGTGTCCAATCATGTGCAGGTTATATTGGCTACGCAGTCCATGACATTTATTGATTACTTCGCTCCTGAAGATATTATTGTTGTGGATCGTGACCGTCAGGAGTCGAAGTTTGATCGGCCTGATGCTGATAGGCTTCAGGGTTGGCTTGATGAATATTCGATGGCGGAACTTTGGGAAAAGAATGTTATCGGTGGGAGACCGACCAGATGATTCGCCTTCACATGGTTGTAGAAGGCCAGACGGAGGAAGAGTTTGTTAATTCACTTCTGATTGATCATTTTGGCTCTCATAACATTTCAACTGATGTTCGCCGTGTTGAGACGAGCCGACGCCGTGGAAAGTATCGTCGTAGTGGCACAATTGAAGCGAAGATATTTCGGGGTGGGCTACTTGATTACGAAAGAGCCAAAGGCGATTTGATTCGCTGGATGAAAGAGGATCAGAACACAGACGCATACTTTACGACAATGTTTGATTTGTATGCCTTGCCGGAGAACTTTCCCAGCTTTGTTGAAGCTAAGAAGTTGCGCGATCCTTACCAGCGTGTAGAGACATTAGAGCGTGCCTTTGAAGCTGATTTAACCCACCGAAGATTTATCCCCTATATCCAACTTCATGAATTTGAAGCGCTAATTCTCTCTGACCCGTCAGGGTTCGCCTCACGATTTATAGAGCACGTAGCAGGCATCCGCGACCTTGTTGATATGTGTGCCGACTTCCGTTCCCCCGAATTGATTGACGATGATGTAAACAACGCACCGTCGAAACGCATTATTAGAGCTATACCGGATTATAAGGGCACCAAAGCTTCCGCTGGCCCGCTCATCGCACAAAGAATAGGGCTTCGAACCATCCGTCAAAAATGCCCACACTTTAATGAGTGGCTAACGAAACTCGAAAACAGAGAATTAACAATCAATCCTCAGTAACCTCGTCAACCAAGCAGGTTTCTTGCTTGACCGCAGAGTCATCTATCGCTAGGTCTGAAAACCATTCTAGCATGACGACTTCACCAGCCATTCCTCGGCCCTCCGAGGCAAACCCGCCGCGGTCTTACCGAGACATCTCTCAAGACCCAAGATACAGACACTACGCACGCATCCCCGAACGCATCTGCCGTTGTCTGGATTACTTCGGCGTGGCCTTCGACCGTGGGGCGGTGAAGGAACGTCTGCTCTCGTACTATCTTTTCATCGGCGTCGCCGACGATTGGATTGACGCGGGCCGCGTCGAAGCGGGGCGGCAGTTGCTCGAACAGTTGGTCGTCGAGGCTCCGTCTTTCGACGCCGAAGGCTCGCGCTCAGACGCCGGGCTGGCGATTGAAGCACTAAGGCGTCACATTGGCCCCGACTCGCACCCGGCGTTGCCGGCGCGGTTGTGCGAGTTGTACAGCGCCGTCGTGGGGGAAAGAAATTCAGAGACCATGAAGGAGTATATCGAGCAGAGAAGCGCGGTCGGCCAACTCACCGCCGAAGTGTCATACCTTCTCATCCGCTCGCTGCTCGACGGCGGGCGCCGTGAAGACCTGCGCCGCTTCTTTCGGAAGGTGGGGGAGGTTGGTTGTCTTCTCGATAGCGTGATTGATCTGCGTTCGGACGCGCGTCTCGGCCTCCTCAGTTTCAAGCCCACGCGCGGAGACCGTCTGCGCCTCGCCGTTCGGACGCTGCACGAAGGAGGGCGGGTGCTGCTGAAACATCCGCGACTGTTGGGCTTGTTTCTTGGGGCCGCCGCCGACGTTCTTCTCGACCGGCTCCGCGCACGAGCGTTACCGCCGCCCGCGACCGATCCGTTAGACGAAGTGAACGGCGGGCGCGTGTGCGAACGCGCGGCGTGAGGCAATCCGCGTCAGCCCCGCGCGGTCCGGGCCGCGACGACACGCGGCGCTCTATTCGCCGTCCGCTTTGACGTAGCGCAAGGGCGATTGGGCGAGCAGCCCCTCAAGCTTCGCGCGCTGTTCCTTCGTGGTATCTATCATCCAGAGTTCGGGCGCGAGCGAGTAAGCATCTTCGTAAACCTTCTTCGCCTCCGCCGTCTTCCCCATCCCCAGATACGCCTCCGCCTTCGACGCCGTGACCCAGTACCTGTGACCCAGCAGGTATTTTTCGTCCGCTATCCCGCTCTCGAAACCGGACGAAAAGGCCCGCAGCGCCGGCTGGCTGGTCTCAAGCCATTCGTCGCAGATAGCGACCACTTCCTCACGCACGCGACGCGCCTGTACGAAGTCGGCGATGGCTTCCGCGCGGTCGGCGACGTGGGCGGCCCGAACGTTGAGCAGGAAGGCGAAGTTGATGCCGTTGTAGTAGTCGTTGCGAAGATAGAATCCTCGCTCGTAACTGCGGATTGCCTTGTCGAGAGCGACCGTGTCCCGCGCCTTGTCCCAGAGCCGCTTATGCACCGCCCCCCACAGGCCGAGCGTCTCGGTATCGTTGGAGGTTTCGGGGTTCAGCGTGGAGAGCAGGTCGCACGCTTCCCTGAGCGCCGCGATCTCCGCCTCCGGTGTTTTGTGCTTCGCCTTATAGGTGACGAGCGCAAGGCGTTGAACGATGTAGGAGTCGTCCGGCCTCATCGCATGGATGGCCCCGAGCAGCGCCTTGGCCTTTTCGAAATTACCTTCCTTTTGCGCTTCGTCCACCTGCCGCATCAGCGCGCCGTGCGTCTGATCGGGGGCGGGCGGGACGCCTTCGTCCGGCGCCGTCGCGGCGCGCGCGGCGGCGGCGACGGCGTTCAGGTCGTCGGGCAGTTTCAGACGCCGCAACCCGTGGAGAAAGGTGTAGACAGGGCTGTCGTCGTCGGGCGGCTCTTTCTTGAGGATGTCGGTGACGGCCTGCTTGAGTTCGGCGGTGAACTTCTTCGCCTCGGAGACCCCGATGTCTTCGCCGAGATGTTTGTAGGTGCGGACAACGATGTGGCCGATGTCGAACGGGAACTTGAATTTGTCCTCAGAGATGATGATGGTGGTGGAGGGGCGCAGGGCGTGGCGCACGCCGAGTTCGTAGAAGGCGTTGCTGTTGGCCGTGGACACATCCGCGACCACCACATCAGCGAGCAGAAGCTGCTTGTACATCGGAACGTCTATCACGCCGGAGTGTGTGATCTCGTCGGCGCGGATGCACTCCAGCCCGGCCTCTTCGATGGCGGGCTTAATGAGGTTCCGGTAGCTCGCGTCGAGGTTCAGCTTGCGCCCCGACTCGAAGTCAACCTTCTCGCCGAAACCCATCACTACAAAGCAGGTCTTTTTTTCTGGCATCGTTAAGTCTCCCTCGGTGAAGGCAAGAAACTGTTGAGAGTCCCGCACGCCGGCGCGGGATGAAGAAGTTCGTCGTGAAGCCTTGCGGCGCGAGAATTATCTTTCAGGCGGCGGGAGAAAACAATGGCGGGCGGCCTCGCGCGGCGCGGCCCTCACTCGATCACACGCGCGATGACGCACTTCAGATAGAGCGTTTCGGAAACGCCGGCGAGGATGGGGTGGTCGCGCGCCTGCGTGCGCCGTTCGACAAGTTGCACGCGGCGACGCGCGTCGGCGGCGGCCTCGGCGAGCATGTCGAGGAACATCTGCTCGGTCATGTGGTACGAGCAGGTGGAGGTGACGAGCACGCCGCCCGCGTTGAGCAGTTTCAGTGCGCGCAGGTTGATCTCTTTGTAGCCACGCGCCGCCGCCGCGACGCTCGCGCGGTTCTTGGCGAAGGCGGGCGGGTCGAGGATGACGGTGTCGAAGCGCTCGCCCGCCGATTCAAGCTCGCGCAGCGCGTCGAAGACGTTGGCCTCGCGGACTTCGACGTTCATCGCGCCGTTCAGTTCGGCGTTGCGCCGCGCGGCGGCAACCGCCTCCGCCGAGATGTCGAACGCCAGCACGCTCTCACACGCGGGCGCGATGCTCAAGGCAAAGCCGCCGTTGAAGGTGAAGCAGTCGAGCGCGCGGCCCCGCGCGTAAGACTTGGCCGCGAGGTGGTTCTCGCGCTGGTCGAGGAAGGCGCCGGTCTTCTGTCCCGCGAGCGGGGCGACGAGGAAGCGGACGCCGTGCTGCACGACCTCCATCTCCGTCGGCGGCTCGCCATAGAGCACCCCGGCGCGCGACGGCAAACCTTCGAGCAGGCGGACGCGCACGTCGTTGCGCTCGATGATGGCGCGCGGGCTGAACTCCTCGACGAGCAGCTCGACGAGCATCCCTTTAATCGCGTCCGTCCCCTGCGAGAGCGTCTGCACGACGAGCACATCCGCGTAGCGGTCAACGATAAGCGAGGGCAGCAGGTCGCCTTCGGAATAAATCAGACGGTAGGCATCAGCCTCGCGCGCGACGCCGCGCCTTCTCTCCGCCGCTTCACGCAGACGCCCGCGCCACCATTCGCGGCCAATCGGCTCGTCGCTCGTCGTCAACAGTCTGAGCGCGATCTCCGAGCGGTCGCTGTAGAGCGCCTGACCGACCGCGCGGCCCCGCTCGTCGCGCACGGAGACAACCGCGCCGCCCGGTGCGCGTTCCGCGTCGCGCACGTCGCTGCGATAAATCCACAGATGCCCGGCGCGTATGCGTTCCGCTCCGCGCCGCGAGATGATGACTGACGGGTGATTCATCGAATTGTCAGAAGGAGGCACGGGAAAAGATTAACCACAAAAGCGCGCAGACACAAAGAGGAATGCGTAAACTTCTCTTTGCGTCTGCGCGCCTTTGTGGTTAATCCCGCCGGCCACGCATCCATGAGGTTCGAGTGAATGCGAGAGTTGACGTGCGTGCAAGACGGTTTAGATCGGTTTAAGAGCGTGTCTAAAAAGCCCCGCTAGGGGCGAAATGTTTGTAGCTCGCAGGCGTTCTCTGTGCCCCTCTCAGCCCCGGAGGGGCGGCAGCGTCCACATTCCGCTCCTGACGGAGCTGCATCTCTCAGGGCTGGCTGCGTGCTACAAACATTCCGCTCCTGACGGAGCTGACTCCAAGCTGACTTTTTAGACACGCTCTAAAGAACAGTATACTGACGGCGATTAGGTCAGAACCGCCTGCGGTAGCGGGCGGGTCTGAGGTGCGTTAGACCCGCCCGCTACCGCAGGCGGTTCTGACCCATGCCGCCAAGTGAAATCTGATCTATTGCGCGAACTTGCCGAAGCGCGACATGAACTCTTCGCGGGTGAGGCCGCCGGCTTCGGCGAGCTTCGCCGTCCATGCTTCGTCTTGAAAATCTTTCTTTCCGATTCGCATCATGTAGTCGCGCGCGACTTGGTAGCTCTCCGTGTCAACATCCACGTGGCGCAGGCGCCCGCGCCCCGTGGCGGGGTCAATCACCTCTTCGAGCGGGACGGCGAGCGATTCTCCGCCCTGCGTCGTGATGAGCGCGCTGGGGCCGCCGTCGTAGAGATGTTTGAAGGCGGCGTAGCCGAGGTCGCGCGCGTACTCGGCGTCGAAGGGAATCGGCGGCGCGCACCGCAACTCGTAGCCGATGGTCTTGTCCACGACAGTGACCTTGATGCCGCGTCGTTCGAGCCGGAGCTGCACCTCGCTTTTCACTTTCCGACCGAGGTCAATCTCGGCGACGCGGATGTTGCCCTGTGCGTCGCGGTCAACGTCGCGCAACTCGGCGACCTCGCGCGGGTCGAAGTATTGCACCAGCGCTTCGGCGAGCAGCACGACGCCGTAATTGCGCCCCATCGCGCGCCGTTTGATGATCGCGCCCTCGACGATGTCCGAGATGTCGTCGAGCGAGATGGCGCCCGCGCTGAACTCTTCGGGGATGATGGTGCAGGTGGCGCTCGCGGCCTTGCCGATGCCGAGCGTGAGGTGGCCGGTAGGCCGTCCCATCGTCACGCCGAAGTACCAGCGCCCCGTCGTCTTCGCGTCCTCCATCAGACGCTCGACCAACTCGACGCCGACATGCCGCGCCGTCTCGTAGCCGAGCGTGGCGACGGGCAGCGGCAGCCACAGGTCGTTATCAATCGTCTTCGGAACCTGCGCGACGCGAATCGCGCCTCCGGTGGTGCGCTCGATGGCGGCGGAACTACGCACCACGTCGTCGCCGCCGATGGTGACGAGCGCCTCGATGCCGAGCTTGCGGAGCGCGGCGACGGCGTTCTCCAGAGACTCCGGGTCGCGCGTCACGTCGGCGCGCGACGTGCCGAGGTAGACGCCGCCGTCGAAGTGGATGCGCGACACTTCGTCAATCGTCATCTCGTGCTGCTCGTCCGTGTAGCGGTCAACCAGCCACTCGAAGCCGTCGTGAAAACCGATGGGCGTGCAGCCCGCCTTGACGGCCTCGATGGCGACCGCCGAGATGACGCCGTTCGTGCCCGGCGCGGGGCCGCCGCCGACGAGGATGCCGATGCGTTTGATAGACATGTTCGTTTAGCAATTCAGTTGAGTGTCGCGCGCATTGGTTTTCACCACCGAGACACGGAGAGCACGGAGGGTGCACAGAGTTTTTACTTCTTCTCTGTGCTGTCTCCGTGTCCTCTGTGTCTCGGTGGTGAATATCACGTCTGCACAGACTCATGTTACGAAGGAATGTGCCCGCCCATGTAACCGAACTTCTCTCTAAACTCTTCCACCGTCATGTTGCCCGCCGCGGCCAGCTTCGTCATCCAGTAATTATCTTTGAAGTCGTCCGGCTCTAATCGGATCATATACTCGCGCGCGACGCGGTAGCCCTCGCTCTCGATGTTGACGTGGCGGACGCGCGTCTTGCCCGTGCCCGGCTCGCGGATGTCGGCGAAGGGGATGGGCGCCATGCGCCCGCCCTGTATGCTGATGAGCGCGCCGGAGCCACCCGCGCGCAGATAACGAATCGCGCTGTAACCGAGGTCGCGGCAGTAGGAGGCGTCGAAAGGTATCGGGTCGGCGCAGCGCAATTCGTAGCCGATGTTCTTGTTGGTGATGGTCAGGCGAATGCCGCGCCCGGCGAGGCGACCCTGCACTTCGGCTTTGACTTTTCGCGCGAGGTCAACTTCGGCGAAGCGGATGTGGCCGTGTTCGTCGCGCTCTACGTCCTCCAAGCCGGCCAACTCCTCCGGGTCGAGTTTTTCGATGAGTCCTTCGGCGAGGACGGCCACGCCGTAGTGGCGCCCCTGCGCGCGGCGCTTGATGACTGCGCCCTCGACGATGTCGCAGATGTCGGAGAAGGCGACGGTCGCGCGCCCCTCGAACTCTTCGCCGATGAGCGTGAGGGTCGCGCCCGCCGCCTTGCCGATGCCGAGCGCGAGGAAACCGGCCTTGCGCCCCATCGCCACGACGACATACCAGCGTTTGGTCGAGCGCGCGTCCTCCATCAGATTGTAGACCAGCTCGACGCCGACATGCCGCGCCGTCTGGTAGCCGAAGGTCGGGATGTGCAGAGGCAAAGGCAGGTCGTTGTCAATCGTTTTGGGAACGTGGACGACGCGAATCTCGTGGTTCGAGTGTTCGGCGACGAAGCTCGAAGAGAGCGCCGTGTCGTCGCCGCCGATGGTGACGAGATGCGTGACGCCCGCGCCTTGCAGCGTCTCGACGACCGCGCGAATGGCCTCCTCGGACTTGGTCGGGTTGTCGCGCGCGGTGCCGAGGATGGAGCCGCCGTTGAGGTGTATGCGCGACACGTCCGTGATTTTCAGCGGGCGCAACTTCGACGCATCTTCGCGGATGAGCCATTTAAAACCGTCCTGCACGCCGACGACCTCGAAGCCCTCGTTGATGGCCTCGATGGCCGCCGCCGAGATGACGGCGTTGATGCCGGGGGCGGGGCCGCCGCCGACGAGTATCGCCAGAACTTCCTTCGTTGCCATGTTGAGCCGCCGCGCCTCTTTCTTACAGGTTTAATGCCGGAGGCCGGATTGTACAGAAAACCGCGCCGCGAGCGTTAGCTGGTCGGAGCTTAATAATATTAATGCGCTCCGCCGTTTTTTTTATACGCGCCGGCTCAAGCGTCTTGAAATCAGCCGGGGTTGGATGTAGCCTTGAGGCGTTCCAACACCGCAAACAACCTGCAAGCGGGGGGCGTCTCTCTTCGGTCACGGACGGGAGGTGAACTTCGATGGGCGCGTGGGGACCGGATAGTTTTGAAAACGACGATGCGTTGGACTGGCTCGCGGACTTCTGCGATGACCCGGAAGAGTCGGTCATCTTCGCCGCGCTGAAGACCGCGACTGACGCGAGCGAGGACGATCAGCTTGAACTGCCGGAGTGCGGCGCCGCCGTCGCCGCGGCGGAAATCGTCGCCGTGCTGAAAGGCGCGACCGACGCCGAGGTGCCGGAAGATGTGAAGGCGTGCCTCGCCAGTTCTCACATCAAACCGGAGCGGCATCTCGTCGAGGCGGCGCTCCGGGCGCTGGCGCGAATCAGGACGGACTCGGAGATGAAAGAGGTGTGGGACGAGTCGGAGGGCGCGGGCGAGTGGTACGACGCCGTCGGCGATCTCGAATCGAGACTGCGGAAGTGAGGCGCGAAGGATGGTACGGACAATCGGTCTGGTGACGGGCGGCGGCGACGCGCCGGGCTTGAATGCCGTGATCCGCGCAGCGGTGAAGACCGCCGCCGGCGAGTACGGCCTGCGCGTGATCGGCATCGAGGATAGCTTTGAGGGACTGCTGGGCGAGCCGCGTCTGCGCGAGCTGACGCCAAATCACGTGCGCGGCCTGCTGCCGCGCGGCGGCACCATCCTCGGCACGCGCAATCGCGGCGCCTTCGCCGTGCGCGAGGGCGACGACGGCGTCCGGACGCCCGATGAGGTGTATGGCGAAGCGCTCGACAATCTGCAACGGCTCGGCATTGACGTGCTGATGGCTATCGGCGGCGAGGGCACGCTCGGCATCGCGGCGGGATTCGACCAGCGAGGTTTCCATGTCGTCGGCGTGCCGAAGACGATTGACAACGATCTGGCCGCGACCGAACTCACCTTCGGTTTTATGACCGCGCTCGACACGGCGACATGGGCGCTCGACCGCCTGCACACCACCGCCGAATCGCACGACCGCGTGATGGTGCTCGAAGTGATGGGGCGCAACGCGGGCTGGATCGCCCTGCATTCGGGCGTCTCGGGCGGCGCCGACGTGATTCTGATTCCGGAGATTCCCTTCTCCATGGAGAAGGTCGTGGAGAAGATCGCCGAGCGTGACCGTGGCAACTCGCAGTTCAGTATCATCGTCGTCGCCGAAGGCGCGAAGGAGATCACGGGGACGGAGGTTTATCAGGACATGGGCGACGCCCACAAAGCGCCCCGGCTCGGCGGCATCGGCTCACAGGTCGCGCACGAAATCGGGCGGCTGACCGGCAAGGAGGCGCGCTGCGTCGTGCTCGGCCATTTGCAGCGCGGCGGCTCGCCCAACGCCTTCGACCGCATGCTCGCCACCAACTTCGGCTCGACGGCGGTGCGCGCCATCAAGCGCGGCGAACGCGGCGTGATGGTCGCCCTACAGGCCGGCAACATCAAGACCGTCCCCATCGTCGAGGCCATCGCCAACGTCAAGACCGTCTCGCCCGACAGCCAACTCGTCCGCACCGCCCGCGACGTGGGCGTCTCGTTCGGCGCGCCAAAC
>JBGTBQ010000198.1:0-8961 GCA_041749275.1 Pyrinomonadaceae bacterium | reverse complement strand
CCTGACGCCCGCGCTCGACGCGCTCGCCACGCAGCTCGGCCCGATGGCGACGCCCGCGCCGCGGTTGAACGTCTTCCCGACGCCCGATGGCGCGCGACTCGCTTGGAAGTTCTTCGTCTTCTCACGCAACCCGTTCGGCATGTTCAAGTACCAGATTGATGCCGAGACGGGCGAGGTGCTCTACCGCGAAGACTTCGTGCGCTATCAGGGGCCGCCCGAAGAGCAGAACACGCTCCCGCTCACAGCGGACATCTACCCGACCTTCCCGTGTATCACGGACGAGTTGAAAGATCAGGGCCGGATCACCGTCAACCCGGACGGCACGCCGTGCGGTCAACTCCGCGTCAAACTCCGCAAGTTCGACCAGTCGAACGTCGCCGCCGGCACGACCGGCCAGCTTACCGGCACGCACGCCGCCATCACCAACCTGAGTCCGGTGCGCCTCCCCTTCGCGCAGGCCGCGATGGGCACGTGGCACTTCCGCGCCGACAACCCGACGGGCTTTGAAGCGCGCACCAACGAGCAAGCCCACTACGGCCCGGCGGCTGAACCGGCGGAGCATCAGGACGGCATCTCGCAGTTCTTCTACATCACCTCGCTCATCGAATACATAGACTACATGCACCGCGCGGGCGACAGCGTCCACAGCCGTGTCGGGCAGGGCCACTTCCCGGACACCTACCCGAACCAATCGAGTCCGCTCCTCGGCAACGTCCACATGCCGAACGTGCTCGCGCCGCCGACTGACCCGACCGCGCCCGAATTTCTCGATGAGCTGCTCGGACTCGACAACGCCTTCTCCATCTCGCTCTCTTCGCGCGAGGTGCTGGGAGAGGACGTGGCGGGCCAGAACCTGATCGTCAACCCGACCTCCTACGGCCACGGCTATCTGTTGAACGATCTGGCGATTGACTTCGGCGTGCCCTATCACGAAGGGATGCACTCGATCTCCTCGCCCATCGCCGGTCTCGAAGGCGCGCCCGAAGGCGCCGCGCTCAACGAAGGACAGGCAGACCTCTGGGCCTACACGGCGGCGGAGAACCCGGTGCTCGGCAACTACGTTTTGAACGGCTTCAAGTACCGTGAACTGGTGCGGAACAACGGCAGCAACCCCGACCTCCGGCAGTGGATTCGCCACGCCGATTCGGGTCTCGCTTACTCGCAGCTCGGCACGCTCGGCGGCTCGCAGTTCGAAGAGCACCGCGACGGTGAAATCTACGCCGGCGCGATGTGGGACATCCGCCAGCTGATGATGATGTACGAGACGGGCGGCAACTTCGTGCGCCCCGCGCTCATCACCGGCCAGCCGACCGTTGCGATCTCGCGCGGCAAGGAGAACTGGGAGCGCCTGCTGCTCGGCACGATCTACGTGCTTTCGACCTTCAACCCGGACACGATGGTGCGCGCCCGCGACGCCATGATTATCGCTGACCAGTCGCTCTATCCTTCGGACGCTACCGACCCGGATGCGCCCGGCCTGCACCGCGCCATCATCGAGCGCGTCTTCGCCGCGCGCGAACTCGGCGCGAACGCCGCCGCGCCGAACACCGAAGGGCGGCAGACCATCTCGACCAATGTTTCGACCTTTACCGCTTCGCAGACTGCGCTCGCCGCGCCGGCTGGCGTCACGGTCGCGCTCGATACGCCAACCTCTAACCGCGTCTCATGGCAGCCGGTCGCGGGCGCCTTTGCCTACGAAGTCTTAAAGCGCGAGATCGGGCGCGAGAACCAGCGCCTTAACAAACCCGTGACGGGCCGTGAGTACATTGACGGCGACGGCGGGACGGATGGCTATCACCACGTCGAGTATGTCGGCGGCGGCGAGACTGCTTACGTTGACAACGGCTTTATCGAAGAGGTCTTCGTGCCGCGTGGTCTGAAGAATCCGATCTCTTTCGAGTACGTGGTGCGCGCCCTGAACGTCAACCCGAACAAGCAGATCGGTCTCTCCGCGAACAGCGCGCCGGCGAGCGTGCCGACCGCCGTCGTGGACGTGACCGGCAACGTGCAGCTTGCGAACTCGAATATCGTCTTCGGCGGTGGCAAGACCGAATTCGATCAGGCGATCAGAAACCTCGGCGGCGCGGGCGCGGGTGACAGCACGTTCTTCACGCCGCTCGAATTCCGCATCGTCTCCATCTCCAGCCCGTCCGTCACGGTCGCCAACGCCGACAACGGCGGCACGGGGAGCGCGAGCAGCCCGGCGAGTTTCTACTATCCGTCGCGGCTCACAGCGGGGCAGACCAGCGCACCGCGCCACCTCTCGTTCAACAATCCGAATATGCAGCTCTTCACCTTCGACGCCGTGGTGACGGCTCGCGTACAAGTGGCGCCGGGACAGGCGACGCGCTACGTCGCGCCGCCGACCTTCGACGAGAACTTCACCACGACGACCTTCAGCGAGACGTTCACCGGCATCGTTCCCGCCTCCGACACCGGGCTGCAACTCGCGGGCGGCGTCACCTACGTAGACGTGCCCTTTACCTCGAAGGAGGGCGCACGCGCGGTGCGAGGTGTGATGACCAGTGAGATCACCGGCGTTGACCTCGACTTCGAGCTGCGCGACTCCGCCGGGCGCGTGCTTGCCAGTTCGGCGAGCGCGAGCGCCACCGAGATCGTCACGGCGGCCATCGAGCCGAACCGGCAGTACAAGTATCGCGTCATCGGCTGGGCCGGCGCCGCGCAGGACTTCCGGATCGAGAGCACGCAGACGCTGCGCGTTCCCATCAATCAGGGCGGCGCGGGCGCGTCCTCGACCGGCGGCTCGAACCTGACGGGCGGCGTCACGCGCCTCGTCCGCTTCACTGTCAACCCGCTCACCCGCGGCGTCACCACGCAGATCATCAGGTGACACCGGGTGGACGGGCTTTACCGCACGGCGCGAGGTTTACTCCTCGCGCCGTTTTTTTTGGCGACCATGACAGGCGCCGGATGTTGCATCGCCGCTTTGTGGCGCATCAGGTTATGTCGTGGCGCATCAGGTTATGTCAGTGCTAATATCGCCGCCATACAGAACACAATCCTCGAAGCGAATACCTCAAGAGGAAGGGGCCGAGGAAATACAAGCGGGCCTCGCCATGCATCCCAGCCGTCTCTCCGAAACGGAGCCATACTTTGCGATGCCGTTACTGCGGGCGCCATCTGCCTGCCAGATCACTCTCCTGCCGGGTCTGCCGGACGAAACGCCCGGTCTGGTACGTCTTTGTCTTCGCGGTGCTCGCGGCGGCGACGGCCCTCTTCTTCTTCCTGCTCAATAAACTCACCTGACTTCGGAGAGGTGAATAACACGCGGCCTGTTCAGAGGGCAGCGGTTCTTGCGTGAGCCGCCGCACTCAGCGATCCGCCACGACGACTCTCAACTCGTCGTCGTTACAGCGGATTTCGGGGACGTACATGGCGTGGCCGAGCATCGGCAGGGCGTGGAAAGCGCCCGGCGTTTCGGCGCGTAGGTCATAGCGAATCTCCCACACGCCCTGCGGGAGTTCGCCGACGAAGAGCGCGACTTTACGGTCGCGCAGTTCGCGGTAGACGAACTCGGAGCGACCCGTATAGTTGCCGGCCCGGACATCTTCCGCCTCGTCCGCGCCGGCGAGTTGCAGCGACGCCGGTGTGACGAGCGCGCCGCCGCCGAACTTGCGTTCGACGGCACCCGACTTCAACTCTCGCGCGGCGAGCGATTCGCCGCTTCGCACCTCGACGGCTTCGAAGCCGGCGGGCTTGAGGTCTTCAAAGAGCAGATACTCGTAGTTATTCTTCGCCTCAACCGTGACGACGACTTGTATCCGCTCTCCGCTCATCACCTGCTCGCCGTCGCGGAGCGGCACGCGGTCATAGACATAACCCTTGAGCAGCGTCGGACGCCCCACCAGTTTGAAATACTCGCGCCGCACGAAGAGTTCGTTGCCCGCCGCTTTGATCGGCTCTTCGAGACTGAAGAACTCAGCCTCGGCGGCGAAATAGAGGGGGCCGCTCCCGCGCGTGCGCCGGATGCGGATGTCGTTCGCGCCGTCGCGGACGAGTTCGCGCGGGATGTCGAAACGGCCCGGCGCGGCGAGCGCGTTGGCGGCGTTTATCGTTTTGGTGATGACGGAGCTGCCGTTGACGACGACCTCGTATTCGAGATCGGGTTTGGCCTCGCCGCTCACGCGCAAATAGTCGTTCAGCGCGAGCACGGTGATGGCCGTGTCGCGCGTGTTGCTCCACTGCGCGCCGCGCCGGTTCTTGACGAGCCAGTTGGTCACGGGTTCGACGAGTTTGTTGTGCGGGTCTATCAGCAGCAGCGCGCGCAGCGCGAACGAGGTGGCCTCCACGCCGCCGTCCGACCAGCGGTAGTAGAAACCATCCTCGCCCCAACGCGCGGTGGCGATGGTGGTCGCCTCCGAACTTTGCGCGCCGCGCTGGACGACCGACGTGTCGGGCGCGCGGTCTATCCGCGCGCCGTTCTCAAGGTTGCGGATGAGCACCTGCGCCCGCTCCCGGTCGCCGAAGTAGTGCGCGCTCAATGCGAGCAGCGCGCGGGTGTAGGCGTTCAGCTTCTCGCGGTTGACCCAGAGATTGTCGAACGCCTTCCGCTGAAACTCGCTCACCGCGACCTCGTCGCCCTTGTCGGTGATCGAAGATTGATAGGCCGCGAGCGCGTGGAGCAGCCACGCCTGCCGGTCTAAGTTGTTCTCCTCTTCGACAATCTCTTTGTCGAGGAAGCTCGCGGCCTTCTCCAACACTTCAGGTTTGACGGTTAGCCCCGCGCCGCGCGCGAGCGTGAGACCCCAGACGACATATCCCGTCATAAAGTGGTCGGTGGCGTCCTCTTTCCACCAGCCCCAGCCGCCGTCCTCATGCTGCATCGAAGAGAGTCGTTCGAGGCCCTGCTTGACGGCGGCGTCGAGTTGTTCGAGGCCGCGTTTGCCCGTCGGGTGCGTCGCCGCGGCGCTCTCCGGCTCGATGCCGCCGAAGGCTCTGGACATCGCTTCAGCGGGCGACAGGCCGAGGTCTTTGAGCGTCTTCGCGGTGATCGCCGCCGGGAGAAAGCGGCTCATCGTCTGCTCGGTGCAGCCGTAAGGATAGTCAATCAGGTAGGGCAGCGCGTCGAGCATGGTGACGGCCATGCTCGGCGCGACCCGCACGGTGAGCCGCGTGGAGTCGGGCTTGCGCGCGGCGGGGAGGTCGAGCCGCAGGGTCGCCTCCGCCCCGCGCAGCTTGCCGGATTTGGAGACGAACCTCTCGACGCCGTGCTCGTAGACGGTGAAACTCGTCTCGGTCGCGTCGGCGTACTTCTCGCCGCGCGCGACGACTTTGATCTTCGCCGCGCCCGCGCGTTCGACCGCGACGAGCCAGTCCACGCGCGCCTCGCCGTTGGCCTCGATGGCGACCGCGTCAGTCGCCTTCGCATCGGGCTTGCCGTCGGAAGTGAGGCGCGCGACGTGCAGACCTTCGGCGTCGAGTTCGAGCGCGGCGCGCATGGGCAGGTCGGTATTGTTGTTGACGACCGCCGAGAGCGTCACCCGGTCGCCGACGAGAAAAAAGCGCGGAGCCTGCAAGCGCACGATGAGCGGCTGCTTGGTGCGCGTGGCCGCCGAGCCGATGCCGAACTGGTTGCCGGCGCTCGCCGCGCGCGCCGTCGCCTGCCAGCCGGTCAGCGAGTCCGGATACTTCACCTTCACCGTGGCGATGCCCTCGCCGTTCGTGACCACGTCGGGCTGCCAGACGGCGGTCGCGCGAAAATCGCTCCGCACCTGTACCGCCGGCTCCTGCTGTTGTGGCGCGGCGACGCCCGGAGTCAGGCGCGAGAGATTCTCCGCCCGGCGACCGTTGACGGGGAGCGAGGATATTTCGGACTTTTGAAATGTATTTCCCATGGTCGCATCGGCAGAGGAGACCAATGTTTCCATGGTCCCGCTAGCGCCGCTGATCATCCTCCGATCCGCAAAACGGTCGTCCCTTTCGAGGTTCTTAAACTTCCTCCCCTCCTCCTTATCCCTCTCGTTGACGAGTTGCCGGCCCGCCCCCGTCACCAACTTCGCATAAGGTTTCTGCTGAAAGGTGCTGACGGTCTGGACGTGCTGCCCGCGCTTCGTGCCGTAGTAGAACTGGCGCGGGTCGCCGCCGAGGTCTTGCTGGATGTAGAAGACCGATTCATCAACGAGACCGAGCGCGACTTCCGCCGCGACGGGACGACCCTCGTGGTCGCGCGTCGTGACGGTGAGCGTGCCCTCTTCGCGCGGCTGATATTGTTCGCGGTCAGACTTGACCTCGACGTTGAGGAACTGCTTCGCGGGCGGGACGATGACCTGTTTGGTGTCCACGAAGAGCTGCTCGTCGCCAACCATCGCCGCGCCGAGAAAGATGTTCGGGACGTGTTTCTCTTCGATGGACAACTCGACGAGCTTCGCCGTGCCCGTCATGCGGATGAGGCGGTAATTATCCAAGTCTTCGCCCTCGACGCCGAAGAGCACGTAGGCGCCGCTCGCGGGCGTGACGATCATGACGGGCGTCGTGCGGCCCGCCTCGAACGTGTCGGCGTCAACGATCAGTTGCAGCCCGCCGTGGCGATAGCCGAGGTCGTTTGTCGCGCCGGTCGCCACCCACACGTAAGTCTCGGACTTGATCTCGGACGCGCCGTCGCGGCTCGTCCACGCGATACGATAGTAGCCCTCGCGCGCGGGCGTGAAGACGAGTTCGGCCCGCCCTTCGGCGTCGCTCTTGACGGTCTCGGTGAGCACCTCTTCGTGCTCGTAGCCGCGCGACTTCAAGCGCCAACCCTTCAACACATCTCCGGCGGTCGCGTCGCGTTGGCGCACGCGCCGTCGGCGCAGTTCTTCGCCCGTCACCTCCTTGCCTTGCGGGTCGAGCCAGACCTCGCGCCAGTAGTCGCGCGTGACCGTCATGCGCCCTTCGGCGACGACCGGTTGGTTGTTGGCGTCGAGCACGTTGGTCTCGACGCGCACTTTGTCTTGCGGGCGATAGATGTTGTGCGCCGGGCGCGGGTAGACGTAGTAGCGCTGGCGCGTAACGCGCACCGTCTCGCTCACCACGACTTCGCGGCGCGACGAGTCGCTGACGCGCGCCTCGACACGGTACTCGAAATCCTGCTGTCCGAAGCGCGGCGTGTCGAAACGAAGCGTGGCCGTCCCGTCGGGGCTTACTTTCAGCTTCTCTCGTTTGATGATCTGGCCGCCGCCGGAGTAAGAGCGCGACGGCGAGAAGTCTTCGTAGTACCACGGATAGTCGCGCGATGGACTCCACTGGTGATGAAAGGGGTTCTGATAGACCAACACCTCGACCGTGCCGCCCGTGACGGGGCCGCCGAAGTAGTAGTCGGCGCGAATCTTGACCTCGATCTTGTCGCCGAGGCGGAAGGCTTTTTTGCGCCCGTTCTCTTCGGGCGTGCTGACGCTCACTTTGAATTCCGGCAGCTTGTACTCTTCGAGCCGGAAGAGCGTGGCCGTGCCGATGCCGTGCTGCCGCCCCTTGTCCCAGAAGGTGACGCGGTACTCGCCGAGCGGCATGTTCTCCGTCAACGCGAGCGAACCCCACGCGCTGCCAAAGGCGTTGAGCGCGGCCTTGCCTTCGGCGACCTTCACGCCGCGCGGGTCGGCGATCTCGTATTCAATCTCCTCGCGCGCGGGGGTCGTGTAGACGCCCTCCGCGTAGCGGCGCGCGATGAACTTCCACTGCGCCGTCTCGCGCGGGCGGTAGGCCGGGCGGTCCGTGAAGGCGTAGACACGCCACGCCGGTTCATCCGAACGGTAGTAGGCGCCGGCGCCGACGCTGAAAGCCTGCCGTTCGAGCCGCGCCGCGCTGACGAACAGCTCCGAGTAATGTCGTTCGTGCGCCGCGAGGTCGAAACGCGCGAGGCCGTCCGCGTCGGTCTCGGCGGAACGCGCGTGCCAGACCCAGTTCTGATTCTCGTAAACTCTCTGCCAAAGTTTGACGTTCGCGCCGGAGAGCGGCGCGCCCGTCACGGCATGGCAGAAGTAGACGAGCGCGCGCTTGCTGGAGGTCTTGACGACGAGCGTCGCATCCGTGACGAGCAGCACGTCGCGCGCACGCGCCGCGCCGCCGTCGCCGACGGCTTCGAGCAGATACGCGCCGGGGGCGAGCCGGCCATCGAGCCGCATCATTTCCTGTCCGGGCGCGTGCTCGCCTCGATCCGCGGTCTCCTTCGACCACGAACGCACCCGCTCACGGCCCGCCACGTTGATCTGCCGCACCCACGCGCCGGCGCCCGCGTCGCCCTTCGGGAACTCGACATCGCGCGGCAACTCGACGCGGTAGAGCGCGAAGTCAATGCGTTTCAAGTTGCGCCAGTTGAGATAGGTCTGAATCTCCGAATCGGGCAGGAAGATATTCGTCGCGCTCACGGCAATGCTCGGCCTCGTGATGTTCTCGATCTGCTGCTGGGCCTGATCGTAGTAGCGCGTCTCGCCCTTCTTGAACTCTTCGAGCAGGCGGCGGAAGAGCGCGAGCGACTTGACGAAATCCGGCTCCGGCTGCCACTGGCCGTTGGCGAGCCGGCGGAGCCGCCCGCCGCTCGCCATCCACTCGGCGTAGAAGTAGAGCGCATCGTCGTACCAGTCCACGCCCTTGCCCGCGGCGAGCGCGGCCTCGAACTCCTCGGCCACGCGCAGACGCTGTTCATAGTCGCTCTGCATCCGCAAGGTCATCGCCAGCAGGTAGTGTGCGTGCGCGCGGTCGCCGTCGCTCGCGGCGATCTTGAGGATGTTGTCGAGAACCTCGACCGGCAGCACGTTGCCGTAATAGGTGTAGTAGTAGTAACCGTCGGCGTGAGCGGGCGAGGCGATTGACCTCACGATCTTCAGATAACGCGCGCGCGCCGTCTCGACCTCGCGCGCGCCGGCCCACCAGTCGAGCGCCTGCTGGTAGTGAGGCCACGCCGCGCCCCAGTTGTGCGAGTCGCGCCGCGCCCACCAGAAATCGCCGAGCGACTGCCGCGCCTCGGCC
>JBGTBQ010000197.1:0-3798 GCA_041749275.1 Pyrinomonadaceae bacterium | reverse complement strand
CGTTGAGGTTTAGCAATCTCAGGCATCTGGTTTAGTATCTGTGTGACTACGGTCATCAGCCAACTTCCTTTGGTTGTATGTTTGGTCACACACATCTAAATGGAAGTTGGCTTTTCTGTCAAAAGTTGTCCACAGTATTGTAAATGCAATGAGGCACATAGGACTCCTGTTTATCATTTTCCTATAAACATGAGCATGATCGCGGCAATTCACTCCTTAGGAATCAGCGCGAGCCCTTTAGGGCCTTCCAGAGAAAGACTGATATCTCATCTCCCGCGAGCTAAGAGTGCGCTGCACTAACGGCGCTAAGTGTCGGACCCGGCACCCCGAGCTTTATCGTCCCTTCCCTGTTTATTTTGCTCATTCATAAAAGTCGTTTCGCCAACTCCGCCCAGACGCGCCGCTTCGGCGGACGGCAGCCACCCACCGCCGAATAAGCTCTCAGCAAGCTTCAGTCTCTCATCGGGTTGCAATCCGGCCACCACAGGCTCAAGTGCCGTAGCCAGTTCCACCGGGGTGGCGGTGCTTAACGGGCTGAGCGGGACGCCATGGTCTGACGTCTGACCCTTAGCGTCGTCGAGCAGGGCCACAAACCCTTCGACGTCGAGAGTGCCACCGTCCGTCTGTGACGATTCAAAGAGCAAGGTTATGAGGTGATTGAGCGAGGTCATTCTCGCGAACGGATGATTACGAATTTTCTCTCCCTCCTCAGCCGGCAGCCAGTTGGGGAGATGAGCCTCGATCTTCAGGCCGCCGACCGGGCTCATTCGGATTTCTATCACCGCGTCGGCCGTGCTGCTCTCGATGGCTTTCCTCAAAACCTCTAAATCGTCAGGGGTGATGTTCATCTTTTCGCAGGTGACCATCACGGGGCCTAAAGAAACGTGCTGGCCGAGGACGATGAACACCCAGTCGTCCGCGTACTGCATAAACGAGGCCGTGACGCCTTCTTTTGAAAAACGCTCCAGTGTGTCTTTAGCCTCCTCGAGGGTAGCCCCTTGACGGTACGGCGGCTCGAATTCGATGCGGCCTGTTTCGACTATCTGGTGAACGGAGAAGATGTTTTTGACCATCTCCTCCGGGACATCTTGCGGCGAAGTGAAACGCAGGTGCGTCTTTTTCTGGATGACCTCGAGAGCCTCCAGAATTCTGATCAGCAACGGCTCCGGCGGAGGCATGACGCCGGGTGCGATGTCGGCGTGGGCGAATTGCTCGCCGGTCTCCACGTTCTCGAAGCGTAAGAAGCCGCCCTTCGCCAGCGCCCAGCTGAACCGTAACCCGTCGAGGGCCCGCTTAACCGGCAGGCCGACGTCATTAAAGGTGTATTGGAGGGGCTGCTCCTCCTCGTCAGCTAAAATGACCAGGCGGAATTTCCAGGGGACGTCCTGTTTCTCGTTACTAAGGATCGCCTGCTTGTTCCCGCTCTGGATGTCTTCGAGGATAATGTTATCCAGTGATGCCGTTTCGCCGTCCGCGCACTCGATTGTGACTTTGACGATGCGCTTCATGTCTCCACGGGCGACTCCTGAACTGATCCCGAGGTGCCCGGTGATGTTTATATAGCGCCTGATGATGTCGGGAACGGTGACGTCGACGATGTCCTCAGCATTGATGTTTAAGGGTTCTCCGGTCGCCAGCGTTCGTTCGATAGCTTTCTTACCTTCACCTTTTACAGTGAGAGTATGCTTAAGCGGATGCTTCTCGGCAGCCCCCTCATATCTTTCTTTGAGGATGAGTTCGCCCTCGGTAGTAAAAACTACTTGATAATGCGGGTCATCATCCTTGGCGGCTTTTCGCACCTCCTCTATCTGATACCAGATGGCGTTCTGTGTGACTTTCTCACTTAATTCAGTAAGGAATGACTTGACTTCGGGGTGGTCGTCGGCCGAGCGAATGTAAGGGATGATTTTGACCCCGTGCTCTTCCTCGAATTGTTCCCACTCAATCTGCCTCGTTTGGCTTACTTCCATGAGCGCGTAGTGAGTAGGGGTGTGGCCGTCGAAAATCGCCCTCAGCTCTTTCAGCAGAAACAGCAGCTCCGGGTCAGTCATGCTGAAGCCGAGGAAGAGCACGGTCCTCTGAAGGAACATCGCGCGCAGGAATGTGCGGTAGCCTTCGCTCTTAAAAAAAAGTCTGCGGTAATCCTTAGAGTCTAGGATGATAGTTTCAGGGCGTTCGACGGTGCCGTGTGCCTTGAGGACGAAGTATCTTTTGGCGTTTAGAGCCGTCCCCAGTTGCTCGTGGTCGTCGTGGGCAAAGACCTCGAACGCTTGACCCGGATGAATCTTCCTGTAGCCATCTTCGACGAGCGAGTCGTAGTTGGTAGTCGCGACTGCGACGAATGGAATCTTCGCTAGGATCTCATGCACTTCCGTCGGCTCCAGGTCGGGCCGTAGGAACACCTCCGATAGAAACTGACGGTATTTGTCGTCGCCCATCTCCGCGTGCAACGCATTCGCCGCGGCCAGCAAATCCTTCTTCTCGTCAAGGAGATATTCGATGTCCGCCTTCTTGGGCAGGCTGATGCCCTGGCCATCACACCAGTCAATCATTTGACGGATGAGTTGCGGCCAGCCCGGTAGTCCCAGACCCGCCGATAGACCGGCACCGACGAAGGCGATAGAGTTTTGTTGCGCGACGTGACCGACCAAAGCGTCTGGTATTACTGGCTTCATGCTCCCACCCCTTCTTCGATTTTTGCCCTTATTTATAGCAACAAGTGCTTGCAAGCATAACACTTTGTCGCGGCCTCACAACGGGAGAACCAAAATCACTGGATGAGCTAATTGCGTTGATGAGAGAAGCGATTACCTCTGGAGAGTTGTCAGAAGATGAAAAGGCCGAACTTGAAGAAAGATGTAGACAACTTTAGCAAATGCCCAAAGAGGAGAAAGAGTCTATGGATTACTTTCTCCACCACATGCCGTATCAGGAATCAGATTTAACTCTCATTGTGCTCAAGGGCCATCCCGTAAATCGCCGGCGCATACATTGACCGCCAAACGATACTGCTTGGCGATATTATCGCCAAGTGATACTATGTGCACATGATCGGGTCGTTCGCCGACGAGGAGACGCGGAAGATTCACGGCGGCGTCCCGTCGAAGAAATTGCCGCGCGACATTCAGCGGGTCGCCCGGCGCAAACTTATCTACCTGGACGACGCCGAGAATCTCCAGGACTTACTCGCGCCGCCTGGCAACCGGCTCGAGAAGTTAAAGGGGGATCGGAGTGGGCAGTACAGCATTCGGATTAACGACCAGTGGCGCATCTGTTTCGATTGGAAGGATAACCGGGCGGAGAACGTCGAGATAGCCGACTACCACTGACGGAGGTCACACGAGATGAAGAGGTTACCGCCCGTTCATCCGGGCGAGGTCCTGCTGGAAGACTTCATGAAGCCGAACGGCCTGACGCCTTACCGCGTGGCGAAGGACCTCGGCGTGCCCGCGCTGCGCATTCACCAGATCGTTAAGGGCCGGCGCGGCGTCTCGGCCGACACGGCGCTGCGGCTCGCCAGGTACTTCGGGACGAGCGCCGGGGTGTGGGTGCGGATGCAGGCGCGCTACGAGCTGGAAGTGGCGCAGGCCGAGCTTGAGAGCAGGATTAGCAAAGAGGTTAAAATATTCCGGGCGGCCTGAGCGGACGGCGATATTAGGTAGACGACAACGATTCGCCGGAAAATGGGCCATTTGCTCCGGGTCTTTATACATGGGCGGCTTTGAACGTCAGATTGTAATCCGGTGCCGGCGTCGCCCGCTCCAGATTGAGCGTGTACTTCCCGAAGCGGTTGATGTG
>JBGTBQ010000196.1:0-4661 GCA_041749275.1 Pyrinomonadaceae bacterium | reverse complement strand
CTGACGACCGCGCCGGGCGAGACGTTGAAAAGAACGGTCACGCTCGAACGCCTCGCGCCCGCCGAGTTGACCGCGCAGGCCGAAGCCGCTTTCAACCAGCGCGCCTACGAAACCGTGCTCATGCTCTGCGGCTACGTTTTTGAAAAAGAGGCGGGCGCGCCCGCCGCGCACCGTCTCGCCGGACTCACGCACGTCGCGCGGCAGGAATACGCGAACGCCGAACCGCATCTCGCGCAAGCTCTCGCGGGCGGCGAAACCATCGTCCTCCCGGTGCGTCGCCACGCGCGCGAAAGCTTCGACCTGATCAAAGGCCACGATGCCTGCGAGGGCTTTCTCCATTTCGGCAAAAACGAGGTCGAATATCGTGGCCGGCAGGTCGCCGCCGAAAACTTCAAAGTCGCTTACGCGCAGGTGCAAGTCATCGGTCTGCAACTCAAAAAAAATGTCGCCGTTTATCTCGGCGCCAAAGTCGCCGACGCGCGCGGCAAGAAACAGGAGTTCAACTTTTTCAGCTTCGACAAAGAAATATCTCAGGCGGGGCGGGCTTATCTTGAAATGCTCCAGAGACTTTTGCGTGCGCATTGAACGCAACCGGCACGTCACCCAACCAAAACGCGGCGACTTTCTCCGTCGCCGTCATGAGGTACAAGAGATGAACGCTTACTGTGTCAGGTGCGGCGGCGCGCTCAACGGTGGCGCGCGTTTCTGCGCGGGCTGTGGCGCGGAAGTGTCGGCCACCGGTACGCTCTCCGCCGTCGCTGTCCAGCCGTCGCCCGTATCTTTCGAGTCGGCACAGCAACCCGCCGCCGCATCATCAGCATCGACGTTGCTGCCGCCGCCGCCGCCGCAGACCGTTTTGGCGGGGCGCACCATCGAAGACAAGTATCGTCTCGGCGACAAGATCGCGGCGGGCGGGATGGGCACGGTCTATCGTGCCGAGCGTCTGATGATCGGCGACACGGTTGCGATCAAGATACTCCATCCCGAACACGTCGCCGACGCCACCGCGACCGAGCGCTTCCGCCGCGAGGCGCAGGCCGCCGCGCGTCTCAAACATCAGAACGCCGTCCAGATTTACGACTTCGGCGTAACCGACGACGGCCTCGTCTATCTCGTCATGGAACTGGTCGAAGGCCAGAGCCTCCGCCAGATTATCCGCGAGCAGGGGCCGCTCATGCCGTCGGCGGCGGCTGAGGTCTTGCGACAGTCGTGCGCCGCGATTGACGAGGCGCACCGCCAGTCAATCATCCACCGCGACATCAAGCCCGACAACATCATCGTCTCTATTTCCGGGAGCAGCTTTCGCGTCAAGGTGCTCGATTTCGGCATCGCCAAGCTCGCCGCGATCGAAGGCGGCAACCCGCATGACACGTTGACGGGCGCGGGCGTTATGATCGGCACCCCGCGATACATGTCGCCGGAGCAATGCGAAAGCGCGCCGCTCACACCCGCATCCGACGTGTACAGCATGGGCGTCATTCTCTACGAGCTGCTGACGGGGCAGACGCCTTTCACCGGCGCGACGCCGCTCTCGCTCGCGCTCAAGCACTCATCCGAGAAGCCCCGACCGCCGCGTGAGTTGGTCACCTCGATCCCGCCCGCGCTCGAAGAAGTCGTGTTGCACGCACTCGAAAAAAAACCGGACGACCGCCCGTCGGACGCGGGAGTCTTCAGGCGCGAACTGTACGCGGTCGCCGAGCGACTCGGCCTTGAACACGCCGATGGATTTAGCGCGCCCACTGTCACAATGCTGCGCGAGGCGGGAACGACAACGTCTTCGGGACGGCTTGTCCTTGACATCGAACTCATGCGCCGCAACCGCGCCGCGCACGTGACGGGCCGGGCCGGGCAAGTGACCGGCGAGTCAGACTTCTCCGACACTGCCGGTGGAGAAACGATTCAAACCGGCGGAGGGCCTGCGCCACAAGCGGCGGCGCTTTCCGCGACCGGCAAAACGTCAAGGGCGGGTGCGGCGGATCAACCGGCAAACGCTGTTCTCTTTTCCCGGCGCGCGGGGCAGGCATGGGCGTCGTGGCTTAAACAGCCGCCTGTCCTCGTCGCGGCTGTCGTGCTCGCGCTCCTCCTTATCAGCGGAGGCTATGCCGCTTGGCGTGCTATGCGAACGCCCGCCAGCGCCGGCGCGTCGTTGCCGGCAAGCGAGGGCGACGAAGCCATTGGGCGCTCCATCGCGCAGACGGAAACAGCGCCGCGCGGCTCTGCGTACCCGGAACCGAAGACCGCCGCCGAGTTCTATGAGAACGGCACTTACTTCTTCTCGATCCGCAGCTACGACGCGGCGGTGCGCGACTTCCGCCGCGCCGTCGAGTTGCAGCCCGAGTTTCCCAGCGCGTACAACCGTCTGGGGCGCGCGTTGATGATGAAGGGACAGTTCGGGGACGCTGCTCAGGAGTTCCGCACGGCGATCAAGCAGAAGGGCGGCAACTACCCGACGGCGCACTACAACCTCGGCTTCGCGCTTCAGCAGCAAGGCGACTGGGAGAAAGCCGTCGCCGCTTATTACGACGCCATCAAAAGTCGCGGCGGCAACTACCCGGACGCGTACTTCCAGATCGGAAATATTCTGCGCGCCATCCCCGAACGAAGACCGGAGGCGGTCTCGGCGCTCCGCAAGGCGATTGAGCAAACCGGCGGACGCGACCCGGACGCACATCACGTCCTCGGCGTCGCGCTCGCCGAGCAGAAGGATTACGCCAATGCCGAGGTGGCGATGAAAGAGGCGATTAGCTTGCGCGGCGGCGACTTTGCTTACGCGCACTACAACCTCGGCCATCTTTACGAGACGACGGATCGCCCGGCGGAAGCGATCCACGAGTACGAAATTTTTTTGCGGCAGGCGCCGCGCGACGGCAACCGGAAACTGGTCGAGAACACACTCAGAAATTTACGACGCCGCGCGGCGCGCGAAGGGACGGAGGCGCGGTAAGTGAGCGCGGCGTTGCCGTGTCGCGCACCGGAGATAGAGATTGCCGCGAAGCGAGTTGAACTGATCCAGAACCATGAATGAAAATAGCGAACAAACCGTCATCGAACCTTTCCATGTCGGCAACGCGATCTTTGGCGACGGTAGTCTGACGATTATCGCCGGCCCCTGCGTGGTCGAAACTCCGGAGCACGCATTGATGATGGCGCGCGAATGCTCGCGGCGGGCGCACGATGCGGGTCTCGATTACGTCTTCAAAGCTTCCTACGACAAGGCCAACCGCTCGTCGCACGAGTCGTTCCGCGGCATCGGCGCGCGGGCGGCGCTCGACGCGCTCCGCGCCGTTCGGGAAGAGTTGGGTTTACCCGTCCTGACCGACGTGCACGATGTTTCTCAAGTTGAAGCGGCGGCGGAAGTGGCCGACGTGCTGCAAATCCCGGCCTTTCTTTGTCGCCAGACAGACTTGCTCGTCGCGGCGGCTCAGACAGGCCGCGCCGTCAACGTCAAAAAGGGGCAGTTCCTCGCTCCCTCCGACGCGCGCAACATCGTGAAGAAGATGCGCTCCGCCGGTTGCGAGAAACTACTTCTGACGGAGCGCGGCGCGACGTTTGGCTATCACAACCTCGTCGTGGACATGCGTTCGTTCCCGATTATGAGGTCTTTCGGCGCCCCGGTTGTCTTCGACGTGACGCACAGCCTGCAACTGCCGGGCGGCCTCGGACATGCAACGGGCGGCCAGTCCGAGTACATCGAACCGCTCGCGCGGGCTGGTGTGGCCTGCGGTGTTGACGCCGTCTTTATGGAAGTCCATGACAACCCCGCGCGCGCCCTTTCGGATGGCCCGAACGCTTTGCCGCTCGCGCGCATGGCCCCGCTCCTCGGCAGTCTGCGCGACATCCACGAACTGATCCGCCGCGACGCACTCATCAAAGTTTAGAGAGGCCCGGAACGGTTCGGGCGATTTGTTTACGAAATGCGATTCTCAATTAATAAATCAAACATTCTTTTCGCCGTCTTCCTGCTCTTAACACAGACCTCCATTTACGCGCGGCAACAGGTCGAGCCGCGCGCCGCGTGGCAGGTCTTGCGCTACGACTTGATGGCGGGCGTCGGTGGTGTGTCCGGCGGCGAGCGTGTGCTGACGGGCCGCGCCGTCATCAACGCGCGAAACGTCGGCGGGGCCGCCGGGCGCGAGTTAACCGTGCGTCTAAACTCCGGCGCCGAGATCATCTCCGCGAAAGCGGGCGATGCGACGGCGAGCGTCCGTTCGCGTAAGGACGAGCGGATGAACCTGCTCGTCTCGACCTTGAGCCTTCCAGCCCTAGTCGCGCCGGGCGAGACGACGAGCGTCACGGTCGAGTATCGTCTGCCTATGGGCGACAACTCCGGCATTGCTTCCGTCTCGTCCGAGGGCGCGCAGTTTCTCCCGCTCTCGTTCTGGTATCCGACGCCGAACACGATTCTCGCGCCGCGCGGAGCAGATTACGCGCCCTACCGTTTCACGTATAACGGGGCGTCGGGTGAAGCCGTCATCTCCGCTGGTAAATCAGGCGCCAACGGCTCCTTCGAGCAGCCGCTCAACGGTCAACCCTTCTTCCTCACGGGCAAGTGGGAGACGGTCGAAGGCGCGGGTGAAGCGCGGGGCGTCAGCGCGCATCTCGGCGCGGGCGCCGGCGCCGAGGAACGGCAGCGGGCCGAAGCGCTCGTCGCTCTCGCCGCC
>JBGTBQ010000195.1:0-11034 GCA_041749275.1 Pyrinomonadaceae bacterium | reverse complement strand
TTCTTTCAAGCCCCGGAGGGGCGGCAGCGCCTACCATGTCGCTCCTCACGGAGCTTCAGCGACCTCGTGTCACGCGATGGGCTATAAACATTCCGCTCCTCACGGAGCTTCGGCACATGGCTTTTTGGACACGCTCTCAGGCCGTTGAACGGGCTGTTAAGATGATCTGAATTACTCATCCTCGTCGTCAGCGACGGACGAGGGAGACGCCTCGGCGGGGCTTTGAGCGCCGGCGGTGGCACGCATTTTCTTCAGTTTGCGATAGAGGGTCGGGCGATGCACGTTGAGGATGCGCGCGGCTTTCTTGATGTTGCCGTCGGTTCGTTCGAGTGTCTGCCGGATGGCGTCGCGCTCGATCTCTTCGAGCGTCATGAAAGAAGGGATGACGCAGCGGGCCGCATCATCCGATAGCTCCTCCTGAACGTGCTCGGGCAAGTCCCCCGGTGTGATCTCAGCGCCCCGGCAGAGAAGCACCGCATGCTCGATGACCCCTTCGAGTTCGCGGACGTTGCCGGGCCAGTCGTAGCGGGCCAGAGTCGCGTAAGCCGCCGGCGAGATAACACGCACTGGCCGGTGGTATTTTTCGGTGTAGCGCGTGAGAAAACGCTCGGCCAGGAGGGGCAGGTCGTCAGGCCGTTCACGCAACGGCGACACCTTAATCTTGATGGTGCTGATACGGAAGTACAAGTCCGTCCGCAACAAGCCCTCTTTAACCGCCTGCGAAGTGTCACGATTCGTGGCGGAGATAAGGCGGAAATTCACCTCGACCTCCTGCTCGTCGCCGAGCCGACGCAGGCGTCGCTCCTGAAGCACGCGGAGCAGCTTGGTCTGGAGGTGAGTCGGCATCTCCGCGATCTCGTCGAGCAGCAGCGTGCCGTCTGCCGCCGCTTCGATCAGCCCGCGCTTGTCGCGGTCGGCCCCGGTGAACGCGCCGCGGCGGTAGCCGAACATCTCGGACTCCATCAGGTCGCGCGGAATCGCGGCGCAGTTGATGCGGATGAAAGGCTTTTCCGCGCGGTGGCTGTGCAGGTGGAAGGCGGTGGCGATCAATTCCTTGCCAGTCCCCGACTCGCCCTCGACTAGCACGGACGCATCAGATGGGGCGGTGGCCCGGATGGTGTCGTAGATGCGCCGCATCTTCGGGTCGCGCCCGGAGATGCCGGCAAACTCACCCTCGCTGCCCAGCGTGCGCCGCAACATCTGGTTCTCGCGTCTGATGACCGCGTACTGCCGCGCCCGTTCGGCGAGCGTCAACACCTGCTCGGGCGTGAACGGTTTTTCCAGATAGTAGTAGGCGCCCCGCTTGATCGCCTCAATCGCCAAGTCGAGAGAGCCGTGCGCGGTGATCAGGATCACTTCCGTCTCGGGGCTGACGGTCTTGACGTGCTCGATCAGGTCAATGCCGTTCGCGTCCGGCAGCCGCAGGTCAACGAGTACGAGGCGGAAAGAGTGCTTCGCCAGCAGCACCCGCGAGGCGGCAAAGCTGGGCGCGGTCTTCACCTCGTAACCGCGCCTGCTGAAAATCAAATCAAGGGCGTCGGTGACGCTGCTCTCGTCATCAACGACAAGGACTTTATCTTTAGCCTCCACCTGACATCACCCCCTCGTTCGGCAGTTCGATCTCGACGCGAGTTCCTTTGCCGGGCGCGCTCTCGACGGCGATTGACCCGCGATGTTGCTCGATGACCTTTTTGGCGAAAGGCATTCCGAGTCCGAGTCCCGTGCCGCTGGTCGTGTAGAAGAGATCAAAAGCTCTCCCGATCTGCTCGGCGGTCATGCCGCGCCCCGTGTCGGCGATGACGATGTGCAGCCCCCCCCGCGCTTCGCCGACCGAGATGGACAGCTCCCCGCCGCCCGCCGCTTCGTCGCCGGACATGGCTTGAATGGAGTTGAGCGCGAGGTTGAAGAGAGCTGCGTGAAATAAGACCTCGTCGAGCACGGCGACGATTTTCGGCGCGGCGCAAACGAGCGTGACCCTGACGCGCGCGGCGGCGGCGTGCGGCTCCAACAGTTCGAGGAGGTCGCGCATTACCCGGACGACGTTGACCGGGCAGGGTGACAGGCGATGCGGCCTGGCGAAGTTCAGTATCTGGTCGGCGGTGCCCGCCAGCCGATCAACCCCGCTGATGATCTTGTCGATGAGCGTCAGATCGTCCGGGGACAACTGGTCGGCCACACGCTCTCTCAGGTGCAGGACGTACAGGCGCATCCCGGCCAGAGGGTTTCTCACCTCATGGGCCACCTGCGCGGCCATCTGTCCGAGGGCCGCGATCTTTTCATTATGCGACAAGCGTGCCTGCATGGCGGCCAGCTCGGCGGCTCGTTTCTCTTCCGAGCTGAGGTCTTTGATGATCGCCAGCTGCCCCGCCGCGTGCTGGCCGGCGGAAGCACGAATCGGCGTGATCGCCAGCGATGCGGTGAAACATTCGCCGCTCGCGCGGCGCGCGCGGACTTTATATCCGCTGACGGTGTCCGGCGCCGCCCGCTCCTCGCGGGACGGAAGGGCGTTGCCCTGCGGGAAGTGTTCGTCCTCGGCGAGCAACCGCCGGAATGAGAGACCAGTGACCTGAACGGCCTCGTAGCCGAAGATTATCTCGGCCCCGCGGTTGAACAGAGTGACCCGCGATTGTTCGTCGAGGGTCACAATGGCGTAATCTGTCGCGCTATCGAACGCGGCGTTGAGGAAGTTGCGGGCGGAGGCCAGCTCGGCGGTGCGCTCGGCGATGCGTTCCTCAAGCTCCAGTGCGTGGCGGGAGAGGGCGTCTTCGAGTTCCCGCCGAGTTTCGTCGAGCGCCTTTTTCTCGACGGCGCGCGCGACCGCCTTCAGCAACATCTCCTTCGTCACCGGTTTAGTCAGGAAGTCGTAAGCGCCCGCGCGCACGATCTCGGGGAGTCGCGCGATGTTCGGCTCCCCCGTCATCATGATGACCGGCAGCGCCGGATCCCGCCGCTGTAATTCTTCCAACAACTCGACGCCGCCCCGATGCGGCAGGATGATGTCCACGACGGCGGCTGAGAACGCGCCGCTGTCGTGGACGTTGAGCGCGTCGTCGTAGTCTGCCGCCGCCGCCGCCTCGTACCCCTCGCGGCGCAGAAATTCCGACATCGTCCAGCGGATGTTCGGCTCGTCGTCCACCACCAGCACTCTCCGCATGTGTCCCCCTCAACGCGCCGCCGGAAGTTCGACTGAGAATCGCGTGTAGCCCTGCTCTACGCTTTCGACCGAGAGCGTGCCACCGCATTCGCGGACGATGCCAAAGCTTACACTGAGACCAAGCCCGGTGCCGCCGTCGTCCCGCCGGGTGGTGAAAAACGGGTCGAAGATTTTTTCCACGTCCTGCTGCCGGATGCCGACTCCGTTGTCGAAGAACTCGAGCAGAACGAACCGGCGACTCGCCTTCTTGATGGTGCGGGCGCTGATGCGGAACACCCTGTCGCCGGCGGCTTTCGCTCTCAGCGCGTAGTGTGCGTTGCTGATCATGTTGACGACGACTTGCCGGAGGCGCGAGCCGTCGGCGCGCACGGGGGGCAGATCGTCATCCACCCGCACTTCGACCGAGATGGCGTTGTTGTGCAACTGGCGACCGAACAGCGCAACGGAAGTGGAGATCGTCTCGCCGATGTTGACGTTCGCCAATTCGGGCGCGTCGCGCCGCGCGAAAGTCAACAGGTCGCGCACGATTTTTGTGATCCGCTCTCCCTCTTCGATGATCCCGTCCAGCATCCGCCGCCCTTCAGCCGTCAGAGCCGTCTCCTCATCCTTCAGCAACTGGGCGAGGTTGATGATCCCGTTGACGGGGTTGTTGATTTCGTGGGCGATGCCCGCCGACAGTTCGCCCACGGAAGCGAGTTTCGAAGACTGGAGCAGTTGCAACTGGATGGCCTCCTTCTCGCGGGCGAGGCGCTTCCGCTCCGAGAGGTCGCGCACGATCAGGATCACCAGCCTCTGGCCCCCGATGTCCAGAGTATCGAACGATACGAGCGCAGGGAGTTCATCCTGCCCCCCCGTCCGGACGATCAACTCGCGCTCACCGGATGGTGCGCTGTCAATCAACTCCTCGATGGCATTGGTGTTCAGACCGCCGGCGCTCTCGCACCGCAACTGCTTGAGGTCTTGTCCGACCAGTTCCGACGACTCCAGCCCGAAGATGCACGCGAACTGGTGGTTGACTTCGACAAACCGCCGTTCGGCGGCAGTGATGATGCCGATTCCTTCGCCAGCGTGCTCGAAGAGCGCCCGGTAGCGTCCTTCGCTCTCCACCAGCCTGTGCTGCTGTCCCCGTACTATGTAGAGCAGCAGCGTCACGACCACAACGTCGACCGCGATTGAGATGAAGACGTGTTCGACCCGCTGCTGGATGTTCCAGCGCGTCCGCACGTGCGCCTCGCCGGGATAGCGCGCGTCCACCCACGAATAGAAAGGCGGGAGCAGGAATTGCTCCCACGCGAGGATCACCGCCGCCGTCAGCAGGAAAGTGAGCAGGGCAAAGGTTGTGATAAGTTTGAGGTCGGATACCCTTTTCATACTTTTCAATAAGAGGAGCTGCCTAGCGGTTGGGGCGGCAGCGTGTCATTTAAGGCAGTTGATTTTCACACATTAACTTTAGCCGAGATGCTCTGCCTTTTCCATCTCCTACTTTGTCGGAACATCTATGTTGTTTCATTGACTGTACTTCCCGGCTTATGAGCCGCTAGTTCTTTGACATTCAAGCCGCCTTTTTATTTTATTGCGCCTACGGGGCAAACATTTCGCTTAAGACAGACAAGACTTCCGCTTGTGTTTGCTGACCGACTTTACCGAGCCTCCTGACTAGGCGTGTCTTATCCACCGTGCGAATCTGGTCGAGCACGACCTGCCCTTGCTTTCTCTGAAATTTGCAGGACACTCTTGACGGGTAAGCTGTGCCCTTCGTCGTCATCGGAGCGACGATAACGGTCTTAATGAAGCGGTTCATTTCGTCCGGCGATACGACAAGGCAAGGACGAGTCTTTTGTATTTCGCCGCCGATGGTGGGATCGAGATTGATGAGATAAATATCAAAGCGTTTGACTACCATTGCCACTCATCCTCAGCCCACTGATTTTGAGCAGGGGTGATGTTATCGAGCAATGAATCATCGCCGCGTTCTGCCATCGCGCGGAACGCACGCTCCCAATCCTGTCGAGGCTGCTTCGTCGAGCGGATTATGATCCGATTATCCTCTGCTTCCAGCTCCACCTCTTCGGCAAGATTGCTGCGTTCCAAAAGTAACTTCGGGATGCGGATGCCTTGCGAATTGCCGATCTTTACGATTCGCGTTCTCATGGCTACATTGTAATTACGCGGTTGTTTTGTAGTCAAGACAGCGCAGGGCGAAGCAACATAACGCTGAAATTGACCGGGCGCGCACACAACTGCGGAGGCATCCAAGCCGCGCGCATGAAAGCCGCGCTACTCGCGCTCCGATCGAATGACTTGTTGAGCAACATCGTTGGATAGCAAGCTCGATAATAGTGATTATGTCAATTCCCACTGCTCGATCAAGCGCGGGAGTTGGTCGCGGGCGAAAGTCTTCGAGCCGGACTCAGTCATGGCGGGGAATTGAGAAAGCCGCTGTGTGCGTCGAGAGCGTCGAATGACAAGCGGCGGGCGGCAAGTTAGAATCAACCTTCTGACTTGTCGCCCGTCGTTCTGTTTATGAAAGAAGTCGTCGTCATCGGAGGCGGACTCGCCGGGGCCGAGGCCGCGTGGCAGGCCGCGCAAGCGGGCGCTCGCGTGCGTCTGTGCGAGATGCGCCCCGTCCGGCAGACGCCCGCGCACCGGACGGAACATCTGGCCGAAATCGTCTGCTCGAACTCTTTGAAGTCGGACGAGCCGGGCACGGCGCCGTATCTTTTGAAAGAGGAACTCCGGCGCGGCGGCTCGCTCGTCATGGACGTGGCGATGGAGACGCGTGTGCCGGCGGGCGCGGCGCTGGCGGTTGACCGGCACAGGTTCGCCGAGTTGATTACGGAGCGCATCGCGGCGCATCCACGCATCACGCTCGTCCGCGAAGAGGTGACGCGCGTCTTTGACGATGCGATCAACATCATCGCCGCCGGGCCGCTCTGCTCCGACGCGCTCGCTGAAGAAATCGTGCGTTTGACGGGCGGCGGGCAGCTCTACTTTTACGACGCCATCAGTCCAATCGTCTCCGCCGACTCGATCAACTATACAATCGCTTTTCGCGCCGCGCGCTACGGCAAAGGCGGCGACGATTACGTGAACTGCCCGATGGACGCGGAGCAGTACGCGGCCTTTTATCAAGCTCTGGTCGAAGCCAAGAGCGTGCCGCTCCAACGCTTCGAGGAGACGCGCTGGTTCGAGGCGTGTCTGCCGATTGAGGAACTGGCGCGGCGCGGCGTGGACACTTTGCGCTACGGGCCGATGAAGCCGGTCGGGCTGTTTGACCCGCGCACCGGGCGCGAACCTTACGCCGCCGTGCAATTGCGGCAGGAGAATTTGATGGCCGACGCCTACAACCTCGTCGGCTTTCAGAATCATCTACGTTTCGGCGAACAGGCGCGCGTCATCCGCACGATTCCCGGTCTCGAAGGGGCCGAGTTCTTGCAGTACGGACAGATTCACCGGAACACGTACATCAACGCCCCGCGCGTGCTCGCGGCGACGATGCGGATGCGCGAGCGCGCGGATGTGTTCTTCGCGGGTCAGATCAGCGGCGTCGAGGGCTACGTCGAATCGGTGGCGACGGGCTGGCTCGCCGGAAGGAACGCGGCGCGGATGGCGCGGGGCGAGCCGCTCATCGAAGCGCCCTCGAAAACGGCGACGGGCGCGCTCGCGCGCTACGTCTCGTCGGCGGATACGAAGAATTATCAGCCCGTCAACATCACCTTCGCGCTGCTCGAACCGATGCCGGAAGAGGAGCGCCGCCGCTTTCGCAAGAAGCGCGAGCGGCACGCGCGGCAGGTGGACTTAGCGTTACAGGAATGGGACGACTGGATTCGAACAATCGTGGAGCCGGAGCGCCTGCCGCGCGCGGCGCCATGAAGGGTGTGCGCGTGGAAGCCGCGCGCGGTTTCGCGGTCGCGGTCTGCGTGTGCATCTCTCTTCTAACCGCCTTGATCCCTCTCACGCCTGCGCCTCGCGCGCAGTCTGGCCGCAACCGCAACACGCCCCCCGCGACGGGCAAAGAGACGACGCGGCCACGCACGGTCACGACTTCGGCGCCCGCCTCGCAACCAGCCGCCACACCCACACCCACGGCGAATGAGGATGCAACGGATGCCCCCGCCGGCAAGGTGCGCGGGGCTTCGCGGTCTTCCACGACCGGCGCGGGCGACGCGCGTCCGGGCGCGCCGGAAGGGGTGGGAGAGGATGATGTAGTTCGCATCAGCTCGAACCTCGTCCCGCTGCCCGCCTTTGTGACGGACGCGCAAGGCCGATTCGTCAGCGATCTTCAGTTGAAAGATTTCGAGTTGCTCGTTGACGACCAGCCGCGCCCCATCGCCGAACTGACGCGCGCCGAGACGCCGATCAAGATGGTCATGCTGTTCGACAACAGCTCCAGCCTGCGCGCCGCCGCCGCGCGGCGGTTCGAGAAGGAGGCCGCCGCCGGCTTCTTCCGAAACGTCATGCGCCCCGTTGACCGCGCGGCCCTCGTCTCCATCTGGACTGTTCCCCAACTCGCGCAGCCGCTGACGAATGACGTGGGCGCGCTCGTCCGCGCCGTCGAGGGCTTCGACAAACCGGAGGGCGCGACCGCGCTCTTCGACTCCATCGCCTACGCCGCCGAGTATCTGCGTCTGCACAGGGGCCGCAAGGTGCTCGTCATCGTCTCGGACGGCACGGACACGGTCAGCGAACTCGGCTTCGACTCCACGCTCGCCATCGCGCTGGCCTTGAACTGCCAAATCTACGCCGTCCGCACCGGCCACAGCGAAAACACGAACCTGCGCGACCTCGCCGGCGAGCGTCGGCTACAGGAGTTCGCCGCGCGAACCGGCGGCGCCGTCTACGTCCCGCGCACGCGCGCCGAACTGCGCCAAGCCTTCGCGCAGATCGCCGCCGACCTCTCGCAGCAATACGTCCTCAGCTACTACCCCGCGGACGATCAGCCCGACGGACGCTTCCGCGCCTTCACGCTGCGCGTGGGCACGCGCCCCGGCCTCCAAGTCCGCACGCGCAAGGGTTACTACGCGCCGAAGAAGTAGAAATCTGTAAACTCCACTTGGCTCTTGTCCTCAGGGATTTTGTAACTGATAATGAACCCAAGATGAGTGCGACTCTATCCACAAATGAGCAGTCATGGAGCGGTCTCAACACAACGGGCATCCTTTTGTTTAAAGAAGCTTCTTTGAGTGAAGAAGTGCGTGGAAAATTCGAAGAGGCGTCAGACGCTTCTAAAATCGCAAAGGAACCCTCGATCAACGGCGACCCGAACTTTTCAAACTCTACTGAGCCGGATCAATCATCTGAAGTATTAGGAACTTGGGAGCAGGCTGGCGGCTTCAATGGGTATTTGCACATACCTGATGCTCCTTTCATTTTTCCACCTCAACCCTTCACGGTTTCTTCAAAGGGTACGAAGGTCATAATCGAAAGCCAACCGACCGGCTCGTGGCCGCATATTTTAATCGTGCTGTCGCGTTCGGTATATGCGAGGCCAACGGTTGAGAAATTTTTGCTGCGTCCTTCTAATCACACGGTCGAGGCGGAGCTTCTATATACCCGTGCCCTTTACACGTTGAGTGAGACAGGTGCCTGTTTACTTGCTTCGGAAGTCAGTTCTAATAATCAGATTGTCGGAATCCCATTCAGCTTTCAAGCATTCACCGATGAGGAAATCAACGGCATCCTTTACCGGGCGAAGTTCGCGCGTAAACTAAGATTCATCGAAACGTTATTCAAAGTTAGGTTCACAGTACCTGAAAATATAACTCCTGCTCAGATGCGCCGTATTGAGATGCTCTTTCGTGGGATTACCGAAGGAGAGTTTGCCAGTCGCGGTAAAGACATTAGCGTGCCGGTGAGGGCCGCTGACAGCAATCTGTCCGAGCCGCCGTTTTCAGGAGTGGGGCCATATAAACACTATTTAGGCGCTGAAGAGGCTGTGCTCGATCATCCGCGGCTACTGAATGTTGGCCCTGTTTACTTCATGCTGAAAAAGGCTGTCGCGGCTAACCACCTTGCCTTAGCTCCGCTGCGTGAAGGGAGAGATACCTTTGTCCGCTTTGAGGTACTGGATAACCAAATTATCTATCGCTTTGAGACGTATGCGGATCGTGAAGGTCATAAGCGCGCACAGCGCAGGCTGAATCAATTCTACTCTCAACTTGAGCAAGAAGAGCCTACAGAACTCGCTAGGACGCTGCTGGAGCCGCTAATGTCGGATGTGCTACCCGATGAATCAGCTCAGATTGCTGTCGGCTGGCTTGAATATCATGACTTTCCGGACCGTTTCAGCCCGCAGGAACCGACCCTTGATGAGGAGCGAGGGTGCTGGCGGGTGCCGATATATATCGTCTATGCCAGTGGTAAGGGTGCTCACGTCGGCGACCTGCTGATTGATCTCAAAACAGGTTCAATCATTGAGGAACCTTCTGCTGAAGTGATGTATCAGGAGGGCCTTTCTTTGGCCGAGAAAATCCTCCGTGTCGGCTAGACCTCCCTATTACCCACAAGAGACTGAACATTCTTGCATGGTGGCTTGCCTGCGGATGGTGCTTGAGCACTTGGGTGTAGTCAAGACCGAGGAAGAACTGCGGGGGTTGACAGATTCCTCATTCGATTCTAAATACCTCCCAGGAGGAGGTAAGGCCCTTTTAATCGTAGATGCCGCGAAGCAGTTAGGTTTCTCTAATTCAAGCAAAAATAACCTTAACTTTCAGGAGCTTTTGGGTGTGCTTCATGAGGGGTATTTTCCGATGGTTCAAATCGGAATACGCCTTCAGCCAAACACACCGGTACAGACACATGCAGTTGTCGTAGTAGAGGTTAACGAGAATGGTGTGTTACTGCTCGACCCGGTGCGCGGGGAGGTTACTCATACAGTAGATGAATTTAACGAGATGTGGGAACTCAGGAGGCGCGGTTTGACGATACTGGTTGGCTGATTTTTTGTGAGCACTATACTTCCTGCGATGAAGACTTGAAGCCTATTGCCAACTTTTTCTATTTACGATTCACGAATTACGATTTACGATTTCGCGCATGGAACAGCTACTCGCACAGTTTCTCGAACACCTGCGCTACGAGCGCAACGTGAGCGAGCACACGCTCCGCAACTACGCGATTGATCTGGCGCAGTTTCTCGATTATCTCGCGCCCGCCGACCCCGCCACCGGCGAGCGGCGCGAGCCGGACATCAAACAGATAGACCACATCACCATCCGCGAGTGGCTTTCGGAACTGCACAATCAGAATAAGAAGAAGACCTCGATTGCGCGCAAGCTCGCTTCGCTTCGCACCTTCTTCCAGTTTCTCATCCGCGAGGGCGCGGTCGAGATGAACCCGGCGAAGCTGGTCAACACGCCGCGCCTTGAGAAGAAGCTGCCGAACCATCTTTCGGTCGAGGACGCGGTGCGCTTTATCGAGACGCCGGACACGGCGACCGATCTCGGCAAACGCGACCGCGCCATCCTCGAATTCCTCTACGCGACGGGCGTGCGCGTCTCCGAGTTGACGAAGCTCGACATCCGCGACGTTGATTTCCGTGGGAAGAGCGTGCGGGTGCAGGGCAAGCGGCGCAAGGAGCGCGTCGTGCCCTTTGGCGACCCCGCGCTCCACTCGCTGCTGCAATATCTGACGGTGCGAAATGGCTTCCTCAACAACGCGCCGCCCGCGGAGCGCGAGGCCGAAGCGCTCTTCCTCAACTATCAGGGCACGCGCATCACCACGCGCTCGGTCGGGCGCATGGTGGACAAGTACATCCAAATCTGCGCCGGCATCCACAACATCAGCCCACACTCTCTGCGCCACAGCTTCGCCACGCACCTTTTAGACAGCGGGGCGGACTTGCGCGACATACAGGAACTCCTCGGCCACGCGCGTCTTTC
>JBGTBQ010000194.1:0-25663 GCA_041749275.1 Pyrinomonadaceae bacterium | reverse complement strand
GGCGGCGTGACGGTGCGGCTCGCCAGCGCCATCGAGCCGGACTGGTTGCTTGACCTCTTCGCCGATGCGTTGGCGGAAACGACCGAGGCGCGCTGGAACGCGCAAAGCGAGCGCGTTGAAGTTGTCACGCGTCTCGTCTACGACCGGCTCGTGCTTGACGAGAGCCGCGCCAGCGACGCGGGACGGGAGGATGCCGCGCGGATGCTCGCCGAGCGTGCGCTCGCCGCTGGATGGGACAGCTTCGCCGAGCGCGAGCCGGTCGAACGGTTTCTCGCGCGCGTCGAATTCATGTCGCGGACGTTCCCTGAAAAAGAGTTCCCGCTACTCGTCGAAGACGATGTGAACGAAAGCCTCGCGCGTCTGTGCGAAGGGAGGCGCGGCTTCGCGGAGCTACGCGAAGCGGCGGTCGCGCGGGGCTTGCTCGAAGAGTTGCGAAAGCGTCTCAGCCATGAACAGTCGCGGCTCCTTGCGGAGATGTCGCCGGAGCGCGTCACGTTGCAGCGTGGCGGTCGTCAAGTCCGCGTCAATTACGAACGCGGGCAGCCGCCGTGGATCGCGTCGCGCCTGCAAGATTTCTTTGGAATGACGGAAGGGCCGCGCATCGCGTCGGGCCGCGTCGCGTTGGTGTTGCGTCTGCTCGCGCCGAACCAGCGCCCGGTGCAGGTGACGGCAGACCTCGCGGGTTTCTGGCAACGCGACTACCCGCGCGTGCGCCGCGAACTCAGCCGCCGCTACCCGCGCCACCCGTGGCCCGAAGACCCTTTGAAGTCCTAACGTCGCGCCTCGCCGCTCCCACGATGGAGACGCGCCACAGCGGAGGAGCACAAAAAAGGGCCGCGTGTTCTTCCGGTTTCCCTCACGCAGCCCGTCCAGTTATTGCATCCTGCCCCGGCAGGATGTGCATCTTGAATTTACCCGCACGAAGATAACGGACGATTAACTTCGGGTTAAGAGTTGGTTAAGAAAAAAGCTGGGGCAGGAAGAAGGAGCAGGAGGCCGGGCGGAGATTTACCATTTGCCGCCAGCACAACCGCCGCGTAGCGGCGATTGATTTTAGCCGGGCGTTTCAACGCCCGGTGAGATGGTCAAGAGATTTTGCGTCGCGTCAGCGACGGCTGAAGCAAACGCGGCCCGGATGTTCAGGCGTCGCTGACGCGACGCGAGAAATTGTCGCCGTCTCTCCCCGGCCTTGAAAGGCCGGGCTAAAATCAATCGCCGCTACGCGGTGAGAACGGTCGGCGCGCTTGTGAGTCGCGCCCATGATTTATCCGCACGTCAGTTACTTCGAGGCCGGAGCGCATCGCCGAGCGACCAGACGCACGCGCCGAGCAGCACGAGGTCTTTCAGGAGAAAGCCGCCGGAGCCGGAGAGCGCCGGAAAACCGCCGAGGCTCTTCTCCCATCCGGGCAGCGTGAAGAGAAACGTCAGCTACTCTATACGCCGGGCACACCAAGATGCCGACGAGGTGGGCGCAGGCGGTTCTGACAACACATCCACTTTCTATATAGTTGGGGTTAAGCGAAGTCGGCGACTTCGCAGAAGACCTTGATCGCGCCCTTCGCCGAGGTCAGCTTCTCGAACAACTCCGCGTAGTTCTCCAAACCCTTGACCGGGTGCGTGAGCAGGCGCGCGAGCCAGCCGGGGTATTCGAGTTCGGCCTGCGACATGTCGCCGACGCCCGTCTCGAAATACTCGCGGTTGGCGTTGACCGTGCCGACCATCACCTTGTTGCCGAGCACGAACTCAAGATTGATCTTGTCCGCCGGGACTTCCACCCGCCGGTCGCCGCCCGTCACGCTCGACAGGACGAGCACGCCGTTCTTGCCGAGCGCCTGCATACTCTCGAACACAATCGGCGAGTAGCCGGTGGCCTCGAAGATGATGTCGAACGGGCCATGCTTTTTCGCGCCCTCGATGACGGGTAGATCGTCCGTCGTCTCATACTTCACGCCGATGGCCTCGACGAGATCGGAGTTGAGATACGGCTTCGGCGTCTTGCCGAAGGCGACCACTTCAAGCCCGCGCAGACGGAGGACGAGCGCCGCCAGAATGCCGATGGTGCCTGTTCCCAGCACCGCCGCGCGGCGTGGACGCCACACGCGCAAGCGCCGCTGAATCTCATAAGCCTGCGTGATGCCTTTCTCGACCACGGTCAAAGGTTCGAGCAGCACGCCGACCTCGCGCAAGCCTTGAGGCACTTTGACGATGAACTCGGCATCGTCCACGTAGTATTCCGCGAGATACCCGTGGCGCAGATTGATGCCGCGCTCGTAGTATGTATCGTCGGTCGTCATGTCGCTTGTGCCGATGAGGTCATAGATGCTCGTGCCCGGTCGGCGCACGGTCGCCACGACGTAATCGCCCGGCTTCACTTTAGTCACGTTCGGCCCCACGGCCTCGACCTGCCCGAAACCCTCGTGGCCGATGACGAGGAAGTCGTAACCTTCGGGCGCCGCGCCGTACTCGGCGGCGTTGATCTCCTTATCGGTGCCGTCCACGCCGACGCGCAGGACGCGCACCAGCACGCCGCGCCCGCCGGGCACATCGCTCACTTTTGGTTGCGGCATCTCCGCGAGATGCACGCTGTTCGGTTTTCCGGGGATGACTGCGATTGCTTTCATATAACCTCCGAATAGGTGTTGGGTGTTAGGTGTTGGGTTTTGGGTATCAGATGACAGCGCCTTTGCCTGATCGTGGTTGGCGGCCCATGTTGAAAGGGCGGAACCCAACACTTAACACCCAACACCCGCTTTTCATTCTCCACTCTGTTGCAGCAGCTTCGACACCAGCCCCGTCCAGCCGGTCTGGTGGTTGGCGCCGAGGCCCGCGCCATTGTCGCCGTGAAAATATTCGTGGAAGAGCACGAGGTCGCGCCAGTGCGGGTCGGACTGGAATTTTTCGGTGCCGCCGTAGACGGGCCGTCGTCCATCTTCGCCGCGCAGAAAGATGCGCGAGAGACGGCGCGAGAGTTCCGCCGACACCTCCCACAGATTCATCAACACGCCGGAGCCGGTTGGACACTCGACTTTGAAATCATCGCCGAGGTAGTGGTGAAACTTTTGCAACGACTCGATCAGTAGATAGTTGACGGGGAACCAGATGGGGCCGCGCCAGTTCGAGTTGCCGCCGAAGAGTCCCGTCGAGGATTCCGCCGGCTCGTAGTCAACGCGGTGCTCCGTGCCGTTGACGTGCAGCACGTAGGGCTGGTCTTTGTGATAACGCGAGACGGCGCGCACGCCGTAAGGCGAGAGAAACTCGTTTTCGTCGAGCATCACCGACAGCACACGGCGCAAGCGATCCTGCGTGACGACCGAGAGCAGACGCCGTTCCTCGTTGCCGGGCGTTCGCATACACGCGACGTTGCCGGTCAGGTCGGAGCGATTTTCGATGAACCACTCCAGACGCTTCTTGAAGCCGGGCAGACGGTCTAAGACTTCCGGCTCCAACGTCTCGACGGCGAAGAGCGGAATCAGCCCGACCATCGAACGCACCTTGAGCGGGTGGCTGCCGTTGTCCGGCTTGTGCAGCACGTCGTAATAGAAACCGTCCTCCTCGTTCCACAACTCGATGTTGTCCGGGCCGATGTTGTTCATCGCGTGCGCGATGTAGAGAAAGTGCTCCCAGAACTTCGAGGCCACGTCTTCATAAGCCGCGTTTTTCTTCGCCAGCTCCAGCGCAATCGCCAGCAGGTTGAGCGTGTACATCGCCATCCAACTCGTGCCGTCGGACTGCGCGAGATGCCCGCCCGTCGGGAGCGGCTGGCTGCGGTCGAACACCCCGACGTTATCGAGGCCGAGAAAGCCGCCCTGAAAAATGTTCATCCCGTCGGCGTCCTTGCGGTTGACCCACCACGTGAAATTGAGCAGCAGCTTGTGAAAGACGCGCTCTAAAAATGAGTGATCGCCCGTGCCGCAACGCCTCTCGTCAATCTTGTAGACGCGCCACGCGGCCCATGCATGTACGGGCGGGTTCACGTCCGAGAGCGCCCACTCGTAAGCCGGTATCTGTCCGTTCGGGTGCATGTACCATTCACGCAGGACGAGGATCAGTTGCTCTTTGGCGAAGTCCGGGTCAACCAGCGCGAGCGGGACACAGTGAAACGCCAAATCCCAGACGGCATACCACGGATACTCCCACTTGTCCGGCATCGAAATCACGTCCGCGTTGTAGAGATGCGTCCACTCGTGGTTGCGCCCCGCTTCGCGTTCCGGCGGCGGCGCGGGCTGCGTGGGGTCGCCTTCGAGCCACTCCTTGATGACGTAGTGATAGAACTGCTTCGACCAGAGCATCCCGGCGAACGATTGACGCATGACACTCCGCGCATCTTCCGACAGGTCGGCGGGGATGACGTTTGCGTAGAACTCGTCGGCCTCACGGATGCGCTCGTCGAAGATGCGGTCGAATGACTGGCCGAACATCTCGACGCCGGAGGTCGGCGACTCGTCGGACAGGCGCAGACGCACGGTCACGGTCTCGCCCGCGCCGACGTTCAGCACGTAACGCGCCGCCGCCTTCGTCCCCTCTCCGGCGGGATTGACCGCGCCCGCGTCGCCGTGGACGACGTAGTTGTTGATGCCGTCCTTGACGAAAGGCGTGCTGTTCGGCGCGCCGTAGAGCCGCGCGGTGTTCGTTTCGTTTTCGGTGAAGAGAAGTTCCGGCGCGCCCTCGCAGTAAAGCCAGCGCGTGCCATGCGTCTCCTCGTGGGCCTCGACGACGGCGGCGCTCGCGCCCTCTCTCGCGTCGTTTGTGACGCGGCGCAGAAGCGGTCGCGCGCCGTTCCCGCCCCACGACCAAGTGTTGCGAAACCAGAGCGTCGGCAGCAGCTCGATCTCGGCGGCTTCGGGGCCGCGGTTGGCTACCTCCACGCGGACGAGGATGTCTTCGACGCCCGCCTTCGCATACTCGACGAAGACATCGAAGTAACGGTCTTCGTCGAAGACGCCCGTGTCTAAAAGCTCGTACTCCGGCTCGCCCTTGCCGCGCCGCCGGTTCTCTTCGACGAGCCGCGCGTAAGGAAACTCCGCGTGCGGGTACTTGTACAGAAACTTCATGTACGAGTGCGTCGGCGTCGAGTCGAGATAGAAATAGTAATCCTTCACGTCCTCGCCGTGGTTGCCCTCGCTGCCCGTGAGTCCGTAAATCCGCTCCTTCAGGATGGGGTCGCGCCCGTTCCACAGCGCGACGGCGAAGCACATCAACTGATGCCGGTCGCTGATGCCGGCGATGCCGTCTTCGTTCCAGCGATACGCCTTCGAGCGCGCTTGGTCATGCGGCAGAAAGTCCCACGCCGTGCCGTAAGCCGAATAGTCCTCGCGCACCGTGCCCCACGCGCGCTCCGAAAGATACGGCCCCCAACGCTTCCAGTTGGCCGTGCGCGTGCGCGACTCTTCGAGCCGCCGCGCTTCGGCGCACGACGCGGGCAGGCCGCTCGTTTCGTCATGGCTGGCGTTCGCGGCCCCGGTCGCCGGTTCCTCGATTACGTTCGTCGTTTCAAAAGTCATAATGCCTCGCCTTCGCCGTCCTCGCGGCGCGTCAAAGTCTTTCCGCACGCGGGGCAGGTGTGCGCCTCTTCGAGGACGCCTCCGAGTTCAGCATCCACCGCGTTCGTTTCCTGATGCTCGCCCTCGTAGACGAGCTTGTCCGCATGGTGATTCATCTCCACGCCGCAATCGGGGCAGATCATTTTGCTTGTTGCCGACATAAACACTCCGTCGAGAAATAATGAAGGATGAGTGAATCCGCGCGAGCCGCTTCTTCGTCATTCATCATTCTAAAGTGACGTTCTCGCGTCCATTCCGCAAGACCTTCGCCATCCAGATCAGTTCCCGCAAAAACTTGTCAATGCGTTTGACGTAAGCCTGTTCGAGCAGCTTGCCCTCCGCGTCGAACAATTTCCCCGCGTTGGAGAAGTTGCCGTCCCAGAAGATCGTGACCAGCCCCAGTTCGCGCATGACGGGCAACAGAGCTTGGACGACGCGCGTGCCGCCCCACGGGCCGGCGGAGACGCCGCACAGCCCCACCGCTTTGTGGATGTACTCTTTCAGATTCGTGTCGAGCACGCGCTTCAAAGAACCCGGATAGCCGTGGTTGTATTCGGGCGCGACGATACAGAAGCCGTCGGCGCGGCTGGCGATTGATGAGAAGCGCGCGTCCTTCAACGTCTCGCCTTCGTCGTCGTCCGCGAGCTTGATGTCGCGGATGTCAACCAACTCGGTCTCGACGCCCGCGTGCTTTTGAAGTTCGCCGTGGACAAACCGCGCGACGTTCTCGCTCTCGCGCCCCTGACGCACGGTGCCGAGGATGACGGGGATGAAAAGCGGTTTCTCTGTACTCATGGTTTTCGGTGTCCGTCCTTTATATCCGTCGCGGGGGCTTCAATATTCCGCGACGCGCTCGACGAGCGGAGACGTGGAGAAGTAGAGACGAGGAGAGGGGGAGACCGTCGCGGCCTGCGTAACGGTCTGCGCGTCGGCGACAGACGACCACAGACTGAGCGCGAGCAGGAACCAGAGTATCACCCAGCCGATGGGGAAGCCCATGAGTTTTGCCGCCAGTGATGTGCGAACGGCTTCACGCGAACGTGTGGTTAGCCCCGTCAGGGGCGGAATGTTTATAGCTTCAGCGGCTATAAACATTCCGCTCCTCCGGAGCTGGGCATTCTTCTCCTTGCCGATGTTGTTCATTTCATCCTCTCCAACAGGTGATCGCCGACCCTCAGAGCGTTCGCCATGATCGTCAGCGCGGGGTTCACCGCCGCGCTCGAAGGGAAGAAGCTGCCGTCCACGACGTAGAGGTTGTCGAGGTCGTGAGCCTTGCAGTTCACGTCGAGCGCCGAAGTCGCCGGGTCGTGGCCGAAACGCACCGTGCCGTTCTGGTGCGCGACGCCCGCGAGCGGGATGCGCTGGCCTAAGAAGAGGCTGCGCGCGAACAGACCGACGTGGCACGAGTGACCGTGGTCGGGGCATTTCGTCTGTTGGTTCATCAGGCTTTGCAGCTTCGCCTGAAGCCGCTTGTGCGGTTCGAGGTTGTTCGGCGTGTAGGCGAGCACGATGTTGCCCTCGCGGTCGAGCGTGACGCGGTTTCGAGGGTCGGGCAAATCCTCGGACGTGAGCCAGAAGTCGAGCGAGTGCTTCGCCATCATGTCGAGCGTGAAGCCCGGCGCGATTTTGGGAGCGCCCGCCGAGAGCGCCACGCCGTCGAGCTTGCCGACGAAAGAGATGTGGCCCATCGGATGTTCCCAATCCTCCGCGCCGAAGTAGAAATCGTTGAGCGCGAGCGTCTTCTGAAAGACGGTCGGGTTCTCGCACTTCGAGACGGCGAGTAGGACGGAGTTGACGTGACCCATGTAGTGACGCCCCACCGTGTCGCTGCCATTGGCGAGGCCGCGCGGGTGTCTCTCGTTCGCCGAGCGCAGGAGCAGCGCCGCCGAGTTGATCGCGCTGCACGAGACGGCGACGACATCCGCCGAGTAACTTTCGCGCGCGCCGCTCTCTCTTTCAACATGGACGGCGGTCACGACGCGCCCCGTCGCATCCGTGTCGAGCCGCGTCACTTTCGCGTTCGTCAAGAGCGTGACGTTCGTGTGCTCAAGCGCCGGTTCGATGCCGCAGACGTGCGCGTCGGCCTTCGCCTGCACGAGACACGGGTAGCCGTCGCAGGTCGCGCAGCGGATACATTTACTGCGCGGGTCGTTCTCCTTGAGCATGACGCCGAGCGGCACGTGGAAGGGACGACAACCGAGCGCGGCGAAGTCGTCGTGCAACTGCTGGATGCGCGGCTCGTGGCTCACCGCCGGGTGCGGGAAGGGGCTGCTCGCCCACGCTTCGGTCGGGTCTTCGCCGCGCGTGCCGTGGACGTGGTACATCTCTTCGGCCCGCGCGTAGTACGGCTCAAGGTCGCGGTAAGTGATCGGCCACGCGGGCGAGATGCCGTCGAAGTGGCGTAGCTCTCCAAAATCCTGTTCGCGGAGACGGAAGAGCGCCGCGCCGTAGAATTTAGTGTTGCCGCCGACGAAGTAATTCGTGTGCGGGTGGAGCGGCTCGCCGTCCTTATCGCGCCAGACTTCCTTCGCGTTGTACTTCGCCTCGACGTTGACGGCGCGCGAATCCCAGTTCGCGCGCTCGCGCGGCACGTACCCGCCGCGCTCAAGCACGAGAATCTTTTTGCCCGATGGGGCGAGCTTGTGGGCGAGCGTCCCGCCGCCCGCGCCCGTCCCGATGATAATTACGTCGTAGTGGTTTTCCTGTGACATAACGCTCTCCTAAAAAAGTTGCGGCGGGGCGGCGGGTTGCCGCCAAGTGCGATTCACCAAATCCAGAACCTGCCTTTCAAACTTGCTCTCGTCCCGTGCCTCTCGCGGCACGCGCGCACGCGGTTCCGGCTCGCCTCCGCGGAACTCGCAGTTGAAGATGCAGCGCGCGGAGTTGTCGTGATGGTGCTTGGCGCAGAGGACGCGGCGCGCGCCGAGTGTGCGCGTATAGACCTCCGCGGCGAGCAGCATGCCGAGCGGCGGCGCGGTGAAATAGAGCCAGAGCGTCGCCCATTCGCGCGCCGCGAAGGCCGAGGCGAAGCTGCGCGCCGGGTTCATACTCATCCCCGACACCGGCGTCTCGACGCTGATGTAAACGGCTACCAGCGCGCCGACGAACAGACCCGTCAAGCGCGAGAGCCTCCGCGTGTTCGAGACCGCCAGCACGACCGTCATCAACAGAAAAGAGATGCCGACTTCGGCGACGAACGCCGCCGCGACGCCATACCTTCCCGGCTTCGTCACGGCGTAGTTGACCGACATATCCGCGACGAACTGGCCGAGCAGCGCGGAGGCGACGCCGACGCCTGCGATGGCCCCCATAAATTGAGCCGCGACGTAGAAGAGCGCATCCCACCTCTTGACCTTACCGAGGCGGAAAAACATCAGCGTCGTCGCGGGGTTGTTGTGCGCGCCGGAGCGCTTGCCCCACGGCGAGTAGATGAGCGTGATGGCCGTCAGCCCCATCGCCGCGCCCATCAGCACGCGCCGCGCGTGCTCGTTTTCGACCTGCATCGGCACGAACGACGCCGGATGGAAGATGAGCACCGAGAACGCGCACGCCGAGACCATGAACAGCCCCGGCCCGGCGGCCTCGATCAAATACTCCGGCCAGTGATTTTTCAGCGCATCCAACATCGTTCGCCCATCAGCCTCCGTCGTCGGAAATCCCGCGTGTGGTGAAAACTATTCCGCCGCTTGAAGCGACTCGCCGCGCGGCCTCACCGGAGCCGTCAGGCGTTCAGGCGCGGCGCTCCGCGATGAACGGCTCACGTCGCCGACCCGCCGTCTTCGTCTGATGAATCTTTTTTTGAGCAAGAGTCTCCGTCTCATGTTTCTCACCTTGCCTTTCAGAGTTCAGCCGCCATAGAAAACGCCCGCGACCTTCACTTGGTTAGTCGCGGGCGGCGGCGAAAACTTACAGGGAGATTTACGAGTCGGTGAGGCGCTCGCTTTCACGTCGGAGAGCGCGCTTGATGCGCTCGCGCGCCGCGGGCGAAAGCGAAACGGCCTGACGGCTGGAAAGGGCGGCGGATTGGCGTTGCAGAAAGGTGGAGAGCAAGCGCAGTTGTCGTCGGAACAGACGGCACGCGCCGCAGACGAGAAGGTGCGCGCCGAGGACGAGCCGATGGCGGAACGAAAGTTTCTCGTCCAGCGAACGAGAGACGAGCGAGGTCACCTGCCGGCACGTCGGCGCGCACTTCTCGAAGCACAGCCGGAGCGTGGCGGCGAGCCGCCTGATGATATTCACGGTGCTTGCTTGTCGCGCCATCTCAAATCACTGGCCGGGCGTCAATCCTCGCCGCTCACGCGATGTGCAGGATCGAGTTGAACCCGCCATACTCGTCCAGTTCTTTCAAGCCGTTGCCCACGTCGTCCGTCCAGTGCGCGCCGTTGACCACGAACTTGTAGCGATAGCGGCCCGCGCCGGGATTGGGAATGGACGCGCGCCACAGGCCATCCGCATCCTTGACGCAGCGCACGGCGTCCGTGCTCCATTTGTTGAAGTCGCCGGCGAGAGCAACATCGCGCGCTACATCGTCGCGGAAGATGAAGATAACCTCGCCGTTCTCGATGCGCGGAGGGCCGTAGGTCGCCGCCTCGTGTGAATGCTGCTCGCGTTGCGCTTCGGCGACCGCGCGGCGCGCGTTGACGAGACCATAACCCTGCCGGACGAGCGGCGCGTGCGCGAGCCGGTCGGCGGTCGAGACGAGGATGTATTTAACGACGGCGGGCGGAAGAGCCGGATTCGCTTCGAGCATCTGCGCGACGACGGACGAGACGATGGGCGCCGCGAACGAAGTCCCGTCGGCGTGTTGGTAGTGCGCGGCGACGATCTTGTTCGCGCTCAACAGCGCGTCAAGTTCGGCGCGCACCTCGATGGGCTTCTTTCTGAGCAGCCCGGCGGGCGCGTCGCCGTTCGGCCAGAGGCTCTGGACGAGACGGAGCAGTTGGTAGTCGGGGGCCGAGACGAGATGCGAGAGCTGTTCCGCCAGCCGGTAAGCGGGCGTGCCCGGCAGGATCGGGGCCGCGACCCACATCGCGTGCGCGACGATTTCCGGTTTCAGGATGCCGTCGGCGGTCGCGCCATAGTTCGAGCCGTAGAGTTGATCGTCGTCTCTCTCGAAACTGTTGCCGTCGTCGTAGCCGCCGACGGTGATGACCGACGGCGAGTTCGCGGGTGGGACGGACGTATGGCGTTCGGCCAGTCCGTTGTTGCCCGCCGCCGCGATGACGACGATGCCTTCGCGCACGGCCTGCTCCGCCGCGCGATCCACGGCGCTCGTCTCGTGCGGAATATCCTCGTCGCCGCCGAGCGAGATGTTGAGGACGCGGATGCCGTAGCGCTCGCGGTTCTCAATCACCCACTCGATGCCGCGGGCGATGTTCTCTTCCAAGACCCGGCCTTGTGCGCTCGCCTTCACCAGCACGAGGTTTGATTCGCTGGCGAGGCCGCGATAGATGCCCTCCGAGAGCCGACCGTTACCGGCGGCGGCGACGGAGGTCATCGTGCCGTGCCAGTGCCACGACTGCACGGACGCGGACGGCGCGTGCTCAGTCTCTTCGCCCGCAATGTCGTGGAACGCGACGATGCGGTTGGACGGTTCGATCAGGTCCGGGTGCGGATGGAAGCCGGAATCGAGGAAGGCGACCGTCACGCCCCGGCCCGTGTAAGCGGGGTCGGCGTCGAGCCTATCCGGCGTCGGGATAACGGCGAAGCGGTTCGGCGCGTGCGCGTGCGCGTGTCCGTCGTTTGATTGTTCGCTGCTGCGCGTCTCTTCAGGCATTTTACCTCCGTGGCGTTCACCGCGCGCTTCTTCCGACAGCGCTTAGTCGTGCGCGGGGTCGCAATCCTTACAGAGCAAAATTGGCGGGCAAGAATTTACCCGGCGGATCGTTTGAGCGCTTCCTTGATGCGCTCGCTCGCTTCGACGGTGAGGGAGATGTCCGGGGAGACTTCATCTTCTCCCGCCGCCTGCGTTGAGCGCGCGCCGATGGTGGCGCGCAGGAGGCGTAGATGTTCCAGATACCAGACGCACCAGATGCAAATCCACAAATGGAGCTTTAGCTTCACGCGCTCGCGCAGAGTGAGAGGTCGCTCCAGCGACTCGGACATGAGCGGCGCCATCGCCTTGCACGGCGGGAGCCGGCGGAGCAGGAAGTACCTCACCGCGTGAATGGTTCTATCATAAAATCCGTCAGCCATCTTTAACTTTTCTCCGGCTGGCGTTTGAACCAGTTGAGTTCGAGGCAGCGCCGGAGGTGCGTGCGCGCGCGATAGAGCATGACCCAGAGATTGTTCGTCGAGATGCTCAACAGCTCACAAATCTCTTCGCTGCTGTGGCCGTCCACTTCGCGGAGCGTGAAGGCGTTGGCGATGCGCTCCGGCAGAGGTGAGAGACATTGATTGAAGACTTTCCAGAATTCGCTCTGTTGCAATAGCTCCGCCGGGTCGGCGTGCCAGTCCACGGGCGCGCGCGACGGCTCGAAGTGGTCTTTCCATTGTCCTTCTTGCCGGAACAGCTCTTCGTGCTCGAACGATTCGCCTTCGAGCTGGCTGACGGGCGTCTCGCGGTGGACGCGGCGGTAATAGTCCATGACCTTGTGTTTGAGGATGCCGGTGAGCCACGTCCGCTCGGAGCCGCGTCCCTCGAAGGTGTGGTAAGTCTGGAGGGCGGAAAGTAGCGTCTCCTGCACGATGTCCTCGGCAACAGTTCGGTCGCGGAGGCGAAGGGCGGCAAACCGAAAGAGGTAATTGCCGTGCAGGTCAACCCACGCGGTCGGGTCCGGGCGTTGGCGCGCGGGGGCGCGCTGCTCCTTGCTCATAGCAAATCGGCGCCGGCGAGGGGGCGCGCCCTCCGTTGTCACGACTCCGTAGACTACCGCCCGATGTTCGATCTTCGAGGTCATGGTAACATGCTTCGCCCGTCGTGCCGTGTCTGAGTTGTGGAGCGTTGCCGGCGTGCATAATCTTTTGGGAGACGCCGACGCGATGAGTCTCATCCCATGTCGTGATTGCAAGACGATGATCCCGCGCGATGCCAAAGGGTGTCCGGTCTGCGGGCGGAACCTCTTGTCGGAGCGAGCGCTGGGCAGTCTCCTGCGCGTCGGAGCCGTGGTCGCGCTCGCGCTCGTTGTCTTCGGCGTTCTCTTGATTTGGCTGTTTGCCCGCGCCGCCGGCTGACCCGCCACACTGCCGCACCGGCGCCTCCCGCACGGAGCCGCCGCCTTCAGTATCGGCCTTCGGCGTGCCCGATGACGTGGCCGACGACGGGGATGTCGTGCCGGCGGATGATGAGGATGACGGCGCAGGCGACGAAGACCGCGACGGCAAGGACGAAGAGCAGTCCGCCGTCGTTCATCACGACGATGCCGAGCTTCGTCAGGTGGCTGAAGATCGCGCCGCTGATCGTGCCGAGCGCGAGCAGCGCTCCGAGCCAGATTGTGCGCGGCAGCAGGATTAGCACCGCGGCGAACAGTTCGACGATGCCGGAGCCGATGCGCCCCACGGCCTCGTTCTCGCCGAGCAGGGTCGTGAAGATGTATTTGGATTCCTCCGCGCCCGTGAACTTGAAGAAGAGAGTCTGCAAGAGGATGATGGCGACGCCCACCTGCAAAATCCAACTGATGATATTGGCTGTCTTAGAAAGTTTCATAGCGACTACCTCCAACATGTTATATCCCGGAAGCGCGCTGAATATTCCCGTCCGCGACATCCGCTGGGTCGCGCCCCGCTTTCGGGTCTGAAAGACCGGCGAAAATGAGCTTGAGAAGAGCGGCGGGCGAGGTCGGCCTTGCGCCTCGCGCGCGGTTCAACGCGCCGATGCGGAAAGCGATGCCCCACTGCTCGAAGAGAATTTTGTATGCCGTGAAGAGGCCGTGGCGCGGGTCGTAGATGTTGGTCGCTTCGGAGGTGACGCCGTTCAGCTCGACCACCTTAAAATTCTCGCCGCGCTGGAAATCCTCGACCGAGGGCGTGCGGATGTCGTACCTGCCGAAATAAAAACCTTCGAAGCCGCGACTCAGACGGTCAATCGCGCGCTCAAGCTCAGGGGTCTTCAAACCAGACCCGTCGAGGAAGAGCGCCCCGCGACAGTGCGTGCCGAGTTCGACGAGCGCGACGCGCTCACCCGCGCGCGGCACTTCGCCTAGATGAGCGGCGTGCTTCTCGAAATGCGTGCGGGCCATGCAGACGGCGCGCTCGTCCGCGAGGATTAATCTCTCCAGCGTACTCGCGCCGTCTCCCGTGATGGAAGGGAAGCGCTTGTCCGTGATGGCGAAGATGCGGCCCCGCTCCTCGCCCGGATAGCGATAATAGAAGACGCCGAACTCGAAGCCCCCGGCGTGCTCCTGAATGATCGTGTCGCCCGTCGCTCGTCGTAGATAATCGTCCAGCACGTCTTCCGTCTTAACCACGCACACGCCCGCGCCGCGCTGCCCCGCGTCCGGCTTGAGGACGACGGGCAGAGAAAGACTGTGCTGATTGATAAACCGGCGGGCGGCGTCGAGTCGCGCGTCGTGCGGCAGCGCGGCTTCGATCAACCCGGCGCGCGCGATGAAGGGCTGTGACGCGGGCGACGCCGCGAGGCCGCGCAGGATTTCGATCTTCGATTCGCCGATGAAGCCGCCCTCCGGGATGCCGGGGTTCGCGCAGGTGAAGACGATCAGGCCGCGATGTTTCAAGCCGAGCAGCGCGACGTAAAGAACGACCGGCGGGTAGAAGACCCACGGCGGCCAGAACTCCCAGCGCACGAGTCGCCGCCAACGCGAGACGACGAGACGCCTGCCGCGATAGGTCGCAAGGCGCACCGCCAGCTTTACCACCACCAGCGCCGCGATTCCCGCCAGCAGCGCTTTCAAAATCAAACTCCGCCCGGCGAGAAGCGAAGACTCGATGATTTCCGCGCCGAGCAGCATCGAAAGGCCGACGAGCAGCGGCGTCCAGACGGCGGCGGCGACGAGAAAGTAGAGAGAGAATTTCCAGAAGCTCGTTTCGAGCAGCCCCGCCGCGAAGTAGGTCGGAAGGCGCGTCCCCGGCAGGAAGCGACTGAGCATGATGACCACGCCGCCCCTTCGTCTGAACCAGTCCGAACTTCGCTCCACCTCTTCCGGCTTGAAGAACCAGCGGAGCGGCGCGCGTCGCAAGGCGGGTCGCCCCAGATAACGCCCGGCCAGAAAGAGCAGCAGGTCGCCGATGTAGATGCCGGCGAGACACGCCCCGGCGGCGAGCGCAAAACTCGTCCGCCCCTGCGCCGCCAGCAACCCCGCGCCGATACACGTCAAATCTTCGCTGATGAGCGTCGAGAAGGCGATGAGGGCGAACAAGACCAACGCGCTGAACCCTTCGAGTTGTGAGTTGTCGTTGGTTGTCAACGACGGGAGCAGCCCTTCGGCGTGCGCGTTGAACGGAATGAAGCAGAGCAGCGAGATGAGAATGGAGAACAACGCGACCCATCTCCGAGATTGTCGCCCGCCAATTTGATAGCTGCTAAAAATCATACTCACAACGCTCATTCGTCCATCGCGGAAAACGTTTGAACAGCCCCGGCAGGGGCGGAATGTTTGTAGTAGACCGTTACGCTGATTTTGAGGTTTAGAGTTCAAGCTTTAGCTTGTTGGTTTAGCGGGCCGGCAAGCTAAAGCTTGAACTCTGAACCCCTCATTTACTTTGAAGACTGCGCGCAATTCGCCGCATAGCGGCGTGTGAATTTAGCCCGGCCTTTCAAGGCCGGGTCTGTTGACAGAGGATGCCGCGCGTCGCGTCAGCGACGCCTGAACCGGTCATTCAACCGTCGCTGACGCGACGCTGTTTGACGAGGGCACGCTCTCCCCGGCCTTGAAAGGCCGGGCTAAATTCATCTCGCCGCTATGCGGCGGAATTACGCGCACGCTTCATTTACTTTAACGCGCGCACGCGGCCTCTGCTTCCCGCCAGTGCTTGAGCGTGGACGGGTTGACGCCGAACTCCGCGCCCGGCTCGAAGCCTTGCAGGCGGAGCATGAGCGCGATCAGCGCGAAGTGGTGGATGGTATGGCTCAACAGAAATTGCATCTCGCGCGCCGCCGTGGACAGGCACCACGCGGCGTCATTTGTCGGTGCGCCCTCGTCGTCCTCCGGCGCGACGAGCAGCGGCGTCGAACCGGCTTCAGCGGGCAGACCGAGCAAGCTCTCGATGACTTCGTTGAGCTGCCTGATCGCGTAAGCGCGGTCACGCTCGACGCGCGCGTCACGTTCGCGTTGGTTGTAATCAACGCGGCCCGACGCGAGTCCCGCGAAGAAGCTCCGGTAAAAGTCTACGCAGTGGCGAACGTGACTGCCCACGCCGCTCCGCACGGGCAACGCGCCCGCCTCTCGGTACAAACGGTCGTCGAGGCATTCCAGCAGCGCCACCCCTTGCCGCAACACCTCCACGCACGCGCTAGTCAAATGATTTTCGTTCCTCATCAACGCTCCGAATTTCAAACGACGGGGACGAACTCGGCGCTGACCGCCGACCAGAGCCGCGCCGCAAGAATTTTACGGTTGCCCGCTTGGATCGTCTCTTCGCCGAAAACTATTCCCGCCTCGAACGATGGAAGCTGAAACATCTCATATACATGTTTCAGAAAGGTCATGTCGCCCCACCAGCAGACCGCGAGGTGCGCGCTCCGCTCGCGCGGCGGCGTCCGGTAGCTCAGGCTCGCATAATGCACGGGCGTCCCCGTCCGCGCGGCCAGCTCAAGGAGCGACGGTCTGAACGGCGCCACCTCGTGCCCGCGCGTGCTCGTCCCTTCGGCGAAGATCACGACGCCCATCCCGCCCGCGCGTGCGCGCTCGATTGTCGCCAGCGTGGCGGAGAGGCGGCGGTGTCGCCGCCGGTCAACGAAGACGGTGCCGATGCTCCGCGCGAGCAGACCGATGACGGGCCAGCGCGCGACCTCGCTCTTGGCGACGAAGACGCAATCCAGACGGGCCGCGAGCGCGACCACGTCCATGTAACCGAGATGGTTCGAGACGAGCAGGAACGCCCCGCGCGGCGGCTCGCCGCGAAGATTGATCTTCATCCCCGCGATGCGTGCGACCATGCGCGCCCACGAACGGAACAAGCGCGCGCGCCAACGCAACGCCACGCCCGAAAAAGCGAAGACGAACGGCAGCCCCGCGAGCCAGAGCGTATAAACCGCCGTCGTCACGAACGTCAGCGCGCAGAGGCGCAAAATGGCGCGGGCCTGTTTCTTCAAGGGCGTCGCGCCTCCGTCGCGCCGAAGAAGACTTGACGCGTGCGCTCGTCCAACTCGTCGGCGTCGAAGAGGACGAAGAAGTCAATCGTCTTGAACTCGCGGTCAATCGCGGGCGGGCCGCAGACCTTCGCGCCGAAACGCAGATAGGTCTCAAACAGACGCGGCACCTTCACGTCCTGCCCGTCCACGACGAAGTAGCCATCGGGCGCGCATTCATATCCCGCACGCGGCGGCACGCGCAGGGTCGGATGAAGGCGTCCACGCTGTTGCAGATGATTGAGGACGCGCATCCCCTCGCGCGGCTCCTGACTCGTCAGCGAACAGCAGCCGAAGAAGTAACGCTTGCGATTGTGCGTCATGTAGGCCGCGAGACCCTGCCACAAGAGGAAGAGCACCTGCTTGTTGCGATGTTCGCGTGTGATGCAGGCGCGACCGATCTCGACCGCGTCGCGCAAAATCTCCGTCGGCAGGTTCGACAGGTCGAACTCGCCCGCCGAATAAAAGCCGCCCGCGACGAGCGCCGCCTCGGCGGTGCGGAGGCGATAGGTGCCGACCGTCTCGCCGCTCTCGCGTTCACTGACGACGAGGTGATGGCACGTCTGGTCGAACTCGTCCATGTCGCGCCCCGTCAGAAAAGATGATTCGAGGCCCTCATGCAGTTCAAGGTTGAAGACCTCGAAGCGCAGGCGGAGCACGGCGTCAAGCTCTTCCGCGGTGCGCGCGAAGCGCAGGGCATACCGGCCCTTCACGATTTCAGCCGGCGGCAGCGCGTCGGCGCGCGATGGGTACTCGATTCTCTCGACGACGCTCGCGGCGTTTGACAGTAGCGCGGTTCTCATCGTGTAGATTCTCCGGCGAATCGGGGTTGAGAGAGCGATGTCCTCCGAACGATTCACCGAATAACAGAAGTGTGCTAAATCGCTCTGAACGGATGCGCCTCCCCGCTACTTGTATAGATGCGCGCGGGCGCGTGATTTATTCCCTCCCGATCCGGTTTGTGGTGGAGGAAATGCCGGAGCTTGAGCGGCGTGCGATTCAGCCGTTGATGGGGCGAGGCCCGCCGGTTCTGCTTCCCCGCGAGGGCGGCGTCACTTTACTTGCACGTTGCCGCGACGGGCAAGTGGAAAGTTGGGGGCAAAGTTCGGGGGCGCAGAGGCTCACCTCTCCGCGCGCAGAATGTCTTCGAGGTTCAGCGGGACGTGCTTCAGCCAGTAGGCGAAAACTTCAGGGCGCTTCCGGCTGACGGTCAGCACGGCGTCAATCTCTTCGGGCGAAAAGTAGTTTCGCTTTTTCGTCTTCAAACTCGCGGGCGGAATGTTCCGGTAGAGCCAATGGCGGTACTCGACAAGGCCCGCGCCGTACCCGCGCGCGATGGCTTGCAAGTCAGTCCAGCGCTCGAAGCGCGCGGTGCGCTTCTCCGAGAGAAGGCACGCCAGTCCGAGCAGCCGCACGCGCTTCCGCTGCGAGAGATAGAGGACGTGTGCCAACTCGTGGGCCAAGATGGCCCGCAGACCTTCCTCCGGCGCGCCCCGGTCGAACACACGAGAGTTGACCTCGATGATGAAGCGCATCTTCCGGCCCAGCAGGAAACGACAGACGCTGAGGCGCGTGCGGAAGTAGTCGCTCTCGTCGCGGAACGGGCGCAGGCGGATGTCAACTTTAGATAGCTCCGGATACGAGGCCGCCCTGACCGACTCCAACAGCAGGCGCGCTCGTTCGAGGGCCGGGTTGTCATCTTCCGCCGCCGCGTCCTCGTCAAATGAGAGACCGGCGTTCTGGGAGATAGACGCGGCGGACACGTCGGGGCCGGAAAACGGGAAGCCGGAAACATCTTCGGACGGGGCGAAGGTTTGGCCGGAGGCCGGAGGGGCAGAAAGAATGGAGAGCGCGAACAGGAACGCCGCCGCGCGGGTCAAACACTTAAGGACGCCGGGCAAACTCGATGACACGGTTCGTGATAACAAGGAAGCTTGGCGGATGTCAACGCGGAACGCCCGCTATGAGCGTGCCAAGCAAAGTTCGGAGGTGATGAGGATGAAGTCGTCCGCCATTACCAGCGGCATCTGGCGAAGCGACGCACGTTCCGCCCGCCGCACGAGTACCGTGAGCCGACCGAAGCCGAGTGGGTGGAGTTCGCGCGGCACTTTCGTCGCCGCAAGCTGGCGCTGGGCGACTGTTACCGACCTTATGGAACGGACTGTCCGCACGAGCATTCATGCGTCCGCTGCCCGATGCTACGCATGGACGCTGAACAGTTGCCGCGCCTCGTGCAGATCGAGGCGGACACCTACAGGGTGTTAGACGAGGCGAAGCGGAAAGGCTGGGAAGGTGAAACGGCGGGACTGGAAACAATGCTCGTGCACATTCTCGTGCACATTAAGGAGAAGCAGGCGCAGGTCGAACGACTCCGCGGTGTTGAGGCATCCCTTTTGTCTACGCCTTCTCCTAGTCCGTCTCGAAACGCGGGCCGAGGACGCGCGAGCGGAACACCCCGCCGCGCGGCAGCAGGCCGAGGATGATTACCTCGTCGGAGTCCGGCACGAAGAGATAAAAGACTCTCGCCTTGCGTGGCAGGACGACTTCGCGCACGATCTCATATTCAGGATGATCCTGAAGTTCCGGGACGTGTCGCCCGCGCTCCGGGAAGCGGGCTAGCCCCGCGGCCAGGGCCAGCAACTCCTCGACCGTCTCATCCGATGGGATAGCGGTCAGTTGATCTTCGGCCTCTTCTGTCCAGACGACGCGCGGCATCGGCGAGGCTCACTTCTTCCGGCGCGCGGCCCGGACGCGACGCGCGACTGTCGAGTGTGACAAGGTGTGCCCGGCGCGGTAGGTTGCTAGTCCGGCTTCGACGATCTCGCGCACCTGCTTGGCCTCGACCTCAGCCAGAGCCTGCTCCATCTGCTCGTAAGCTTCGGCAGTGACGATGACGGCGGCAGGACGCCCACGCTGGCTGATGACGATGGGGCCTTCCCGAAGGCCGCTGATGACTTCGGCGGCGCGGCGTTGCAAATCGGTGACGGTCACTTGTTTGATCATAACGATAGTCCATCCTTATCTGAGTACGTATCCTGATGCTAAACTAAATACGTATTGAAAACAAGGTCGAATGATCTGGAGCGGATGTGACTTGCTGAGAGGCTCTTGAAAGGGCTATGAGTCGAGCTTGACATCGTTAGTGCATATAAGAGCGTGGATGTCAGCATCTACTTCATTCGCGCCGGCGCGCTCACTGCTGGCGAGACGCCGGCGCTCCCGGGACGAGCCGCCGCATGGCACGGGTCTCTGACGCAGGCCGGAAAGGTTTACCGAGAGTTCATCCGGCTCAGGCGCTTCGGATCATTTCCCGAATCGCCAGCCGCAGTCTCTCAGGCGCACGCTCGCTCCCGACCGCGCCCCGCACCAACCGGCGGACGCGCAGTGTCTCCTCCAACAGTTTCGCGCACGAAGGGCAGGCGGCGAGATGCCGGCGGATGTCGGCGTCGTCCGACGCGCTCGTCTCGCCGCTCGCGTAGCGGTCAATCAATGGCCGCACCCCGTCGCCCGCGCCAAATCGGATGTGAAATAGGCTCATACCGCTCTCGATTCGTCTCGGTCGTTCCGACGCCCCAACGGGAGCGTCGCCAGCTACCGCACGCCTTGTCAGCCTTTGAATTCCGGCGCGGGGCGATTTTATTCCATGCCGCGCGGGAATAAAGCGGGGGCGCCCGGTGATTTCCGAGTTTGAAAAGAGCGCGGGCGACCCGTCGTGGGGAGCCGGCCCGGAAACTTCAGTCAACCAGACGACAAGATAGAGAGACTTCAAATGAGCGACAAGACACGCATCCTGATCCTCGGCGGCGGCTTCGGCGGACTCTACACCGCGCTCCACCTCGAAAAGAGACTGGCGCGCGACGCCAACGTGGAGATTACGCTCGTCAACCGCGAAAACTTCTTCCTCTTTACGCCGATGCTGCACGAAGTCGCCGCGAGCGACTTAGACATGACGCACATCGTCAACCCCGTGCGGAAGTTGCTGCGCCGCGTCGAATTCTTTGACGGCGACGTGGAGTATGTTGATCTCCAGAGAAAGACCGTGGGCGTTTCGCACGGCACGGAGCACCACCACCACGATCTTGAGTACGACCATCTGGTGCTCGGCCTCGGTTCGATCACGAACTTCTACGGGCTGCCCGGTCTCGAAGACCGCGCGCTTACGATGAAGTCTCTGGGCGATGCGATTCATCTGCGGAACCGTCTGATTACGAATCTCGAAGAAGCGGACTTCGAGTGCTGCCCCTTCGCGCGCGAGCCGCTCTTAAACATCGTCGTCGCGGGCGGCGGCTTCGCGGGCGTCGAGACTATCGCCGGCGTCAACGACTTTCTGCGCGAGGCCGTCGAGTTCTACCCGCACTTGAAAGAGGAGATGCTCCGCGTTGTGCTCGTCCATCCGGGCGAGGTGATTCTGCCGGAGCTGGGCGAGAAGCTGGGCCGCTACGCGCAGAAAAAGCTCGCCGAGCGCGGCGTCGAGATTCACTCACGGACGAAGGTCACCGCCGTCACCGACCGCGAAGTGACTTTGAGCGATGGCACGGTGATTACGACCAACACGCTGGTCTGGACGGCGGGCACCTCGCCGAACCCGCATCTTGAGACGCTGCCGTGCGAGAAAGAGCGTGGACGCCTGTGCACGAACGAGTTCATGGAGGTCGCGGGCTGGCCCGGCGTGTGGGCCGTCGGCGACTGCGCTTCGACGCCCGACCCAGCGACCGGAAAGCCCTATCCGCCGACGGCGCAGCACGCCATCCGGCAGGGCAAAATCCTCGCCGGGAACATCACGGCGGCGGTGCGGGGCGGGCGCAAAAAACCCTTTGTCTTCAAGACCATCGGGCTGCTCGCGTCCATCGGCAAGCGAACGGGCGTGGCGCGGATCATGGGGATCAATTTTTCGGGTTTCATCGCGTGGTGGCTGTGGCGGACGATCTATCTCTCGAAGCTGCCGCGCCTCGAAAAGAAGGTGCGCGTCGCGCTCGACTGGACGCTCGATCTCTTCTTCTCGAAAGACCTCGTGCAGTTCCAGACCCTGCGCGCGCCGACGGTCTCGCACACGGAAGGGAAGCAAACGGCGCCGTCATTTTCGACGGTGCCGACGCCGGCGGAAATAAATGCGCGTGTTTTAAGCGCGGTTATGAAATAATCCGCCGCCATGACAAAACCGTTGCTCGAATTCGGACGAGATACCTGCGGCGACCTCGGCGAGGCGACGCGGCGCGAGTGGCTTGAGACGAACGGTCTCGGCGGCTTCTCGTCTTCAACCATCGCCGGCCTCCACACGCGCCGTTATCACGGCCTGCTCATGGCGGCCACGCACCCGCCCGTCGGGCGCGACCTGCTGCTCTCGAAGCTCGAAGAGACGTTCGTCGTTGACGGTCGGCGCTATGAGTTGTCCGCCAACCAGTACCCCGGCGTCGTCCACCCGCAAGGCTACCGCTTTTTAAAGAGCTTTCGCCTCGACCCATTCCCGGTCTTCACCTACGAAGTCGAAGGCATCGAGATCGTGAAGACGGTCTTCATGCTTCATGGCGAAAACACGACGGTCATTCAATACGAATTTCGGCGTGGGGAGACGGGCGACGATTCATCCCTCACCCCTCGTCCTTCATCCCTGCTCTTCGAACTGCGCCCGATGATCGCCTTTCGGGATTATCACAGTACGACGCACGAGAACGACGCGATCAACTCGGAGGTCGCAACCGAAGAGGGGCTGGTTACTCTGAAGCCTTACGACGAGATGCCCGCGCTCCACCTCGCGCACGACGCGGGCGAAGTGGTGCGGGGCGGGTGCTGGTATCGCAACTTTGAATACGCCATCGAGCGCGAGCGTGGGTTGGATTTCCACGAAGACCTGTTCAGCCCGTGCGTGTTGAAGTTCGATGTAAGCAACCACGCGGAAATCAACGTCATCGCTTCGACCGAGCGGCGCGACGCAAAGCGCGCGGCGGAGTACCGCGCGGCGGAAATCGAGCGGCGCGAAGGCGTCGCCGCCGGGTCGCCGTCGGATGATGAGTTCGTGCGTGCGCTCGTCGCGGCGGCTGACAGTTACATCGTCGGGCGCGGTGAGCGGAAGACGGTCATCGCCGGTTATCACTGGTTCGGCGACTGGGGGCGCGACACGATGATTGCGCTGCCCGGTCTGACGCTCGTAACGGGCCGCGCCGACGTGGCGAAGAGCATTCTGCTTGAATTCGCGCGCCACGTGGATCAGGGGATGCTCCCGAATCGCTTCCCCGAAGCAGGCGAGACGCCGGAGTACAACACGGTGGACGCGACGCTCTGGTACTTCAACGCCGTCCACGCATTTCTGAAGCTCACGAATGATTACGAGTTTGTCCGCGAGCACCTGTACGACGTGCTGAGCGACATCGTCGGCTGGCATGAACGCGGGACGCGCTACCGCATTCACGCGGACGCTGACGGATTGCTCTTCGCGGGCGAGCCGGGCGTACAGCTCACGTGGATGGACGCGAAGATCGGCGATTGGGTGGTGACGCCGCGCACGGGCAAGGCCGTCGAGATTCAGGCGCTCTGGTACAACGCGCTGCGCGTGATGGAACTGTTGGGGCGTGCGTTCGGGCGCGCGGAGGACGAACAAAAGTTCCGCGAGATGGCCGAACGCGCGCAGCGAGGTTTCAACGAACAGTTCTGGAACGAAGAGCTGGGCTGCCTCTACGACTTGGTGGACGGCGACATGCGCGACGCCTCGATTCGCCCCAATCAGATCATCGCCGCGAGCCTGCCGCACCTGATGCTTTCAGAGGAGAGGGCGCGGCGCGTGGTCGGGGTGGTCGAGCGCGAACTGCTGACGCCCTTCGGACTGCGGAGCCTCGCGCGTGGCGACGCCGCGTACCGTGGGCGCTACGAGGGCGACGGGCGCAGCCGCGACAGCGTCTATCATCAGGGCACGGTCTGGGCGTGGTTGATGGGGCCGTTCATCTCGGCTTACGTCCGCGCGCACGGGCGCAGCGAGGAGAGCCGCCGGCAAGCCGCCGCGTGGCTCGCGCCGCTCGGTGAGCATCTGAGCGTCGCCGGTCTCAACCACATCTCCGAAATCTTCGACGGCGATGAGCCGCACGCGCCGCGCGGTTGCGCCGCGCAGGCGTGGAGCGTCTCGGAAGTGTTGCGCGCCGCCGTCGAAGACGTTTATGGAAGTGAGCGGTCAGCGGTCAGCGGTTAACTCACGTTACATGGAGGCAATCTCCTCCTCCGCGTGAACGCGACTCGATGACGCGCCGCGCTTTGGTCGCCGCATGAGCGGTTAACACGGGAACAAGCACAAGGACAGTAAAAACAGGAGCAAGCAAGAGGCTTGAGATGTCGAATCTCAAGCCTCTTGCTTTTTCCGTTCATCGCTTAACGCTCACTGCACACTCGTCAGTAAAAATTCTCTGTAAGGATTTCCGCGCCCGCGCGACCAATGGGTGTAAGACCTCGCTGCCACGGACAACGAAATGCCAGTGACGACCGCCACGGTCGAGGAGGAGACCCTTGGAAAGAGAACTGACACCCGACGCATTCGAGGCCGAGGCGCTGCCCCATCTGAACGATCTCTATCGCACGACCGCGCGCCTGCTGCACGACCGCGGCGAGGCGGAAGACCTCGTGCAGGAGGTTTATCTACAGGCGTGGAAGTCCTTCCACAAGTACGAGCCGGGCACCAACTGCCGTGCGTGGCTCTACAAGATTCTCTTCAACAAGGTGGATCACCACCGTCGCCGCCAGTTCACGCGCCGCCGCTTTATCGAGGACGGCGGAGAGTCTCTCGCGGAGGCGGTAGCTGCGCCGACTGCCGTCGGCCACGATGTGACGGATGAAGAAGTGCTCGGCGCGCTCGACCGTCTGGCGCCGCGCTTCCGTGAAGTGGTGCTCCTCGCCGACGTGGAAGAGTTCTCCTACAAAGAGATTTCTGAAATCCTCGGCGTGCCTATCGGCACCGTCATGTCGCGGTTAAGCCGCGCCCGCGCGCAATTACGCGAGTCGCTGGCCGGCGTGGCCCATGAGTATGGCATTAAGTCGGTAGAGAGAGGGTTGGTCGCGGCAACCTCATAGAGAGGATGGTTGAAGCACGCGGAGCACTGTCTCGCCGCCGCGCCCGTGCCGTTAAGGTGAATCAACTCTTTCACAATGTCAGCCGTCCTCCAAACCTCTCATATTGTTCATCTCGTCCGGCACGGCTTTTATTCCTCGTGGTTCAATACCCAACGGCAAGGCGCGGGCGAAGTCCGTTGGCGAGGTTGAATGATGAGCCGGTGATAGTGCCGGTGCATCCGGTCATTCCAGTAATTCTCGGTTTAGAGCATGTCTAAAAAGCCCCGTGAGGGGCGAAATGTTTGTCGCTCGTCGGGTGCGCCGAGGTCTCCAAGCTCCGTGAGGAGCGGCATATAAATGTCTGTCGCCCCTTCGGGGCTTGAAAGAGAAAGGGGGCGGCACGGGCTATAAACATTCCGCTCCTCACGGAGCTACGGCGCAGGGCTTTTTAGACACGCTCTGAGAAGTGAACGACGCGGATGAGCCTCTTGACGGGCCTGAAACTGTTGTAAGTATGGTCCACCTGCCGGAGCGCTTCAGCCACAGCCCGTGCGATTCCGACGCCATCAGGCCAAACCGAGAATTGCTGGTAAGACGGGAGCTTCAGTTATTTGTGTTGACCGTCAAGCGATTGGTACTTCCTTTTTTGTCTTCAACTGTCCGCTGCCCGCTCTTATTAACATTCGTCGTGCTTGTGATATTCGTCCTGGTTTGGCGCGCCGAACGAGACGCCCACGTCGCGGGCGGTGCGGACGAGTTGGCTGTCGGGCGAGACGGTCTTGACGTTGGCGATGGCCTCGACGATGGGGACGGTCTTGATGTTGCCGGCCTGTAGGGCGACCATCACGCC
>JBGTBQ010000193.1:0-7373 GCA_041749275.1 Pyrinomonadaceae bacterium | reverse complement strand
CGGCCCCGCGCCAGCGCGCGAGGGCTTCGCGCGCGCGCACCCATTCGCCCGCGTCGAACTCGGCGGTGAGGACGCGCGGCTCCTGCTTGCGCGGGCAGCGGACGAGGAAGAAGAGCGTGTCGAAGCGGCGCGGGCTGAAGGGCGGCGTCACCCAGCGCCCGACGAAAGTAAAATCCCGCGCGTCAACTTGCAGGCCATAGTGTTTGAGAAGTTCCGCAAACATCATCCGTCCCGACGTGAGGTCGTCGAGCACGGAGGCGCGCTGCCCTTTCGTCAAGCCTTCGGCTCCGCGCGCGACGAGCACGCCCGTCTCCTCGAACAACTCACGCGCCGCGCACGCAATCATCGCGGCGCGTTCCGCGTCCGGCGCGTTCTCGATTGACACTTCAGCATCCGCTTCGTCGCGCTGACCTCCGGGGAAGGCGTAGAAGCCCGGAAGAAAAGCCATCCCCGCGCCGCGCCGCGCCCAGAAGAGTTCCGGATCGCCCGCGTCCGCGCCGTCGCGCAGGAGAATCACGACGGCGGCGTCCTTCGGCACGGCGGGCGCGGCTGCACGCGCCGGGCCGCCCGTCGGCGGTTGCTTCGTCTGTTGGTTTGTAGCTTCGCTCACGTCGAGTTAACCGAAGAATAAAGGATGGGCTGGATAGACAGGGACGAACAGTACATCAAGTTATCCCGTCCATCACGCCCATCCTTGTTGACTTGCTTACCGATTGATTATTCGCCGACCTGCCGGCGGAAGCGTTCGCCGTCGCTGCCGTTCCACGGCACGCCGCGCATGTGGTAGCCGCCCTCTTCCCAGAAGCCCGCGCGGTCTTCGGCTAAGAATTGAACGCCCTTGACCCACTTCGCGGACTTCCAAGCATAGAGCCGCGGGACGATGAGACGCACCGGGCCGCCGTGTTCGGGCGGGATCGGCTCGCCGTCGTGCGACCATGCGAAGAGCGAGTCTTCATTGAGGAAATATTCGATGGGGAGATTGGTCGTCCAGCCGTAGTCATAGGCGAGCGCCGAGACGAATTTCGCTTCCGGTTTGACGCCGACGAGGCGCGCCACCTCGCGCGTCGAGACGCCGCCCCACACGTTTCCCAGACGCGACCAGCGCGTAACGCAATGAAAATCGGCGAAGACCTTTACCGCCGGGAGTTGCATAAACTCATCGAGCGACCACTTCACAGGTTGCTCGACGAGGCCGCCCGCCTCGAACGCCCACGTCTCAAGATCAATCTCCGGCGTGCCGTGCGCGTCCAGCACGGGCCACTTGCGCGTGCGCGTCTGGCCGGGCGGCAGCCGCTCCGCGCGGCGCGTGTCCGGGCTGACGATGACATCCGCGCTCTCTGCATCGTCAGCGCGCGGCGGCTCGCCCTGCTGGTAGAAAGGGTCTTTGATGAGACGGTCGAGAAAACCCATAACTTTCGTAGCGGTCAGCGGTCAGCGGTCAGCATTCAGCTCTGTCTTCGTTTTAAGCCGCGTGCCGATGGCTGACTGTTAATCGCTCTCCTACTTTTTCGTTGCTTGCTCCGCCAGCCGCATCAACTCCTCCGGCATCCACTTGCCGACGCCTTTGTCCGTTTGTCCCTTGATGCCGGCGGTGCGGTCGTGCCACTCGTCGTAGATGCCAAGCGCGCCGCGCTCGCGCTCGTAGCGGACGGTCTGTTCGAGGCTCATCAGAATGCCGTTGACGATCTCGCGCCAGTCATCGTTCTGGATGCCGCGGCGGACGATGGAGAGTCCCGCCGACCAGTCTTCTTCGGGCGCGCGGGCGTCCTGTTCGGGGATGGTCAGATTCCTCAAGGGCGGCATCGGCGCGCCCTTGTACTCGGCGAGCAGTTTCGCGCGGAGTTCTTTCAAAGTCTGATCCGGCTTCTCGCGCAACAGGCTTTGCGCGCGGCGGAAAATGTCGGGCACGGTCGCTGGCTCTGTGGACATGGCGTTCGACTTTCTCTGGCTGAAATTTTGAGTTTACGTTACACGCCCGCCGTGTAAATCTCAACTGATGCGGGTGGTATGTATAGAGCGTGTCTAAAAAGTCAGCTTGGAGTCAGCTCCGTCAGGAGCGGCATGTTTGTAGCACGCGCTAGCCCTGAGAGATGCAGCTCCGTCAGGAGCGGCATGTGGGCTATGCCGCCCCTCCGGGGCTGAGAGGGAACAGAGAGCGCCTGCGAGCTATAAACATTTCGCCCCTCACGGGGCTTTTGAGACACGCTCTAATGCACAGCTTGATGTAACGCGGAGGACGCGGAGAGCGAACGCGGAGGACACAGAGATGAATTTGAATTTTCACATCTCCGCGCTCGCGGCGAACTCTCCCGCGTCCTCCGCGTTGAATCCCGTCTTTCGGCAGGCTCGAATTTCGCATGTCTGGTAAGCGCGCCGCTGCTTGCGCTCCGTCCCGCTTTGACTTCATCATTAGCGAACCGTCGGCCAACTTCATTCAAGGGGATCGTTCAAAAAGTGTCAGAGCAAACCTACGTCGAATATTCAACGCACCGGTCGGACATGCCCGCGGGGCGTCCCGCGTGCCCCGTGTGCGGGCGCGAGTCGGGCGAGCGCCTCGTCGCGGTCGAGGAATTGCCGGAGGAGTTGAGACGGCTCATCGCGGCCAACGCGCCCGGCGGCGAGAGCGCGCGGCAGGTGTGCCCGCGCTGCGTCAAGTTGTTCGAGCGGGCATGGACGCAGAGCGAGAAATACCGGGGCGTCTTCGAGCAGGGCCGCTACGTGCTGCCGACCTACCTGCGCCTCAACACGGACGAGCGTTTCAGGGGGCGGGGCGTGACCATCGCGTTTCTCGACTCCGGTTTCTACTCGCACCCCGACCTCGTGACGCCGGAAGACCGCATCCTCGCCTTCCACAACATCACACCACAGGGCACGGGCACGCTCCAGTCGCCGGAGACGGCGAGCTGGCACGGCATGATGACTTCGGTCGTCGCCGCCGGCAACGGCGCGCTCTCCGGCGGATTCTTTCGCGGCATCGCCCCGGAGGCGAGCCTCGTTCTCGTCAAGGTCAGCCGCTCCGGCCACATCCCCGAACGCAACATCAAGCGCGGGTTGGACTGGGTCTTGCAGCACCGCGAGAAGTACAACATCCGCGTCGTCAACATCTCGGCGGGCGGCGACAAAGAGCAGTCCTATCTGACCAACGCGCTCTGCCTCATGGTCGAGCGCGCCACGCGCGAAGGGTTGGTGGTTGTCTGCGCGGTCGGCAACGCCGGCATGGAGCCGGGCCACCCGGTGCTGCCCCCCGCGTCCTCGCCCTCGGCGATTGCCGTCGGCGGTTTGGACGACCAGAACTCGCGCGACCGCGCACGCGCGGGCATGTACCGCTCCTCCTACGGCCCGACCGCCGACGGCCTCCAAAAGCCCGAAGTCATCGCGCCCGGCATCTGGGTGCCCGCGCCGATTCTGCCGCACACGCCGACCGCCGCCGAGGCCGAACTCTACGCCCGGCTCGACCGCGCCGCGGACGAAGAGTTGCGCGCCATCATCGAAGAAAACAAAGGCGTGGACGGCGACCTCTACGATGCGCGCACGCTGCCCATCTACCTTTTGCGGCAGCTCATCATGGTCAAGCTGCAAGAGGCCGATGTCATCAGCGAGCATTACAAGTTCGTGGACGGCACCAGCTTCGCCGCGCCCATCGTCTCCTCGATCATCGCCTGTATGCTCGAAGCGAACCCATACTTGACGCCGCAGCAGGTCAAGCGCATTTTGATCGAGACGGCGGAGCGGCTGCCCAGCGTCGAGATTGACCGACAAGGGTGGGGCGTCGTCGCTCCGGCGCGCGCCGTCGAGCTGGCGCTCGCGCTCCGCGAGCGTTGACAAGGGGAAGCAAACGCTCTTACTTCATCCTCGCTCACCTGACGGAAGAAAAAATATGTGGCTCACCGAACAGCTCTCAAGGCTCGACCAGTTTTTTATGAGCCTCGGCGGGAACCGCCTTGCCTTCCTCGCCGCGCTCGTCGTGCTCGTCGCCTCGACGGTCGCGCTCGACCGTCTGACGCCGCTGAAAGAGATTAAAAAACGTCTGGGTGATAAAACATATATCAGCACGGGCATGACGTTCGGCTACCGACCCGCCGACCTCTACGCGATGCTCGATGCTTACCGAGACGAATCCGACCGGGTGAAAGACGACGCGAAGGAGTTTGATTATTACAAGGCGCACCGTTTCTTTATCGCGCTCGACATGATCTATCCGCTGCTCTATTCGGTCTCGCTGGCCGTCATGCTCGGCTGCCTGCTGCCTTACGCCGCCCCGCACGAGCACGCGAAAATCCACTACCTGACACTCGTCCCGCTGCTCGCCGCGGTCTTCGACTATCTCGAAAACCTGTCGCTGCTCGCCGTCATCAACGGCCATGAAGCCGACCACACGGCACGACACAACGGCCTCGCCGCGTTTTCAAGCGCGATGACGACGGCGAAGCTCGCGCTGCTCTACGCGACGCTGTTCGTGGTCGTCGTCGGTTTAATTCAGCTCGCGGTCTCTTTCATCCCGCGCGCGACGAAACCCGCCGCGCCTTAACGACAAGTCGCCCCGCTGCGTTCGGCAAACGACATCAGACGCCTGATCCACTTGCGCGAGCGGGGCGAAATCCGTCACCTGTCAAATTATTCCGGCGGTCATTTTCAAGCGACGGTCGCTTAAAAGTCGTACTTGCGCGGCGCGGAGTTGTGGCTTGAGCTTTGCTTGTTGATGTTCCCTCTCCCGATAAATTGAAGTGGAGAATGAAAATGTTGAGAGAAGAGTTCGCGGGGGCCAGCAAAGCCAGCACATCCTTCCTGTCGCCGCTTGAGCGGCGCATGGCGCGACGCGTCGTGCCGCACATCCCTCTGTGGCTTGAGACCTATCACCTGACGCTGCTGACGCTGCTGTGGTGCGCGTTGATCGTCCTCTCCGGCTATCTGGCCGCCGCCGTGGACATACGCTGGCTGTGGGGAGCCTCCGCCGGCGTCGCGCTTCAGTACGTCACCGATCACCTCGACGGCAAGGTCGGCAAGTATCGCAACACGGGGCTGGTCAAGTGGGGCTTCTACATGGATCACCTGCTCGACTATGTCTTTCTCTGCTCGGTGCTCGCCGCTTACGCCTTCATCCTGCCGGAGCACTCGCGCCTCCATCTCTTCGCCGCGCTCGCCGTCTTCGGCGCCTTCATGGTCAACTCGTTCCTCGCCTTCGCCGCCACCGAGAAATTCAAGATCAGCGCCCTCGGACTGGGGCCGACCGAGTTCCGTCTCGCGCTCGTCGTCATCAACGCCCTTGTCATCGTCTACGGCCCGAAGTACATGGCGAAGTCGCTGCCTTACGTCGCCATCGGCGGCTTCCTCTTTCTCTGCGCCATCGTCTACCGGACGCAGAAGGAAATCTGGCGGCGCGACATGGAAGAAAGGCAAAAGTAAAAAGGCCAAAGGCAAAAGTGATAAAGCAGAGTCAGCGCCTCTTCACTTTTACCTTTTGCCTTTTTACTTTTGCCTTCTTCCTGTGTCACAATCCCGCCAGAAAACATCTCAAAAATCAAACACAATTCGGAGAGGAACGTAAATGGCGGAGAACGAGAGCGCTGCGGCAGACGATGCCGTGACTGAGGCGGAGACTGAGACAAGCGAGTCGGAGACTGAGGTGACTGACGCCGCCGCGACGGCGGAAGCGACCACGGAAGCGACGGCGGAAGCGACGGCGGAAGCGGCTGCGCCCGAAGCCGAGGCCGCGCCCGAAGAGATCACCTACCACGCCGTCGAGAAGGACGGGCAAGTGACAGCCATCTGGGAGATGCAGGGCCGCAAGCACCTCAGAACCATTGACCCGCGCTCGCGGCAGGGTCAGGAAATCCTGCGCCTCTACACGGCGGAACACGGGGATTAAGTCAGAAGTCTGAAGTCCGGAGTTCAAAGAAAGAACTTGTTCAGGCTTCCGGCTTCCGGCTCTTCCGAACGAACGCCTCGATGTCGTCTATGAGCTGGTCGGCGAGGGCTTGCATGGCTTCGCGGCTGGCCCAAGCGACGTGGGGTGTGACGATCAGATTTGGCAGGTCGAGCGAAAGGAGCGGGTTGCGGCCCGCGCCGTCGTCGTCTTGCGGCGGTTCCTGCCTGAGCACGTCTACGCCCGCCCCGGCAATCACGCCGGAGCGCAGGGCATCCGCGAGCGCGCCCTCATCCACCACGCCGCCGCGCGCGCAGTTAATCAACAGTGAAGTCGGACGCATCGCGGCGAGTTCATCTCGTCCAATCAGGCCGCGCGTCTCGTCGTTGAGCGGGACGTGGAGCGTGACGACATCGCTCTCTCTTAAAACTTCATTGAATGGCGCGCGGCCCTCGCGCGTTGTCGCGGCCCCTTTGCGCTCGGCGACGAGCACACGCATTCCCACGGCGCGCAGGAGTTCGGCCACCGCGCGACCAAGCGCGCCGTACCCGACGACGCCGAGCGTGCTCGCATAAAGGTCGCGGATCGGATGCGTCAGCAGACAAAACTGCGCCGCGCGCTCCCACGCGCCCCGCCGCACGTCCTCGCGGTAGGCGACGAGGTTGCGGCGCAGCGCAAGCGTCAGCGTGAGGACGTGTTCGGGCACGGTGCGGACGGCGTAGCCGTGCACGTTCGTGACGGCGATGCCGTGCGCGCGGCAGAAGTCGAGGTCAATGTTGTCGGTGCCGGTCGCCGCGACGGCGATTAGCTTGAGGCGCGGGAGTTCACGCAGCATCTCGGCGTCGAGCTTTGTCTTGTTGACGACGGCGATGGTGGCGTCGCGCAGCCGCTCCGGAACTTCGTCGGGTCGCGTCTCGCCGTAGTCGCGCCACGCGTGCGGAAAGTCGGGCCGCCGCACCTCCGCGTCGAGCGTGTTGCGTTCGAGGAAGACGATCTTTTCCATACCGCCGGGCGCCTCCAAGTTGAGCCTCATTGAGCGTAAGAATTCAACACCATGAACGCATCCGGGGTGAATTGCAAGTTGCTTCGGATTCAAGAATGCACAGACCCGGCCCCGGCCCCGGCGCCCGCTTTTGTGCGACAATGCGACGCATGGCGACAGGCACTCTTTACCTCGTGGCGACGCCCATCGGGAATCTCGAAGACATCACGCACCGCGCCGTGCGCGTGCTCGCGGAGGTGGATGTGGTCGCGTGCGAAGACACGCGCCGGACACGTGTCCTGCTCGACCGATACGGGATTAAGACGAAGACCGTCAGCTACCACGAACACAACGAGCGCGAGAGCGCCAACGGGCTGTGCGCTCTGCTCGAAGCGGGCCAATCGGTCGCGGTCGTCTCGGACGCGGGCACGCCGGGCGTGTGTGACCCCGGCTTTCGCGTCGTGCGCGCCGCGATTGAGCGCGGGCTGACGGTCGTGCCGGTGCCGGGCGCGGCGGCCTTCGTCGCGG
>JBGTBQ010000192.1:0-46851 GCA_041749275.1 Pyrinomonadaceae bacterium | reverse complement strand
TCGGTAGCGCATAGAGCCTACCGTCGTTCCAGCGATACCCGAACTTCGCCAGAAAGTTGACGGTGTGTTGTTTCGCGGTGTGGTAGTAATCATCAATCGCTTTCCTCAAGTCGGCCATCGTCTCATGCCGGCAATGATGTGAGACTTCTTCTGTCATCCATTTCCACGTCGCTTCTTTCGGATTCTCTTCCGGTTCGGAGGCCGGAAAGTGAATGACGTACAGGCGCGGATGCGCTTCTAACCACTCTGCGACTTCGTCGCTGGTCTGGTGCGAGGCTCCATCAATCCACAGCAGAATCTGCCCGCGCGGGTGTTCCGTCAGGATCAGTTCCAGCCACTGGATGGTCGCGTCCGAGTCTTGCCAGTCTATACAGAAGGTGCTCGTCTCGACGCCCGTTCAGAGGTGCAGCGCACGGTTTCCTCATCAACGAGGCGAATGCGCCCAACCTCTCGATAGTAGTAACCTTGCGTCACTAACATCAGGGCATGGTAGCGTTGCCGTTCCGGCAACTTCGTCCGCCGATCTTTATATCGCCGACATGCTTCTGCGTAATCTTCTTCACCCGGCACGCTTCGACTCCATCATCACAGTTTCTCTGCCACCTTCATTGTACATTTATCGCCGATCCACTTCTTGGTGTGGCTTCCATATAGTAGTAGATACACCTAATGAAAAAGGGCAACCGTCCGGCTGCCCTTAATTTATCGAAACTATTGATACACCCGGCAAGGCTCGAACTTGCGACCTTCTGATTCGAAGTCAGACGCTCTATCCAACTGAGCTACGGGTGCGCGCTAAAACTCACGGAAACCGACTATATGTTGAGTTTCCGCGAGTGTCAAACAAACCTGCGTCGCTCTAACTTGCAGCCTTACCAATCGAAAAAGTAGATGAAAAAGTAGATGAAAAAGTGATGCGCCTTCCATGACAAAGGAAGGTGAAGCAATGTCTAGGGAGCGAAAAGGCAGCATAATCGAGCGAGATAAGAAGTTATATGCAAGAGTGCAATTCACAGATGAGAGCGGGCGCAAGCGCGATGTATGGCGTAAGGCGGAAAGCCGAACGCACGCTAAAGAAATCATCCGAGAATTATTGCGAGAAGTTGAGAGCAACGGCACACCTGCTCTGGATGCGTCCAAGCTAACGGTCGCTGACCTGTGCGATTACTACGAAGCCAACTATTTGACCGAAGCGCACTACACGAACGGGGTGAAGGATAGCGGGCTGAGAAGTCTCAAAACGCCGAAGTATCAGTTAAAGGTTGTGCGGGCTTTCTTCTGTCGGAAGAAACTCCGCGACCTTACTTACGAACACCTACGCGCATACAAGAAAGAACGCCTTGCAACAGAGAAGCGTGGGGGCGGGATTCTGAGCATTACATCTGTAAATAGGGAACTAGCATTAGTTCGAAAGATGCTCAACGTCGCTTGTGCCGCACGTTGGATAACGCGCAATCCTTTCCATGATGGTGACTCGCTTATCAGCGCGGCGGCAGAGCGTAAACGAACGCTAATCATATCGCGTGAAGATGAACAAAGGTTATTAGCCGCCTGTACGGGCAAACGAAAGAGTCTCCGCGCTTTCATTATATGCGCCGTTGATAGTGGCTGTCGTAAGGGAGAATTATTGTCAGCGCGTTGGAAAGATTTAAGCCTAGACCGGCGCGAGCTATTTCTGCCGATGATGAACACTAAGACAGCGCGGGCGCGTACTGTTCCCATAAGTAACCGCATGGTCATTGAACTAGAGCAATTGTGGGCTAAGTCGGATAAAGACCTAGAATCACTAATCTTCGGCGTCAAAGACGTAAAACGCGCGTTCGATAGTGCGCGTAAACAAGCTGGATTACCTTCAGTTCGCGTCCACGATTTGCGCCATACTTTTGCGTCTCGCCTAGCGCAGCGAAATATGCCCATTGCTGAGTTAGCACGGACGCTTGGGCATCAGACCCTAGAGCTATCGTTTAGGTACGTGAACAGCGACGAAACGACACTTGATAAAGCGCGCAACATCGTTGATAGTTTTCACGCTGAAACTGACGAAGCGCAGACTACCCCCGCGTTAGAACTCGTCAACTAAAATCAATTCATTTTTAACGGAAAAGTCTGTCCTGAGATATTCGTAAAGGCAGGCTTTTTCATTTTCACTTTCGCCCGCCGCTTACTGTCGAGCCGCCTGCAACCGCCTGAAACACGACTTTACAGGTCATCCTGACTGTTCTATAATGTTTCATACATGAGACATCGTGTTGTACTTAAAATATACGCAAGGAGAAGAATGAAATGAATAATGAACCATTATTGACGGAACGAGAGTTCTGTCTGATGTTTTCTATGTCGCGCGTGAGTGCGTGGCGTTTACGGAAGCAGGGCAAAATCTCTTATCTGAAGTTGCCACAGGGCATTCGCTACACCAAAGCCCACATTCAAAACTTCATCGCTTCGCGTGAATGCAACCCGCAACGTGGCATAGCTACTGCATAAAAGGATGCACAAAGAAAATGCTGTGACTCCGGCAAGAGCCACAGCATTACAGTTCGGAAAACTCAACTCGTAAAGGAAAATCCTATGAAGAACAATACAACAGTGGAAACGGCAGCGCAACAATCGGCACAGGCTTGCAAGGTAAAGAGCGCGGACGGTAAAGATGGCTTTGTCGCGTCCGGCACTTCACCGACAACTCATCAGCCGACCCTAGATAACGTGTTAGCGCGTCTAAAGAATTTCAAGCGTAGCGGCAAAGGCTACACGGCGCAATGTCCGGCGCATGATGATAAACGCAATAGCTTGAGCGTTAGCACCGGCGATAACGAGCGCATACTGCTTAAATGTCACGCCGGATGTTCGTATGAACAAGTTGCGGCGGAGTTAGGTATCAACTCCGCGAATGCGCGGCGCGCGTCACTCAAAGAATACAAGTACGTTGATGAAAGTGGCGAATTGCTATACCAAGTATGCCGGACAGAGCCTAAAAGTTTCTTCCAAAGGCGACCAGACGGGCGCGGCGGATGGATTAACAATCTTGAAGGCGTGCGGCGTGTGCTGTACCGCTTGCCGCAACTGTTAGCCGCCGATGAGCAAGCAACCGTTTTCATTGTTGAAGGTGAGAAGGATGCAGACCGTCTTGCTTCACTCGAATTTGTTGCCACGACGAACGCGAGCGGGGCGGGCAAGTGGCGTGACGAATACAACGAACACTTGCGCGGGCGGCATATTGCCATTTTGCCAGATAACGACGACGTTGGACGCTCTCACGCGGCGCAAGTTGCCAATGCCTTGAAGGGCATGGCGGCAAGCGTGAAGGTTATAGAACTGCCGAACTTGCCGGAAAAGGGCGACGTGTCGGATTACTTGAACGCAGGCGGAACGCATGAGCAACTGCAAGCAATCGTTGAAAACGCGAGCGATTATCTACCAAGCACACACCCGCGTAGCACCACGAACGCGAACCCGCAAGTAACGAACCCAGTAACTAGCCTGCTGACAGCCACACCTACAAAAGCGGTGAAGGTCGTTTGTATGGCAGACGTGCAAGCTGAGAGCGTGGAATGGCTATGGTTTCCCTACATCCCGCTTGGCAAGGTGTCAATCGTTGAAGGCGATGGCGGCGTTGGAAAGTCTTTCGCGCTGTGTGCCGTCGCAGCCGCTTTGAGTCGCGGCTTCGGCTTGCCGAACGTCGAACGAACCGAGCCGCGCAAAGTGTTGATGCTTTCGACGGAAGATGGATTACGCGACACTATGCGACCACGTTTAGATTCGATGAACGCCGACGTGAATCTTATCTTTGCTGTTGATGGCGTACTAATCTTGAACGATGCCGGATTGCAAAAACTCGAAAACTACATTGCCGAGTATAATCCTGCTCTAGTCATCATTGACCCGCTCTTTGCATTCACGGGCGCGAAGATGGATGTGTACCGTGATAACGAAGTGCGCGGGCTGATGACGCCGCTAACGAAGCTTGCCGAGCATTATAAGTGTGCGATTGTTGCCGTCCGGCACTTGACTAAAAGCGCGACCAAAGCCGGATACGCGGGCAGTGGCAGCGTTGCCTTTGGCGCGGCGGTGCGAAGCGTATTGTTGTTCGGGCAAGACTCGGAAGGTAATCGCGGATTCGTGCAAACAAAGAACAATCTCGCACGATATGGCGGAGCTATCGGCTACGAGATTGAAGATGAACGCTTTCGATGGTTAGGAGAATGCGACCTTACTGCCGATAAGATTCTTGCATTGCCGAGTGCGACAACGCGCGGCACTAAGGTTGAGACGGCGGAAGATTTTCTTCTTGAAGTTTTAGGCGACGGCGCGGCTGATTCGAGCGATGTTGAATGCCGCGCGAAGGCGGAAGGTATTTCGCCGCGAACGCTAGACCGCGCAAAAAAGAAGCTCGACGTTCGCTCAAAACGCATCGGCGGTAAATGGCTGATGGAATTGCCAGCGCGGGAAAGCCAAGAGTGCCAGCAAGAGTGCAAGGACGCCATATCACCATCTGGCGGCGTTCTTGGTGCAGATGATGTGAAGAGTGTAACGCCATTACAACATACACCTTTGGAACAAAGCGAGCCTGATGTCCCTGTAAGCTCAAGCTATGCGCCGGAAGGTAAGAACGCCGCCAAAGGTGCATGTGGCATTCTTGGCGGGGTTGGCGGCGATGCAGGCATTCTTAGCAGAGAAGGTTATGGGTGGCTAGAACGAGCGGCAATCATGGAATATGACGGCGGGTTGTCGCGCGCTGACGCCGAACGCTCGGCAAAAGCAGAATTGCGTAAAGAACAACTGCCTGCGAGAGCGGATAATCTGATGAATGGTGAAGGCAGCTACGAAACACGCTACGCCGCTTGAATATCCGTCCGCCCAAAATTTTGTGGCGAGATGAAAAGGCAGATGCCGGGCGGGGGTTGGGGTTTATCACTCCCGCCCCTAGCACATTCTCACGAACAGCCGCATAAGCAGCGCACGACAGGAAAGGGCGGGGTGTCTCCATCGTGAATGTGCTACGTTTTGTATCCGAACTGCCACACCTGCCCCTATGAATTCGCTTCGCGCGCCCGCAAAATAAGCCCCTGTCATCCGGCATTTGAAGCCGGGCGCACGTTTTAATGGCTGATTGTAAGAACGTGAAGATATGCGGCGATAATTAGGCGGAGCAATCACCCCCGCCGTTGCCCTAGTTTCAATTCGTTACATCGGGCTGCGAATTTCACTTCTCCTGTTCTACCTGTTGTTCAATTAACTTCTTCAAGTTCGCTTTGGCGTTATTCTTTATAGCATCTATGCAGAAGTATTTGTTCACGTCCAACGCCGCGCGTCTTTTCAGTTCATCGAAATTAGCATAATCGTATGCCGTGTTACCGGATGCGTCCCGCGCATCCGGGTTAGCACCTGCCTTGAGCAATACATCAACTAAGGGCGTGTCACCATCCGCCCGTGCAAACATTAAAACTGTCGCTTTACCACTGTTAGTAGCGTTTACATCTGCGCCTTCATCAAGCAGAGTTTTAACTACATCTAGCCGCGAATCACGCCGACTAAAATCAACCTGCTGCTTCAAGCCCGTACTCCCGCCAAGCACCGCAGCAAACAAAGGCGACGGACACGAACCTGAACCGGGTCGAGTTGTATTAACATCAACTCCTTGCAGAGCTAATTTGTAAACGGTCGCATAATCGTTCTTGTATGCCGCGCTAAATAATACTTGCTCTTGCCGTATTTGCTGCTCAGAAGGGATGGCGTGCTGTGCCGTATTATTATTGGCGTCCGCACTTTGCCGCCAGCCATCGAAACCGCCGAACCACCACACGCCGAACACGACCATCGTTATCACAAAAGCGGAGAGCGAGCCATAGAATAAAACATTCACGACGGGCGACGCCGTTTCAACATCCGCCTTCTTACATGGACGCCCACAGTTCGGACAAACAACCGCTTCAGTTGAGCATTCGCGCCCGCAATCCGGGCAAGAAATAGTAGGCATGGAAAACGTCTCTCTGGTATTTTATGAGCCTTGAAAGTTTGATATTGCTAATGTCTGGCGCGACTTCACGACAAGAGTGATGAGCGTCGCCGCGAAGCGTGATTTGAAAATGCTTCCGGCGAAAAAGTGCCAGACGAAAATACTAAACCACTATTGGTTTAGCTGCAATCTCAAATCTGTATCGCAGGCTTCATCAGGAAAGGGGTATTCCTGATGGGGCGTTACCGACGCGAGAAGCCCGCGCGCCTTCCAGATAAGTTGCTGCAAATTCGTAATGCGCTTGGCTTGTCGCAAAACGAGATGATTAGACGGTTGGACTTGGATGGCGTGATTACACAGAGCCGCATTTCAGGCTATGAACTTGGAACGCGCGAGCCGAGTCTGCCGACCCTATTGCAATATGCGCGTGCGGCGGGCGTGTGTGTAGATACTTTGATAGATGACTCAGTAATGCGAATCAGTAGTTGAAAATAATCCGTGTTGAAAACAAAGGGGTTATGGAATCAGCCTTCGGGGCTTTGCATCTTGGACGCCTGTAAGTTGTTGATTCTTCGTACCCGATTTCAACTACTGATTCGCATAGTAGATTTACCGGCACGGATACCGAGCAAAGCGAAGCACCGAAGATAGACCGCTATGCTTCATCCGAAACATACCGCAAAAGTTTATCCGGCTGACATCGAAGCACACGGCATAATTTATCTAGTGTCCCTAGCCCTATCATCTCAAAGTTACCCGCCCACAACTTAGCCGCTACCGTTGGCGATACATCAATCGCCTTTTGTAAACCATGCGCGTTGCGTATGCCGCGCTTCTCTGCCATTTCTTGAATGTGTTTAGTAATCATGCCTAGCACTCTAGCATAGATGAAAAACTTACTCAATATAGTAATAATCCTGTTGACAGAACTTACTAGATATAGTAAATTACGTTCATCGTTTGAAACACAAGGAAACACGAATGATGAACCTAAATGAGAACAAATTAGCGGCGGTTGTAGGTACGGCGTTAGCGGCGGTCAAAGGTAACAAGCGATGGACTAACGCAATCCTTCGCGCCGAAGAACTGCTAACAAGCGGCAATCCTTATCTTCACTTCACCGGCTCATCGCTTTTGATGCTCTCCGAGTCCGGCGAGATTTACGAAGCGAACGGCGTGTGCCAATGCAAGGCGTACAAGGGCGGACAGCCGTGCCGACATAGGGCGGCTTACAAGTTGATGAAGCGGTATGTGAGAATGAAATAAGCAACGAGCCGCAACGCTTCACGGGCGCGGCGGCTCATTCATTCAAATCTAAGGCGCATCAAGTAGATGAAAAAGTAGATTGGTTGCGGTGTGAATCGGAGTATAACCGTAAGTTGTTTGAAGTGAAGTGGATTCGTAACATCAGTTGGATGAGCCGTGCTGATTCGAAGTCAGACGCTCTATCCAACTGAGCTACGGGTGCGCCGCGACTACGCGCGTGAGCATAACATGGTCGAGAGTTGATTGTTTAGTGCGCGGGCGTTGTTGACGTGTTGCCGCCGCCGCCCGTCGTTTTGACTTGAAACTCATGGCGTATAAAGCGGACGAGCGCGTCAATCCTTTCGGGTTCGAGCTTGCCCTTGAAGGCGGGCATTCCGTCGCCGCCGTTCGTAATCTGTGCGACATATTCCTTGTCGCTGTGCTTCAGCGCGTGCCCTTCGTGAAAGGAAGGAACCTTGAGCTTGGCCCCATCTTCCAGTTCGAAAATCCCGCCCTCGCCGTCAGGTTTGTGGCAACGGATGCAGAACTGCGCGTAGGTGGCTCGCGCCGTGGCGAACTCGTCGGGCGTTGCCGTCGGGGCTGAAGCGACCGGGGTTGCCGTGGCGAGTGAGTTTGTGTTGCCGGCTTGATTCGTCCGGGTCGCATCGCCACAACCGGCGAGAAAGAGCATGACCACGACCGCAAAAAGCGAGAATGCCAGTTTGTCAGTTCGCACTTTTTATCTCCATGGAGGATTGAAATTCAGATTGCGTGTTGGAAAAAACGGGTTGAGTATAGCTCACCACCGCAGGGCATTTAAAGCGCGAGATGGGTGATGGCAGAACTTCATCACAAAGAGGCCACCCAGATGGCGATGGCGCGTTTCTCCTCTTCGGTGAGCTTGTTTGCGAAAGAGGGCATCCGCTGTTCAAGGCCGTAGCTCGAAGGGTTGTTGATAATCGCGATGATGTCTTCCACCGCGCGCCTCGGTTGTCGCGAGACGCCGGTGAGTGGAGGGTAGATTGATTTGCCCGCGCCGTTCTCGCCGTGACACTTCGCGCAGTGATTGAGGAAAGCCGCGGGCGCGGCGGAGGGGGTCGTCAGAGCGCCAGTTTGATCTTGCGCCGACCGGCCTTTGCTGCCCGCGTCATCAAACAATCGCGAGTCCGTTGTTGCCCGGAGCGGGACGAAAGGTGAGTTGCGAAATTCTTCCTCTTGTCGAGATTGTGCGGCGAGTCGCTCGCGGATGCGTGGGTCTCTCGCATCTTCAAGGTAAGAGATCAGGGACAGCCCGGCGACCAGCAGCGTGCCTGACGCGAACACCGACAGGGCGAGTCCGCGACGCAGCTTTTTTGATCTGGCGTTAAGGAGCGGCAGGAGCGCAAGCGCGCCGAGAAGGATGCCGGGAACGAACAGCGCGAGCATTGAAGCGACGGACGCAGGTGCATATTTGAGTAGCTGGAAAAGCCAGATGAACTGCGCGCCGGGCCGGGGCAGATAGCCCGCCGGGGCGGATTCGGCAGCCGGGCCGAGCGGCGCGGGGTGCATCCCAGCGTAGACGGAGAGAGCCGCGAAGACGATGCCGATCACGACCGAGTTGCGCGTCAACTGCGCGCGCGCCCACGCACAATCAAACATTGGTGAAGCTGTTAGAGGCGCACTCGATTCTTTAAAAACAAACAGCCGCGCGACGACGGTCAACAAGAGCGCCGCCGGGACGACGATGACGTGCAGCGCATAGAAACGTGAGAGCGTCAGCGTCGAAACGTCCGCCCCGCCGACCAGCCACGCCCGCGTGTATGGCCCGATCAGAGGGAAGCCGCCGGCGATGTTCGAGGCGACCTGTGTGCTGAAGAAAGCGCGCGCGTCCCACGGTAGAGAGTATCCGGTCGCGCCGTTCGCAAGGACGAGTGAAAGGAGCAGTACGTTGACCAGCCAGCCGACGGGCTTGCGTCTATCAGCACCGCGCCAGCACATCCCGGCGAGGTGAAGGACGATGGCGAGGGGCAGAAGTTGCGAGCCGTAAAAATGAAGCGAGCGCAGAAAGGAACCACCCGCGAGCGCCTTTTCCATGTAGGCGACGGTGGCATGAGCGCTTCCATCCGAAGGCACGTAATAAAAAGCGAGCAGCACGCCGGTGAAAAGTTGAATCGCCAAGAGCAACGCAACGATGCCGGCAAAGGTGCGCGTCCACGCCGCGGCGCCCGTGGCGGGTTCGTCGAGGAGGTTCGTCAAAACAGCTTCGACCGCTGTCCGTCGCACGAGCCAGCCGCGCCGTGTTTCGTCTTTGTCGTCGGCGTCGCTCATCCACGTCCCCGCGTCTCTGGCAGCATTGCGATGGGTGCGTCAACGGGGGGCTGGATTTCGAGGACGCCCTCGACGACCCGCGCGGGGATTTTTGTCAGTCCGGATTTGGCGGGGCCGGTTAGCAGCGTGCCGTCCGCCGCGAAACGGCTGTCGTGGCAGGGGCAGATGAACTCGCCTCGACTGTCGAGCCATTCTACATCGCAACCTTCGTGCGGACAGACCGCCGAGAGGACGAGGTTGTTTTGCGGCGGCAGGATGAAAACCATTCTGTTTTTGAACGTCACGCTCCAGCCGGCTCTCTGCTCGATTGGGACTGTGCGCCCAACGACGCGCGTGCCTTGCAACTCCGTCAACGGCGCGACCTGCGTCCAGCCGCTAGGTTGATCTCTCGCCGCCCCGGTCTGCTCACGTGGCCGGAGAAACCTGAAGGCGGCGGCGGCAAGTGTCGCACTGACCGATGCGAAGACAGCGGCTGGAATCCAAAAGAGAATTCGGCGGCGCAGTTTGTCTCGAACTTCTACAGAGTTTTCGCGGTCTGCCAAAATGAACTCTCTCTCTAAAAAGATGACCGGGGCGACGGACGCGCGGCGGTTTGCAATCTCGCGCCGCGCACAGCACAATAAGGCTGTCCGACTGATTCGCATTCTAACCGACAACGTTTCTTTTTACGCAAGTTCTAATCGCACCGACAGCACCTTGAGTTGATTCGATATGAGCACTGAGAAAGATAACCCGACAACGGGGCGGCACGCGCTGCGCCTTGCCGATAAAGGCGAGAAGACCGAGGAGTCGCAACCGGAGAAGGCCAAGCTCCCGCGCCAGTTCGTCACCTTCACCTTTTACCGCGCGCGACCGGAATGGCGCGCGTTGGACGATGAGGTGAAAGAGGCGGCGAAGCGCGAGTTGATCGAGATGGTTGATTCGTATAAGAAAGAGTTGCTGATTCACACCTACTCGATTGTCGGTCTGCGCTCGAACGTTGATTTTATGATCTGGCGCATCGGCTATCACCTCGACCCGCTTCAGGAGATGTCCGCGCGCCTGAACCGGACGCAGGTGGGGCGTTACCTTGAGGTCACACAGTCGTTCCTCTCGATGACGAAACGCTCGATGTACATTGACAAGGACAACCCGGAGCACGTCGAAGACAGATTGCACATCGTGCCGGGGCAGTCGAAGTATCTCTTCGTCTATCCGTTCGTCAAGACGCGCGACTGGTACGGGCTGCCGGTCGAGCAGCGGCAGGAGATGATGGACGAACACATCCGCATCGGCTCGAAGTACCGCTCGGTCAAACTCCACACGACCTACTCCTTCGGCCTCGACGATCAGGAGTTCGTCGTCGCCTTCGAGACCGAACAGCCTTCAGACTTCCTCGACCTCGTGCAGGAGCTACGCGAGACGAAGGCGAGCAGCTTTACCTTGCGCGATACACCAATGTACACGTGTCGCCAGTTGACTCTCGCCGAATGCCTCGACTCGCTGGGTTGATTCACGCGCGGGATTGAAACGGCGCGGGGACGGAGAGAGTTTGAAGTTCGACGCTCTCTTCGTCCCCGCTTTATTATTCGCTTCTGACTGATCGCAAATGAATTCAATTCTCTTTCGCGTCGCGTTATTGTTGAGCCTCTGCGCTCCTTTTCACCCGCCGTCACAAGCTCAAACCCAACCGGCTCAACCAACCGCGAATCCATCTTCGCCCGCGCGCTACGAATATCTTTGGTACGAGGCGGAGAACATGAGCGGCATCTCGCTCGACGAGCGGCATGAGCCGCGACTCAATCCTTCGTGGCAGAACCGAGGTCGCGCACAGTCTCCCGGCTGGGGCATCAACGGGCCGGGCGTCTCCGCCGAGTGGACACAGGGCGGTGAGAGCGAGTGGAACTCTCTGGCGGCGAGCGCGGACGAGACGCGGGCCACGGTCTTTCAGGAGCTGGAAGTGCCGCGCGAAGGGAAGTTCCGTTTGTGGGTGCGTTATGCGGACTGGGCGCGACGCGGCGAGAACTTCGTGGCGCGCGTTGAACAGGGCGGCAGGGAAGTCTTCCGCCGAGAGTTCGGCGCGGGCGACCTCATTGACCCGAACGACGAGGTGAGCATGTATTGGGGCTGGTCGTTCGCGTGGGGCGGCTCGCCGGAGTTCGCGTTGAAGAAGGGCGCGGCGCGCGTCTCGTTCGAGGTCGAGCGCGCGGCTGAAGCACGTCGGCATGTTGATTGCTTCGTCCTCACGAACAACCCCGGTTATGAACCCGAAGGGAGACGCAAACCACCTTTCGCGGCGGCGGTCGCGCTCGAAAAATGGAACGCGAAGCGGACGCCGCTCGCGCCGCTGATGGGATTGCCGGCGATGGGTGAGGCCGTGCCGGAGCGTTGGAAGCTGCCGCGCGTCGCGGGGCGCGAGTTTCAGATGCCATGGAATATTTCGGAAGAGTTCTGGAAGAAGTACGAACAGCCTTCAGGCGAGCGCCCGCTCTATCCATTCCACGCGGAAGACGTTGACGCCTTCGTCGCCAAATACAAAGGCGCGCGAGACGTGCCCATCTTCTCATCGAAACTGGTCGTGCCGGTCGTCTACATCAATCACATCCACTTGCATCTGAAAGAGGGCAGCCCGTTCCTCCGTTACCTGCGAGAGTCGCGCGCGCCCTTCGCCATACTGGTCAATTACGGCGCGGCGAGTTTCCCGCCGGCGGAAGGGCAGGCGGCTTTGAAGCTGTTGACGGGCGAGTTGCGTGAACAGTTCCTCGGCTGGGTTTCGGGCGAGAGCATCGGTCACGTCTTCGAGGACGTGCAACAGAACATAAAATTGACGCCACTCATGTCTCGGCGAGAACTGCTCGAAGCCTACCGCGTCGCCTACACCAACGCGCTCGAAAGGAAGTGGGCCGCGAACTTCCATGCTCCGGCGGGCGCGATGTGGGACAAGCTGATTCCAGCGCAGTCCACTTCGAGCACGACCTACGCGCACGCCCTCGCGCGCTGGAACGTGCGTCTGCTCGGCATGGAGACCGCCGCCGTCGTGCCGAACACCGCGTTGCGCGTCGCCTTCACGCGCGGCGCGGCGCGGCAGTACGGAGCAGCCTTTCTCTATTATCACGCGCCCAACTTCGGCGACACCGCGACGACCTTTACCAACACGCAGAACTTCGCCGGCCCGGCCCACTTCTACCACTCGCGGTACGGCGCGACGATGGGGCCGTCGCTCTCTTGGTACAGAAAGAACTATTACCACTTCTACATGGCAGGAGCGTCGGCGATCTATCTCGAACAAGGTTTTGACCAATTCTTCAAGCCGGGGCCGGGCGAGCATCCGTATCAACTGAATCCGCTGGGGCGCATCACTGACGAGTTCATGCGCTTTGCCGAAAGACATCCTGAGCGCGGGACGCCCTACACGCCCGTCGCCTTTCTGCTCGACCCCGCGCACGGCTTTGAGATGACCGACTATCCGCACCTGCCTTTCGGCGTCTCGCCGATCAACCGGAGCGACCGCGCGCTACGCGAGCTGTTCGGGACGGCTTACTATCCGGCGCTCGTCAACGAAGGCGAGCCGGCGATTGCCGACCGGCAGACATTCGTCAACGGCATCTTCGGCGACATCTTCGACGTGCTCGTTACTTCCGAAGAGCAGGCCGAGGCCGTTAACGCTTACCGTGCTCTCATCGTCGGTGGTCACATCGAGTGGACGCCGCGTTGGGCTGAACGTCTCGGAAAGTATGTGCGCGAGGGCGGGACGGTGGTCGTGAATGCGGCGCAGGCGAAGGGACTCCCAACCGAACTGACCGGCGTCCGCGCGCTGAACTCGACCGCCGAGGCTAGCGAGGCGGTCTGCGTCGCGCGGGGCGAGTCGGACACGAACCTCGCGGGGCAGGTCTTCCGCTTCGAGCGGATCGAGCCGCGAGGCGCGGAGGTGCTCATCAAGACGCCATCGGGAGAACCGCTCGTCACCGTCAACACCGTCGGCAAGGGGCGCGTCGTGTTCTGTGCCATCCCAGACCTGCTCGGACTCGACGAGCGCATGACGCCCGCCGCGGCGCACATGCTGGCGCATCTCTTGGAGACTGCTTCGCCCGTCCGCGTCGGCGGCGATGTGCAGCATCTCATCAACCGCACCGCGCGCGGATGGGTCGTGACGCTCATCAACAACCGCGGCGTCTACAAACCACAGCAGGGATTCGCGCAGGTTGATAGGAGCGAAGTGGCTGAGGTGTCGCTTGAGCTAAACGGCGCGGGGATAGAACGGGCGGCGGAGTGGACAAACGACGAGACGCTGAAAATAGAGAAGAAAGAGGGCGGGGACTTGGTACGTGTCCGAATCCCCGCCGGTGGTTTACGGATCGTCGAGCTGACACACCGAAAGTAGCACTGCCGGCGTTCACGTTTGATTTTTCGCCCGACGGTCTTTTAGGATGACGCGGCTCCGGTAGACTGATTCGCTTGCAATGAACGAGGGCATTCGCATGAGGGTGGCGCGGCGTTTCACCATCAGCGGCGAGGTGCAGGGCGTGGGCTTTCGCTTCTTCACGCAGCGCATCGCGGCCCGTCATCAGGTCACGGGTTACGTGCGAAACCTCGCGGACGGGCGCGTCGAGACGTTGGCGGAAGGAACTTCCGAAAACATCGAGAGCTTCAAGCACGACATCTCGACCGGCCCCGGCCACGCCCGCGTCGAAAAGGTCGAAGAGGAAAGCATCGAGCCGACAGGTCGGTATCCACAATTCAGAATCGAAAGGTGAAGACGTAGCAGGCAGCGAGCGGCGGGCAGTAGACAGTTAAAACAAACTGCTTTTACTTTTCGCCGTCCGATGTCTGTTACCTGCTCTATCATGGATCAACTGAAATCTCTCATCCGCGAAGTGCCCGACTTTCCGAAAGCCGGCATCAACTTTTATGACATCACGACGCTGCTGAAGCATCCACAGGGCTTACGTCAGACGGTGGACGCTCTGGCGGAACAATTCAAAGACGAAAAGGTTGACGCGGTGATCGGCATCGAGGCGCGCGGTTTTATCTTCGCCCCGGCGATGGCGTACCACCTCGGCACGGGCTTCGTCCCGGCGCGCAAGCCGGGCAAACTCCCGTCGGAGTGCGCCTCCGTCTCTTACGACCTCGAATACGGGCAGGATGCGTTGCAGATACACCGCGACGCCGTCGGCGCGGGGCACCGCGTCCTTATCGCCGACGACCTCCTCGCCACGGGGGGCACGGCGAAGGCGGTCGTCAATCTCGTCGAACAACTCGGCGGGGAAGTTGTTGGATTGGTTTTCGTCGTCGAACTGGAATTTCTACCGGGCAGAGCAAAGCTCGAAGGATACGATGTGCGGTCGCTGATTAAATATCAATCTTGAGCGTGCTACAATTCGCGCACCTCGTCTGTCGGTAAGCTCCCGTAGCTCAGTGGATAGAGCACCTGCCTCCTAAGCAGGGGGCCGCACGTTCGAGTCGTGCCGGGAGCACCATCATTTTACGCCGCGAAGAGGCAACGTGATTTCTCGCCGCACGTAAATGCCCGCCTCCCCCTCGAAAAAAACTCTCAGTAAATAATCACCCTTACCGTCGTTTTCCTGCGTTACGCCCGGCGCTTCGCCGATGCGCTTCGGTGTGCGAACGCGTAAATCGTAAGCGCGTCCACCGAGACCTTCGAGGAGCAGACGCAGCGCGTTCGGCTCGGCGCGTGAGCGGAGGATGCGTAAGCCCTGATTGCGCGCGCCGGGCAAGGGCATGTCGAACTCCGTGTAGACATCCGTTCCTTCTTCATAGTTGAAGATGACTTCGGCATCTTTCGACGCATCAATGACGAGTTCCGCGCGTTGCAAGTCGCCAGAGCGGATGATTCCGAATTTGGCGGCTCGCCCGTTGACCGTGACTGTCTTCAAACGCGCGTCGAGAGGGAAGGCGGGAGCGATGGAGAGGAGCGGCGAGCGCGGCGAGCTACCCTCTGCTTTTTTCAAAGGCGTGCCTTTCGTAACCTTGAGCTTAAGCCGCCCCGCGCCGCGCGTCAGTGTGAAATCGTAAGTGTTGGCGAAGGCGGCGAAGCGTCGCACCTCCGCCTGCGTCCAGTTGACAGGAAGCTGCGGGGCGAACCTCAGCGAATTACCGCCCCGCTCGACTTCGAGTCCGAACAGGCCGCGCATGACCGGCGTCACCACCATTGCCTCCGACCAGACCTGATGGTGCGAAGAGCGACCGAAGGGCGCGTTGAAGTCGCCCGACAAAAGTTCCGTCACGAAGCCGAGCGAGCCGGCGCGCTTGAGCAGCACATTCGACATCAGCGACTGGAATCCGACGTGCGGCCTGCCATAACTGTACGCGCCCATGCTCGCCCAGCCCGTGAACAGAGGCCACACGGAGCCGTGATGGTATGAGAGCGGGTCATAGAGACGACTCTCGTTCGAGATGATCCGCGCTCCCCAATCGGTAGCCGTGTGACCGCTCCCCAAATGGTCTATCTCGGATTGTGCGCGGGCGTCATCGAGCGTCCGCCACCAGAGAGGGACGGCGGGCATGACGGTTTCTTCATCAATCAGCTTCGACGCGTCCAACTCGTTCATGCGGGCTTGCCTGACGGGGCGGTTCGGGCCGGGGTCGGCGGTGCGTGCTTTGTCACGCGGCAGGTTGGTGGCGAAGGCGTAGATGCCGCGACCGTCGAGCCAGAATGTCTCCTCCATCTTAATCCGCGTCAACTCGGCGCGAGCGAGAGCGTCGGTCGAGAGCTGTTGGTTGCCCCCCAGTCTGGACGCCATTTCGGAGAGGCCGCGCAAAGCCTCGACCCAGATGCCCTGCATGTAAATCTCTTCGTGCGGCGGATAGAGTGCGCCGCCTTCGACCCAGCCGTGGCCGACATTCGTGTTCTCGATCAGAAAGTTGTTGTCCGTGTCGGTCGCCGCCGTGAAACGGTAGGCTTTGAGGATTGATTCCCAGTTCGCCTTGATGAACGCGAGGTCGCCGCTGGAGCGTAGATAATCGGCGTGCGCGATGATGTAGAGCGGAGTGGCGTCGGCGCTGGCCCATGGATACGGATAGTCGGTGAACCACGGAATTAGGGAAGCGCTCTGCGAGATTTCGTGCGGTATTTTTCCATCCTCGCGTTGGTACTTCTTGAGAAATTCGAGGGCAGTGCGCGTCGTCTTGAAATCCCCGTAAGAGTTGATGGCGAGCGCCGTCCATAGCGCGTCACGACCGAAGAACCAAGCGAAGCCGGGCCGTTCACTTTCGCCCGCTGTGCGGAAGCCGGCGACGAGACCCGTGCCGAGCAGCGGGTTATCCACGACGGCCTTGTCTATCCCGATCTTCGCCCATTGAAATGCTTCGTTGATTCTCACATCGGGCGTTTTGATGCTGGTCGTCTCCGCTGTCAGACGACGATAGTAGTCAACATTCTTTTCATAAAGCTCGCGGACTGTGTTGAGCAATCTGTTATATGTCGCGCGCGCCTCGCCATGTCCACGCACGCCGCCCGCGATGACGACGGGAACGAAATTCGACTTCAAGCTTTCGGGTGGGAGATCAACGTGAAAACGCGCGGGCACATCGCGTGGCTCCTCCTGATAAGGCATGACGGACACATCGCGCGCGGCGGGACTGCCGATGAGTCCGACGAACCGGTTGCTCTCCTCGACGATGTAATACGATTTTTCTTTCTCGTCCCAACCGAAGTTGCCGGTCATCAGTCCCGCCGGCCACATCAGTTTCAGACGTGGGCGGAACGAGACGGTGACGCCGAGCGGGAGCGTACTGTCAACATCGAGGAGCATGACGACGCCGGGTTCGCCGACGGGCGCGAAGATGATCTGGCGGACGGTGAAAGCGGCGTGCGAGTAGGTGATGGTGGTCGCTTCGGGGCGGACGTTGATGAGGGCGGTGGTGTCGGAGCCACGAATTTCGAGCGGGTAGCCTTCAAGCCGGAATGACAACTCGAACCGGTCGAGGATTTGCAGCGGGTAGACCCACGCTTCGAGCGTGCGATGCTCGTACCCATAGACCGCCGACTTTCTGCCAAGCACGTCGAAGAACGCGCCCGATTGCGTCCGGCGTTCAAGCTCTGGGCCACTCTTCTTTAGAGGGAACTTCGGGACGAGTTGCAAGGCGGGCGACTGCCGGGGAAAGGCTTCGGCGATGCTAAAAAAAAGGAGTGTGAGCAGAAGCAAACAGAGCGAGCAACGAAAAACCTTACCGCGAGCAACAGTGCGCGGGTAACTTCGTCGAAAGAAGACCCGCACGCTATTGTTCGCGGTAAGGTTTAAGGCCGGCTGCGTCACCTTTAGCGACGTTCTCAGATGCCTAACACGTTGATGAGTTCCTGCACCGACGCGGCGCTCTTTTGCAGCGCGATGCGTTCCTCGGTCGTCAGGTTGATTTCGATAATCTGCTCAAGACCGCGCGCTCCGAGCTTGCACGGGACGCCCACGTAAAGACCCTGTATGCCATACTCGCCTTCGAGGTAGGCGGCGCATGGGAGGATTTTCTTTTTGTCTTTGAGAATGGACTCGGTCATCTCGACGGCGGCGGCGGACGGCGCGTAGTAGGCCGAGCCGGTTTTGAGCAGCGAGACAATCTCAGCGCCGCCGTTCGCCGTCCGCTTCACAATCGCATCGAGTTGATCTTTCGGCAGCAGCTCGGTGACGGGGATGCCGGCGCAGGTCGAGTAGCGCGGGAGCGGCACCATCGTGTCGCCATGGCCGCCGAGGACGAAGGCGGTAACGTTTTCAACCGACACGTCGAGCGCCTCGGCGAGGAAGCAACGCATACGCGCCGAGTCGAGCACGCCCGCCATCCCGATGACCCGGTGCTTCGGGAAGCCCGAACGTTTGAACGCCACTTGGCTCATCGCATCGAGCGGATTAGAGACGATAATCAAGACGGCGTCGGGCGAAGTCTTCACCACCTCGTCCACGACATTCGAGACGATACCCGCGTTCGTCTTTAGCAAATCGTCGCGGCTCATGCCGGGCTTGCGTGCAAGGCCCGAAGTGATGATGACCACGTCAGAGCCTGCTGTCGCGGCGTAGTCGTTCGTCGCACCGGTGAGCCTCACGTCGTAGCCCTCGACGGGTGCGGCCTGCGCGAGATCGAGCGCCTTGCCCTGCGGCATTCCCTCGATGATGTCCACGAGCACGACATCGCCCAACTCCTTGGCGGCCAGCCAATGCGCCGCGGTCGCGCCGACATTGCCCGCGCCCACGACCGTAATCTTATTTCGCTTACCCATCTCTTTGATCCTTTCCTCATCAGAACGGAAGACGGAAGTAAGTCCATCCGGTGCTCGGCCCGGCTTCCGGCTTTCGTAATTTTTTTGTGTTGAAAGAGCGCGAGTGTACGGCGCACGTGTGTCCGTGTCAAGGTATTCGCCCGCCTCCCAGAGGCTAATTATAATACCGGGCGAGCTATGAATTGGCGCGCTCTCTTCTCCTTGGAAAGATAGGCGAGGCCGTTTAAAATCCGGGTTGGCCGGAACCCCTTCATTGCCACGCCTCCCCCAACCGACAAGGCTTTTATGAACTTAGACGGACGGCGGTGTGGTCAGAACCGCCTGCTTAAGCTTGGCGGGCCTGACGTGCGTTAGAACCGCCCGCTACCGCAGGCGGTTCTGACCCGTACATCCAAGTGAAATCCGATCTAAAGGCGATGCGGTTTACTTTCCTCAATTGGCTGCGGCGGAAAGGCGATGCCCCGCATTCAAAAGATGGCGGAGCGGAGCACATTGATACAGACGCGCCGGTTGACGACGGCGACCCGGATAACCCCTTCCCCGAACCTGTCCAATTGGAAATCACGGATGAGTTCGACCTGCACTCGATCCCTCCGCGCGACGTGAAGCGAGTCGTCATCGAATACCTTGAGCAGGCGCATCGCGCAGGCTTCCGACGCATACGAATCATCCATGGCAAAGGCATCGGCGTGCAGCGCGAGATCGTGCGCGGCGTCCTCGCACGGACGCCGTTCGTTCTACACTTCGCGGATGCCCCGCACTACGCGGGAGGCTGGGGCGCGACAATCGTCAACTTGTCGAATGAGAGCGCCGGCGAAGGCGCGCCTGCAATGAGCGCCGGCAGGGACGAATGAAGGATGCGAAGACATTCAAGGTCGAGGAAACGCATACTCTTTCTTCGCGTCGAGCGCGCAATGCGAGCGGGACGCTTGCGCTCGCAGCGGAAGGCGTTGCGATAACCTAGGTCGAGCGCCCTCCGGTTTTTTGTTCACTTTCGTCGAACACACGTTACAATGCATAGCACATACAGCGGTTTGCAATTGGGTGCGACCGTTTAGAGGCGGGCCATGCCCGCCGGTTCAACTTGAGACGGCGGGCATTGCCCGCCTCTAAACGGTCGTTGATGTAGTCACATCCAATTGCAAATTGCCATAAACAATCCTTACCGGTAATTGATGCTCGAAGCGACGGTGCGGGAGGAGACATTGTGACGAACGCAGACCTGTTTCGGCAGGAAGATCAGCGAAACCCACAACCGCCCAAAGAGATCGAAATTCTCTGGATCAACGGCGGCCTCGGCTGTGACGGCGAATCAATCGCCTTGACGGGGGCCACGCAACCGAGCGTCGAAGACCTCGTCATGGGCGCGCTGCCCGGCTTGCCCAAAGTCAATCTGCATATCCCGTTTCTCTCATATGAGAACGGCGATGAGTTTATGAATTATTTTCATCGCGCCGATGCGGGTTTGCTCGAACCGTTCATCCTTGTTATCGAAGGCTCGATCCCGGACGAAGGCAATAAGGAGGAAGGCTACTGGGCTTCATTCGGCAATGACAGCAGGACGGGACAACCGATCACTACCTGTGAATGGGTTGACCGGCTCGCGCCGAAAGCGTGGGCGGTGGTGGCCGTCGGGACATGTTCATCATTTGGCGGCATCCACGCCATGCAAGGCAACCCGACGGGCGCGATGGGACTGCCCGACTACCTCGGTTGGGATTGGAAATCGAAGGCCGGCATCCCGATTGTCTGCGTGCCGGGGTGTCCGGCCAGCCCGGACAACATGACGGAGACTTTTCTCTACCTGCTCTATCAATCCGTCGGACGCGCGCCGATGATCCCCTTAGACGAAGCGTTGCGACCCGTCTGGCTCTTTAGCGAGACGGTGCACGAAGGGTGCGACCGCGGCGGCTATTACGAGCAGGCTCAGTTCGCCGAAGAGTATGGCTCGCGCCACTGTATCGTGAAGCTCGGATGTTGGGGGCCGGTCGTACAGTGCAACGTCGGGAAGCGTGGGTGGATGGCGGGCATCGGCGGGTGCCCGAACGTGGGCGGCATCTGCATCGGATGTACGATGCCGGGCTTCCCGGACAAGTTTATGCCGTTCATGGATCAGCCGCCGGGGTCGCTCCTCTCCTCGCACGCCGTTATGACTTACGGTCGCGCCATTCATGCGTTGCGCCGCTTCACACAGAAGTCACTGAATAAGGCGCCGGATTGGCGGCGGCGAGACAGAGTGCACGGTAAGCCGTAGGCCGGGCCAGTCTTTCCGGCTGCTCGATCAAGCTCTGATGAAGATTCTGGATAAAGTGGAAGAGACGAGTGCTTACCTGAACGGCGAGCAGGGGCAGATGTTGCCCGATAGTTTGCGAGAGGCGGAGAGGGCATTGACTCAACTGGCGAGCGTCTTTTTCCCCGCGGATGCGGACATCGAGCAACTGGCCGCCGGGTTCATTGATAATTGGAAAGTGAAACCCACCGTCGAAGCCGAATGGCCCGATGTCGTCTCGCGTTATCGTATTCTCGTCGAGCAAATTCCGGCGGTCGTCTTTATGGCCTTTCTCGATCAGGGCATCAGCGAAGCTTACGTCAGCCCGCAGATCGAAGCCATGCTCGGCTTTACGCAGTCCGAATGGCTCAACGACCCCGTGCGCTGGTTTCAACAAATTCACCCGGACGACAAATCGCGTTGGAGCGTCGAGGCGGCGCGGACTTTTCTCTCCGGCGAGCCGCTGCGCTCGGTCTACCGGGTGCTGGCGCGGGACGGTCACGTGGTCTGGTTCCACTGTGAAGTGCGGATGGTGCGCCACCCGGACGGAAGGCCGTGGTTCATCCACGGCGTCGGCTTTGATATCACCGAACTCAAACAGGCGGAGGCAGCGCTCAAACAGGCGCACGACGGATTAGACCTGCGCGTGCGCGAAAGAACCCGGGAATTGGGCACAGCCAACGCTGAACTGCAACAACAGATCGCCGTGCGCCAGCGCGCGGAGGCGGCATTGCTCAAGGCGCAGGCGGAACTAGAGCGTCGTGTCTCGGAACGCACGATGGAGCTTGCGCGTGCCAACGAATATCTGCTCACGGAGGTGGGCGAGCGCCGACGCGCCGAAGACGCCTTACGTAAGAGCGAAGATATGCTGCGCGGTATTTTCGAGCACGCGCCCGACACCATCGTCGTGATTGATCGGCAGGGGTACATCGAGCGCGTCAACGCACAGGTCGAGCGGATGTTCGGCTATCGCAGCGAAGAAATTCTAGGCCGGCAAGTCGAAGAGCTATTGCCGGAGCTGTTCATCCGGCGGCTTAAGAAACAGCGAGCGGAACGGGTGGATTATTCGTCCCTACGTCCGATGGGGGCCGGGCTGGAACTGCACGGCAGACACAAAGGGGGCGGAGAGTTCCCGGTGGAAGTCATGCTGAGTCCAATCGCCGTCGCGTCGGGAAGTCTCGTGATTGCAATCATCAGAGACATCACGCGGCGCAAACAGTCGGACGCGGCTCTACGCGAATCAGCCGACCGTCTGAAAACCCTCTCGCGCCGTCTGATCGAAGTGCAGGAGGCCGAGCGGCGCAGTCTGGCGCTGGAACTGCATGACGAGATCGGTCAGATTCTGACCGGGCTAAAGCTGACGCTTGAGATGAGCGCTCGCCTGCCCGCTCAGGAATCTCAGGCGAGCATCTTGAAAGCGCAAGTACTGGTGAATGACCTGATGGCGCGGGCGCGCAAACTGTCGCTCAACCTGCGGCCCGCGACGCTTGACCACCTCGGTCTCTTGTCGGCCCTGCTGGGGCACATCAAACAGTACAGCGCGCAGACACAGGTGCACGTACTGTTCAAGCACAGCGGGCTGGAAGGTCAGCGTTTCCCCACGGAGATAGAGACGGCGGCTTACCGTATCGTGCAGGAAGCATTGACCAACGTGGCGCGACACGCCGAGACGGACGAGGCCACCGTGCGTGTGTGGGCAGACCGCCATAACCTCTCCATCCAGATCGAAGACGGTGGGAAAGGCTTCGACACCGCCACCGCACTGGCTGCCGACAACACGAGCGGGCTGGCGGGTATGCGCGAGCGCGCACATCTGCTCGGCGGGAACTTCATCATCGAATCAAACCCCTCCGGGGGCACACGCTTGACGGCGGAATTTACTGTCAGCGATAACCTCGATGGCTCGTGAATTTGAAGGCGGCTGACCGGCGCTCCTCTGAATTTAGAATGGACGCAAAGATCACAAACATCGTGTTGGCGGATGACCACCGCATCGTGCGGCAGGGCTTACGCGCGCTGCTGACCGCGGAAAGCGACTTTGAAGTGATCGGCGAGGCCGACGACGGGCGCGAAGCGTTGGAGGTCGTCCACCGTCTCAACCCGGATGTGTTGGTGCTCGACCTGATGATGCCCGGTCTCAACGGTCTGGAGGTGGCGCGGCAACTTCACAAGCAGATGCCGAAGGTCGGCATCGTCGTGCTTTCGATGTACGACGACGAGGGGTTCGTGCTTGAGGCGCTGGCGAACGGCGTTTCGGCATACGTCCTCAAGGATTCGAACTCGTCCGATCTGGTGCTTGCCGTGCGCGAGGTCGCCGCGGGCCGGCGCTATCTGAGTCCGCCGCTCTCCGACCGGGCTATCGAGACCTACCTGCAAACCGCGAAAGTCGGCACGATGGACAAACACGAAACGCTCACCACGCGCGAGCGCGAAGTGTTGCAACTCTCCGCCGAAGGCCACACCAACAGCGAGATTGCCGCCCGCCTCGGCATCAGCCCGCGCACGGCTGAAACTCACCGCTCCCGTTTTATGCACAAACTCGCGCTGCACACACAAGCCGACCTCATCCGCTATGCGCTGCGGCGTGGCATCATTCCGATGGAAAACATTGGTAAATAAGAGTCTGAAAGCTGGAATCACTAAAAGTCCGTCATGCTGATTTTGAGGTTCTGAGTTCAAGCTTTAGCTTGCTGGTTTGCCAGAACAGCAAGCTAAAGCTTGAACTCAGAACTCCTCACCTTCTCTGTGATGGACTACTAGAGCAATTTGCGATTGGGTGTCCGGCAGACTGTGAGTCTGCCGCCTGCTCAGCACCATGCGGCAGACTCACAGTCTGCCCTACATTCAAAAGCAAACCGCTCTAAAAGTCCAGGATTTTTATCCCAGACCGCTCTCGTTCTACGTAGAATTCCCCCTCAAAAATACGTAGGTCTCCGTACCGTCAGTACGTAGTATTGCGAATAGACGGAACCGAACAAAAGCCAGATAATAGAGCTAATCTTTAACGCAGCTAATTCTTCTCTCCGATTGGTTGAAAGTGCTTAGAGCATGTCTAAAAAGCCCCGCGTGGCGAAATGTTTGTCGCTCGTCGGGTGCGCCGAAGTCTCCAAGCTCCGTGAGGAGCGGCATATAAATGTCTGTCGCCCCTCCGGGGCTTGAAAGAGAGAGGGGGCGGGCACGGGCTATAAACATTCCGCTCCTCACGGAGCTACGGCGCATGGCTTTGTAGACACGCTCTTAGAGTTCCGCATTGGATAGGTATTTCGTTCATGCGGGTACGAATCGCATTCTGTCGAGGGACAGTTCTTTCTCGCATGTTTCTCTGAGTTCCGGACCGAGCCTGACTTGGCCGTGGGCAACCACGGTCAGGCCGATGATGATCGGCCCATTTATCTGAGCCTGGAAAGGAGGCGCGAGCATGGCGGCAGAAGCAGAGCCATATGGACGGGTGACGCAAAAGGCGCCGGCTGTCAAAGATATTCACATCGTCTGGATCACAGCCGGACTGGGCTGCGACGGCGATACGGTTTCGATCACGGCGGCGACACAGCCCAGCATCGAAGACGTAGTGATGGGCGCGATCCCGGGTTTGCCGAAGGTGCATTTGCACAACCCGGTCCTCGCCTACGAGGTCGGCGACGACTTTATGAAGTACTGGTATCAGGCCGAGCAGGGTTTGATTGACCCGTTCGTGCTGGTCGTCGAAGGCTCGATCCCGAACGAGAACCTGAGCGGCGAAGGCTACTGGGCCGCGCTCGGCAACGACCCGATGACGGGACAGCCGATCCCGACCACCGAGTGGATTGACCGTCTCGCGCCGAAGGCGCTGGCCGTGGTCGCCATCGGCACCTGCGCGACCTACGGCGGCATCCACGCCATGCAGGGCAACCCGACGGGGTGCATGGGCCTCGCCGATTATCTCGGCTGGGATTGGAAGTCAGGCGCCGGCATCCCGATTGTCAACGTGCCGGGCTGTCCCGTCCAGCCGGACAACTTCATGGAGACGGTGCTCTATCTGCTCTATCTCGCGGCGGGACTCGCCCCGATGATTCCACTCGATGAAGCGGGACGCCCCACGTGGCTCTTCGGGAAGACGGTTCACGAAGGCTGCGACCGTGGGAGCTATTACGAGCAGGGCGACTTCGCCACCGAGTACGGGTCGCCGAAATGCATCGTCAAACTGGGCTGCTGGGGGCCGGTGGTGAACTGCAACGTGCCGAAGCGCGGGTGGATGGCAGGCATCGGCGGGTGCCCGAACGTGGGCGGCATCTGCATCGGATGCACGATGCCGGGCTTCCCGGATAAGTTCATGCCGTTCATGGACGAGCCGCCGGGCGCGAAGATTTCTACGGCGGCCATCGGCATCTATGGCGTGGCTATTCGCGCGATGCGTAATCTCACGAATGCGACCGTCAACAAAGAACCGAAGTGGCGGCATAACCGCCCCGAACTGACCACCGGCTATGTGCCGCCAGCCGCCATGCAGACAAAGGAGTGACCGCCATGAGCACCACCACTACAACCACGACCGAGGCTCCAGCGAAGCCGAGAACCTTGGTGGATATGAACTGGGACCCGATCACCCGTATTGTCGGCAGTCTCGGCATCTACACCAAGATTGACTTCAACAACAGAGAGGTCGCCGAGTGCTACTCGACCTCCTCGATCTTCCGCGGCTACTCGATCTTTATGAAAGGGAAAGATCCGCGCGACGCACACTTCATCACCAGTCGCATCTGCGGCATCTGCGGCGACAACCACGCCACCTGCGCCACCTACGCGCAGAATATGGCCTTCAACGTCCGTCCGCCCGCCATCGCCGAATGGATCGTCAATCTGGGCGAGGCCGCCGAATACATGTTCGACCACAACATTTTTCAGGACAATCTGGTCGGCGTGGATTTCTGCGAGCAGATGGTGAAGGAGACCAATCCGGGTGTCTGGGAGAAGGCCAAGAACACCGACGCGCCGAACGCCGACAAGCACGGCTATCGCAAAATCTCCGACATCATGACGGCCCTGAATCCATTCACGGGCGAGTTTTACCGCGAAACCCTTCACGTCTCACGCTACACGCGGGAGGCGTTTTGTTTGATGGAGGGTCGTCACGTTCACCCCTCGACGCTCTATCCGGGCGGCGTCGGCACCGTCCCGACGATTCAGTTGTTCACCGACTATCTCGTCCGGCTGATGCGCTACTGCGAGTTTATGAAGAAGGTCGTGCCACTGCACGACGATCTTTTCGACTTCTTCTACGAAGCGCTGCCCGGTTATGAAAAAGTGGGCCAGCGCCGTGTCCTGCTCGGCTGCTGGGGGTCGTTCCAAGACCCCAACGTCTGCGACTACTCGTACAAGAACATGAACGAGTGGGGCAACGCGATGTACGTCACGCCGGGCGTCATAGTGGATGGAAAGCTGGTGACGACCGATCTCGTTGACATCAACCTCAACATCCGCATCCTGCTGGGCAGTTCTTACTATGACGATTGGGAACAGGCGGAGAAGTTCGTGAAAAACGATCCGCTCGGCAACCCGGTTGACCAGCGGCACCCGTGGAATCAGACGACCTTCCCGCGCCCGCAGAAGCGCGACTTCGATAACAACTACACGTGGGTCATGTCGCCGCGCTGGTATCACGAAGGCGAAAAGGGAGACGGCAGCAAGTATCTCGCGCTTGACACGGGTGGCGGCCCGATTGCGCGTCTCTGGGCGACGGCGCTGGCGAACAAGGTGGACATCGGCTATATCAAGGCGACCGGCCAGAGCGTCAAGATTTACCTGCCGCAGACGGCCATGAAGCCGGAAGTCGAGTTTGAGTGGAAGATTCCGAAGTGGTCGAACGCCATCGAGCGCGACCGTGCACGGACTTACTTTCAAGCCTACTCCGCCGCCGCCGCGCTCTACTTCGTCGAGCAGGCTTTGGCCGAACTGCACGCGGGCCGCACGAAGACGTGGGAGCCTTTCAAGGTGCCGGAAGAGGCTATCGGCTGCGGTTTCCACGAGGCTGTGCGCGGAGTGCTCTCGCATCACGTCGTCATCCGCGACGGCAAGATCGCCAACTACCACCCGTATCCGCCGACGCCGTGGAACGCCAACCCGCGCGACGTTTACGGCACGCCCGGCCCCTACGAGGATGCCGTGCAGAACACGCCCATCTTTGAGGAGAACGGGCCGGAAAACTTCAAGGGCATAGACATCATGCGCGCAGTCAGAAGTTTCGACCCCTGTCTGCCCTGCGGCGTCCACATGTACCTCGGCAACGGCAAGGTGCTGGAGACACACCATTCGCCGATGTTCGGGGCGGTCAAATAACATTACACTTCTGGAGTCTGGAGTCTGATTGCGAAACTCCAGACTCCAGACTCCAGACTCATCTACTCTTATGCAGCAAGTTGAGAGCCTGATCCGAAAGATCGAAAACCTATCTGACCCGGAGGCGCGTGCCGTCGCGGTTGAACTGATGCAGGCGTTGATGGATTTTCACGGCGCGGGGCTTGATCGCCTGATGGAGATCGTGGCGGAGGCGGGTGAGCCGGGCTACGCCGTCTTCGACAAGTTTGCCGGCGACGAAGTGGTGGCGAACCTGTTGTTGCTGTATGGGCTGCATCCGGTTCCGCTCGAAACGCGGGTCTTAGGGGCGCTCGATAAGGTACGCCCGTACCTCGATTCGCACGGAGGCAACGTCGAACTGCTCGGCGTCGAGGATGGCGTCGTTCGACTCAGGCTTCAGGGAAGTTGCAAGACCTGTCCGTCGTCGGCGATGACGCTCAAACTCGCCATCGAGGAGGGGATTTACGCGGCGGCCCCGGATGTAACGGCCATCGAGGCAGAAGGCGTAGCGGAGTCCGCGCCGGCCCCGACCGGCTTTGTGCAGATAGGGAAGTCGAACGGCAACGGCAAGGCCGCGCCCCCGTCGAACGGTAATGGCTGGGAAGATGTAAGCGACCTGCATACGCTTGCCGGCAGTTCCGTGCGGATGTTGAAAGTGCGCGGGCGCGCAGTACTGTTTTGCCGTCTCGGTGAGTCGCTCTATGCCTACGGCAACGATTGTCCCGGATGCGGGCGGGTGCTCGACGACGCCCGCCTCGAAATGACCAACCTCGTCTGCGCGCACTGCGGGCAACAGTTCGATGTCATCCGCGCCGGGCGAGGACTCGACCAACCGAGCCTTCATCTCGAACCTTTCCCGCTGCTCGTCGAGCAGGGAAGGACGAAGGTGGCTCTACCGTAAAGATGTGGTCAGTGGACAGCAGGCTCCGCGGAGTGGGTGGTGACGCGGACAGGCCGAGGAAACGAGAGCGAAGTTTTTCTGCCGTCTGCTGACTTGTTAGTCCGTCCGGCTGATTTGAGATTGAGAGTCCACGCTTGAGCTTGCTGTCCGGCAGCGTCAGAAACCTAAAGGCTGAACTCGGAACTCTTCATCTCAACCGTGACGGTCTATGACTGCTTACCGTCTATCTTAAGGAGGATACAAGATGGGAGATCAAGATACTTCGGAGACCGCGGCGACGCACACGCCGGGCACGAGACAGGGTGAAGAGATCAAGGATGAGGAAGGCAAGGAGCCGGGACGTTCCGATGCCGGGACGACGGGCGCGGATCGCCCCTCCGGCGGATCGGACGCCAGAGACTCCACGGCGATCAACCCTGACGACGTTGAGTCGGTGACGGACAGCCCGAAAATGCCTCCAGCCTAGAACGATTGTCGTTTGCGGAATTCGGATTGCGGATATAAAAAGGATGGATGGTGAACCTCCAAGCTCAAATCGGAGATAGTGAAGATATGTCGAGCAACAACGACCATAGTGATCTCCAAATCCGCAATCCGAATTCCGCAAACGACACTGGAGCCACGCCGCAATCCGCCATCAACGTGTTGCGGCGGTTCGTCAGACCTCGCAAGGCAGCCGCCGTTGAGCGTTGCGAATTATGCAGCGCTGAACTGGCGCACGACCACGAGCATCTCCTCGAACCGCCGACGCGACAACTGCTCTGCTCCTGTCAGCCTTGCGCGATTCTCTTCAGCGGGCAGGCGGAGATGAAATACCGGCGCGTGCCACGCCGCGTGCGCTCCCTGCCAGACTTCCGCCTCACGGACGCACAATGGGAAAGCCTGATGATTCCTATCGGCATGGCCTTCTTCTTCCACAGCAGCCCGGCGGGAAAGACTATCGCTCTTTATCCGAGTCCAGCCGGCGCGACCGAGTCGCTGCTCGACCTCGCCTCATGGGCTACGGTCGTCGAAGACAACCCCGTGCTGGGAGGGTTGGAGATGGATGTCGAGGCGCTGCTCGTTAACCGCGTCCGGGGCGCGGCGGACTATTACCTCGTGCCGATTGACGAGTGCTTCAAACTGGTGGGCGTGATTCGCGCGGGCTGGCGCGGGCTGTCGGGCGGGACGGAAGTTTGGCAGGAGATCGAAAAATTCTTCGCCGTGTTAAAAGAAAAGTCCGGCGCAAACACAGGGGCAGCTCGTGCCTGATTTAAGTTTCCAGATCGAAGGCGCCGAAGCCGTCCCCTTTACCGCGGCTCCATTGCTGGCTTTCAAACTGCGTGTCACGAACGCGGACGCGGAAGAGGCGATTCAAACCATCGCGCTCCGTTGCCAGATTCAGATCGAGACCCTCCGGCGTCATTACAACGCCAGTGAGCAGGAGCAGTTGCTCGATCTTTTCGGCGAGCCATCGCGTTGGGGACAGACGCTGCGGACGACCCTCTGGACGCACACGAGCGCCATCGTCACGCCCTTCAACGGCAGCACGCTCGTCGAACTGTCCGTGCCGTGCACGTTCGATTTCAACGTCGCCGCCACGAAGTATTTCGCCGCGCTGGAGGACGGAGAGATTCCGCTCAACCTTCAATTCAGCGGGACAGTCTTCTACGAGACCGGCGAAGGCGCGCTGCAAGTCGAGCAGATACCGTGGGACAGGGAAGCGAAATACCGGCTGCCCATCGCGGTCTGGAAGGCGATGATGGACATCTACTATCCGAACTCAGCGTGGCTGACCTTGCGCCGCGACGTTTTCGACAAGCTCTACAGCTATAAAAGACAGCACGGCATACCGACGTGGGAACAAGCGCTGGAGAGACTTTTGAACGATCAATCGGGAACGATGAAGGATGAATCAAACGAAGAGGGTCTCGATTCAACCCTCATCGAACTTCCATCATAGACGTTATGACGAACCTCGGACTCGTGGAAAGAATCGCCGACGCCGTGCTCTACGAAGGGTACATTCTCTACCCTTATCGTCCGTCGGCGGTGAAGAACCAGCAGCGCTGGAACTTCGGCGCGCTCTGCCCCGAAAGCTACAGCCACGCGCAGGGCGGCACGGAAGCGTGGACGATGCAGACCGAGTGTCTCGTCACGGGAAGCGACCGGGCGACTCTGAACCTGAAGGTGAGATTTCTGCACTTGTCGTCGCGCGAGGTTTGCCTCTTGAACGCGGATTGCGCGTTGCGGATGGCGGATGGCGATGATGAACGGATTCAATCTTCCGTCTCCGATGCGGAGGTCAACGTCGTCTCGTCGCTGGAAGTCAACGGACGGCTCTTTCAGACGTGGCAGGAATCCGTCGAGCGCGAAGTCTGTTTGTCGGATATTGAATTGCGTGAAGCGGTCGTTGAGCCTCGTCGCCTGACGTTTAGCTTTCCACGGAGCCGCGAAGTTGAAACGCTGCGCGACGAAGCCGGCGGCAAAGTCGTGGGCGTCATTGTCCGGCGGCGGCAAGCCGTCGAGGGCGCAATCGAAGTGTCGAGCGAAGAGTTTGAGTCCGCTGCTTCCGAAACTGACCACCCGCGACATTTCAAGATCAACGCGCGCATCCTGAACCTGACGCCTTTGGAGGATGCCGGAGAGCGGAGTCGAGACGAAGCGTTGATGCGCTCCTTCGTCTCGACGCACACGATTCTGAACGTGCGCGAAGGCGAGTTCGTCTCGCTGCTCGACCCCCCGGATGCGTTCAAAGATGCCGCCGGGGGTTGTCGAAACATCGGGACCTACCCGGTCTTAGTGGGTGAGGAAGGGGAACGCGGAGTGATGCTCTCGTCACCGATCATTCTCTATGACTACCCGCAAATCGCGCCCGAATCGGCGGGCGACCTCTTCGACGGAACGGAGATAGACGAGATTCTCACGTTGCGTATTATGACGCTGACGGAGGAAGAGAAGCGCGAAATGCGCGGTGTGGACGAGCGCGCACGACAGATTCTTGAGCGCACCGAGACGCTTCCCGCCGAGCAGTTGATGAAGATGCACGGCGCGATGCGGAGCCTCCGCCCCCGCCGCGAGGACGAACGATGAACGAGTGGGAATGGCAACTGCTTGAAGAGAAGACGACGCTTGAGAGCATCAACGTCTCCGGCGTCGAAGTAAAGCCGGGGGAGCGCGTGCGCCTGCGCCCCAAGGCGGGCGGCGACATCTTCGACCTCGCGCTTGCGGGACAGGTCGCCATCATCGAAGCCATCGAACAGGATTACGAGGGCCGGCACCACCTTGCGGTCGTTCTCGAAGACGATCCGGGACGCGACTTGGGGATGCTTCGTCAACCCGGCCACCGTTTCTTCTTCTCTCCCGAAGAGGTCGAGCCGCTGCCACCCGGCGAGAAGGAAGTGGAGAATTGATGGCGTCGCCACAGCGCATCCTCGTCGCCGGCATCGGTAACATCTTTCAGGGCGACGATGCCTTCGGCAGCGAGGTCGCGCGCCGGCTGGCGGGGCGCGAATTACCAGAGGCCGTGCGCGTGGTTGACTTCGGTATTCGCGGGTTTGATCTCGTCTACGCGCTGATGGACGGCTACGACGTGACCATCTTCGTGGACGCCACGCCTCGCGGCGGCGAGGCCGGCACGCTCTATACCATCGAGCCTGATCTAAGCGAGTTGGATAATCTCGACGCGCAAAGCGCGATGATCGAACCACACGGGATGAACCCTTTGAAGGTGCTCGGCATGGTGAAGTCAATGGGTGGTGAGTTCAAGCGCATCCTGCTCGTCGGGTGCGAGCCTTTGACGCTCGGCGGAGAAGAAGGGCAGTTGGGGTTGAGCGAGCCGGTTGAGGCCGCCGTGGATGAAGCGATGCGAGTGGTCGAAACTCTCATCCATAAACTTCTCAATGAGCAACCGATGACGGCTCATCCTTGAACAATGATTCGGGTACAGGGGGAATTGAAATGGAGCACGCAAAATCTTTGAAGCTGAAGACGAAAAAATCTTCCGCAACAAGCATCTGGTTTTACGTCGGAGGCGTCGCGCTCGCGGTTGTCGTCGCCGGTGTCGTGACGCAGTTTCATGACATCAGGCGATACATAAAGATGGTGAGAATGTAAGTCTACAATTCTGGAGTCGGAAACATCTGCTTCAAACTTTAGCTTGAGGACTCCAGCACTTCAGGCTTTTTTATGAGGAGGTCAGCATGGATAACAATGGGTCGAACGACTCGAACGACTCGAACGGCATGATTTACCTTGTGGTGGGCGCCGCGCTTGTAGTCGCGGGCGCCGGGTTGATTATGGCGCATCCCGGCATCCGCCAGCAGGTGCGCGAAAATCTGGGCCGCGTGCTGCCGCCCGATCTGCTTGAGCCGGGGAATATCGTCGGCGGGCTATCCACGATTGTCCCTGACTTCGAGCGGTATATGAAGCTCAGGAACATGTGAGCGGGCGAACGAGCATGGGAAGCGATGTATGGAAAGGACTGGCGGCGGGTGTCGTCGGTGGGCTGGTTGCGTCCGCGGTGATGAACCGGTTTCAAGCCTTGTGGGGCAGACTGGCCGAAGGGGTCGAGCGGTCGCACGGCGCTCAATCTTTACAGCACGGCTCCCCACACCACGGCATCGGGCGCGAGTTGCAAGAGCGAGGCGGTGACGCCGAGGAGGACGATGCGGCGGAAAGACTCGCCAACGCCATCTCCGTGGGCGTCTCCGGCCACGAGTTGACGGAGAGCGAAAAGGAGAAGGCGGGCACGGCGCTCCACTACGCTTACGGCACGACGATGGGCGGATTGTACGGCGCCGCCGCCGAACTCATGCCGGGCGTCACAGCCGGCGCGGGACTGCCTTACGGAGCCTTCGTTTGGGTCACCGCTGATGAGGGCGTGGTGCCGGCGCTCGGCCTTTCAAAGTCGCCGTCGGAATATCCGCTCTCGATTCACGCCTACGCATTGGCGTCACATTTAGTCTACGGACTGACGACCGAGGCCGTCCGGCGCGCGGTGCGACGCGCGCTCTGACGGAGGCGGAAACTGTGCGACAGCCTCAACACGATTGATGGGACGGAGAATGAATTTCAAGTTTGAAATCTCACGTCACAAATGGCGTTCGATCCTGTCGCTGCCGACTTATTCTTCCGCGGCTTGATTTAGAGCTGCCGGCAAAGTTCGGATTCACCTTTCGGTCACTCCGCGGCATATGAGCGAAAACCAAACTGAGATTGCGCGCTACCGTCTGGTGGCCGGCGAGAGCCGGTTCACCGTGCAGGCGTTCGCCGAAGGATTGTTCTCGGCGTTCGGCCACAACCCTGTGATCGCCATCCGTGACTTCGAGGGCGAGGCAGAGTGCGTGCCCGACACGCTCGAACAGGGAAAGGTGAGGATGCGGATCAAGTCGGACTCGCTCGCCGTGGGTGACGATGTTAAGGAGAAGGATCGCCTTGAGATCGAGCGCATGATGCGCGAGCAGGTGCTCGAAGTCGCGCGCTACCCGGATATAGTCTTCGAGAGCACGAGCGTTACGGCGAGCAGGATCGCGCAAAACCGTTACCGCGTCCGCGTCATCGGCGACCTGACGCTGCACGGCTCCACCGGCAAGAACCTCTGGATTCAGGCCGAGGTCACGAAAAGCGACGATGGTCTACGGGCAAAAGGCGAGTTCACAATGCGGCAGACAGACTATGGCATCAAGCCGGTCTCGGTCGCCGGCGGCACGCTCAAGGTCAAGAACGAACTGAAATTTTCTTTCGATATCGCCGCTGAAAAACATGGATGAAGGATGAAGGCGATAAAAATGAAAGAATGACAATTCAACGTGAGCCGGCACGCTTTCATCCTTCATCCCTTCGCCTTCATCCTTGCTTCTATGCATGAGCTTTCCATCGCTCTGAGCATGATCGAGATGGCCTCTGAAGAGGCGGCGCGGCGCGGCGACGTGCGGGTCGGCGCGATACATCTTAAGCTGGGGCCGCTTTCGGGCGTGGTCAAAGAGGCGCTGTTGTTCTCGTATGAAGTGGCTTGCGAGGGGACGCCGCTCGAAGGGTCACAACTGGTCATCGAAGAAGTCCCGGTCGTTGTCTTTTGCCCCCTCTGCCGCGAAGAGAAAACACTCGTATCCATTCAGCGGTTTTTCTGCCCCGACTGCGCTACTCCGACTTCTCAGGTCATCCGCGGGAAAGAACTTGAGGTCGTGGCTTTGGAGATTGAATAATGAGCACACAGCCTCGTCTGGTCGAAGTCCGGCAAAAGGTTCTCAAGCAAAACGACTTGCTGGCGCGCGAGTTGCGCCAACGCTTCCGCGAGGCGGGGGTGCGGGTCATCAGTCTCGTCTCAAGCCCCGGCGCGGGCAAGACGACGCTGTTGGAGAAGCTGCTCACGCATCTCCGGCGTGAATGCCGCGTCGCCGCTCTCGTCGGCGACCTCGCCACGGAGAATGACGCCGCCCGCCTCGCGCGCAGCGAAGCCCCGGTTCGGCAGATTACGACGGGGACGGTCTGCCATCTCGAAGCCACGATGATCGAGACGGCGCTCGACGGCTGGAGTCTCGAAGAGATTGATCTCCTGTTCATTGAAAACGTCGGCAATCTGGTCTGCCCTTCGAGCTACGACCTCGGCGAAGACCTCCGCCTCGTTCTGCTTTCGACGACCGAAGGCGAAGACAAGCCGCTCAAGTATCCGACCATCTTCAACACGGCGGACGTAGCCGTCATCACCAAGATGGACGTGGCGGCGGCGGTCGAGTTCGATTCCGTGGTCGCGCACGAGAGCATTGAGCGGGTGCGGCCCGGCATGAAGGTTTTCGAGGTTTCGGCTAAGACCGGCGTGGGAATGGACGAGTTGATCGGATTTCTGGCGCAAGTGCGAGATGAGTGTTTGACGAGATGATGTTCAACGCGGAGAGCGCGAGAGCAGGAAGATTTGAAATTTCAAAGGTCAAATCTCAAACTTAAGATACTTCCACTCTGCATTCTCCCTGCCCTGCGTCCTCCGCGTTAAATATCGAGTCTCCCCGCACATCGCATCCGTTGAAATCGCAGCGGCCTGATGTCAACCGATAAACGGCGTCTCTCATGTCAACTGTTGAACAACACTCGATGGTTACGCGCGTGAAGGTACACGTGCGCGGCATCGTGCAAGGCGTCGGCTTCCGCCCCTTTGTTTATACGCTCGCGCAACGCAATGCGCTTCGTGGACGTGTTCTCAACAACTCGACCGGCGTGCTCATTGATGTCGAAGGCGAAAGCGAGGCTATCGAACGGTTTTTCTACGAACTCAAGACAGAAGCGCCGCCCCTCGCCATCATTGAAGCGGTCGAGCGTAGCACCGACCTCGACCCATCTCTCTACACAGATTTTCAAATAATCGAGAGCGCTTCCGACGGCGAAAAATTCGTCCCCATCTCGGCTGACATCGCCACCTGCTCCGATTGCCTGCGCGAGTTGTTCGACCCCGCCGACCGCCGCCACGGCTATCCCTTTATCAACTGCACGAACTGTGGCCCGCGCTTCACCATCATCGAAGCCGTCCCTTACGACCGCGCGCGGACGACGATGCGCGACTTCGAGATGTGCGGAGCCTGCCGCGACGAGTACGAGAACCCGCTCGACCGACGCTTTCATGCCGAGCCGACGGCTTGCGCGGCCTGCGGGCCGCAACTTTCTTTGGTGGACGCGGAAGGGCGCGCGGTAGGACTTGAACACGATGGTGAAGAGATTATCGCCTGCGTGCGCCGGCTCTTGTCGGAGGGGAAACTCGTCGCCGTCAAGGGTCTCGGAGGTTTTCATCTCGCGTGCGACGCGCTGAATGCCGCGGCGGTCGGGCGTTTGCGGGTGAAGAAGTACCGGGAGGAGAAGCCGTTCGCTCTGATGGCGAACGTCGTGGATGTGGTCAGGCGATATTGCGTCGTCTCCCACGCCGAAGAGCAGTTACTCAATTCCGTGCGCCGCCCCATCGTGCTGTTAACCAGAAAGTCCGACTCGGAAATTCCGAGCGTGGTCGCGCCCGGCGTGAACACGCTCGGCTTCATGCTTCCTTACACGCCGCTCCAGCATCTGCTTCTCGCCGGGCTGGAGCACCCGCTCGTGATGACCAGCGGCAACGTCTCCGACGAGCCGATCTGTTTCGAGGATGAGGACGCGAGTAGACGACTCGAACCCATCGCCGATTACTTCCTGTTCAACAACCGTCGGATTCACATGCGTAATGACGATTCGGTCGCGCGCGTGCATGGCGGTCGGGAGATGATCTTGCGCCGCGCGCGTGGTTACGCGCCCGCGCCTGTCCGCGTCGGGTTTGAATTCGGACAAGAGATTCTGGCTTGCGGCGCGGAGTTGAAAAATACTTTCTGTCTCGCGCGCGGCAATCACGCTTTTATCAGTCATCACATTGGCGATCTGGAAAATCTTGAGACACTGCGCTCTTATGAAGAAGGCATCGAGCACTACGAGCGGCTTTTTCATCTACGGCCCCGTGTGGTCGCACACGATCTGCATCCAGAATATCTCTCGACGAAATATGCACACGCGTTCGACGAAAGCCTGACCAAAATCGGCGTCCAACACCATCACGCGCACGTGGCGAGCTGTATGGCTGACAACCGGATAGAGGGCGAAGTGATTGGCGTGGCGATGGATGGTCTGGGCTTCGGAGAAGATGGGCGGATGTGGGGCGGGGAGTTCTTCGTCGCCGACTTTTGCGACGCCGAGCGCTTCGCGCACCTTGACTACATCCCGATGCCGGGCGGCGCGCGGGCCGTCCGCGAGCCGTGGCGGATGGCAGCCGTCTACCTGCAACGCGCGCTCGGCGACGACTTCCTTAAACTGGACATTCCTTTCGTTCAGAACATGGACGCCCGCGCTTGGGCGACACTCCGACGGATGGTTGCGACCGGGACGAACAGCCCGCAAACGTCAAGCATGGGGCGTCTCTTCGACGCCGTTTCGGCCTTGCTCGGCCTGAGAAACACCGTCAATTACGAAGGGCAGGCGGCGATAGAGCTTGAAGCGGTGGCCGACCTCTCCCACACGAATAGCTACGAGTTCGAGTTGGCTGAAGGCGGCAAGGTGATTAAAGCCGATGCAGTTATCCGTCGCGTCGTGGAGGATATTCTCGACGGGCGCCCGCCGGAAGAAGTTTCGACGAAGTTCCATCGCGGCGTGACGCATCTCGTCGCGACGGTCGCGGGATGGATGAGAGAGGAGCGAAGACTCAGCCGCGTGGTATTATCAGGGGGAGTCTTTCAAAACTTATTTCTACTCGACAACGCCTGCCGGATGCTCCGGCGAGATGGCTTCGAGGTTTTCACACACAGCCGTGTGCCCCCGAACGATGGAGGCATCTCACTGGGTCAAGCGGCCATCGCCAATGCGCGTCTCGCGGCAGGGAGGATATAAAATTTATGTGCCTCGCAATTCCCGGACGAATCGTTGAGATCGTTGATGAAGAGAATAGCATCGCTAAGGTTGATGTCGGTGGCGTGCGGCGCAACATCAACACGGGAATGCTCGACAAGGAAGAGGCGCGCGTCGGCGATTACGTCCTGATCCACGTCGGCTTCGCCATGAGCCGGATTGACGAGGCGGAGGCCAAAGAGACTCTGCGCGTGCTCGAAGAGATCGGCCAATTCGAACCGGAATTCGAACAGTTCAAGACTTCGATAGACGATGGGAAGTAATTGATTGATGACGGACGCTGGACGAAAGGTAAACTGCCATTCGTCCAAAGCCGGTGGCGTAACATATCACATGACTAAGTCAGCCGAAGATTTTTCACGCTCCTTCTATCCCTTCCTGCACCAAGATGACAAGCAGCCGGAGGAGTTGACGGAGCAGTTACGCTTCTCGCTACTGGAGAAAGTGCGCGAGAGCGTCGAGGTCAAGTCGAAGTTTTTCGAGGAGCATCAGGACACGATACTCGCGGCGTCGCTCCTGTTGGCAAAGGCTTTTCATCGTGGGCGCAAGATGCTCGTCTGCGGCAACGGCGGCTCCGCGACTGATGCCCAGCACGTCGCCGTCGAGTTCATGCACCCCGTCATCGTGGGCCGAAAAGCGCTGCCCGCGATCTGTCTGACGAGTGACATGGCGATGGTTACGGCGGTGGCGAACGACGTTGGGTTCGATGATATTTTTACGCGACAAATCATCGCGCTCGGCGTTGAGGGTGACGTGCTGCTCGGCATCTCGACCAGCGGCAACTCCGAGAATCTGGCGCACGCCTTTGCGACCGCGCGACGGATGAAGCTTTCGACCATTGGATTCGCGGGCGGCGACGGCGGCAAGATGGCTGAATTGAGCGCCTCGGGACGGCTCGATTTTTGTCTGACCGTACCCACTTCGAGCATCCACCGGATTCAGGAGACGCACGTCGCGCTCTACCATGTGATGTGGGATATGGTGCACACGTTCATGCAACATAAGTCGCTGGTCGAAGATTGAACTGAGAGGGGGGCCGAATGAAATTCATAGACGAATACCGGCAGGGAGACATCGCGGAGAAGCTGGCGGCGGAGATCGCGCACGTGACCAAAGAGCCGCTCAAGCTGATGGAGGTCTGTGGCGGCCACACGCACACGATCTTCAAATACGGCATCGAGGATTTGCTGCCGGAGAACATCACGATGATTCACGGGCCGGGTTGTCCGGTCTGCGTGATTCCGCTCGGACGCGTGGATGACGCAATCTCGATTGCCCAACAGCCCGGAGTGATCTTTACGACCTTCGGCGACGCGATGCGCGTGCCCGGCTCGAAGACGAGCCTGCTTGATGCGAAGGCTTCGGGCGCGGACGTAAGGATGGTCTATTCGCCGCTCGACGCCTTGAAGATTGCCAAGAAGAATCCGGAGCGGAACGTCGTCTTTCTCGCGCTCGGATTTGAGACCACCGCGCCCTCAACCGCCATGACCGTCCTTCAGGCGGCGAAAGAGGGCGTGGAAAACTTCTCGGTCTTCTGCAACCACATCACGATTGTCCCGGCCTTGAAGGCGCTGCTCGATTCACCCGACCTGCAACTCGACGGATTTCTCGGCCCCGGTCACGTGAGCACGGTCATCGGTACGCGGCCTTACGAATTCGTGCCCGCGGAGTATGGCAAACCGGTCGTCGTCGCGGGCTTCGAGCCGCTCGACATTTTACAGTCGGTCTACATGCTCGTCAGGCAAGTCGTAGAGGGGCGCGCGGAAGTTGAGAATCAGTACGGGCGCTGCGTCAACCGCGACGGCAACCGCCGGGCGCTGGAAGTGCTCTTCGACGTGTTCGAGCCGCGCGATTACTTCGAGTGGCGAGGCTTAGGCTCCATCGCGCACAGCGGCATGAAACTGAGCCGCAAGTACGCGGCCTTCGACGCGGAGTTGAAATTCAACGTGCCCGGTTTGCGCGTCGCCGACCCGAAGGCATGTCAGTGCGGCGAGATTCTCAAAGGCGTGAAAAGACCGTGGGAGTGTAAGGTCTTCGGCACGGCCTGCACACCGGAGACCCCCATCGGCTCGTGCATGGTCTCAAGCGAGGGCGCGTGCGCGGCCTACTACAACTTCGGTCGCCTCTCGAAGATCGCCGAACGCACGGCGCCGAACGGTGGAAACAAAAGCGCCGTCGAGGCGGGGGTGGCGGTTTAGCCGATGACGAATGATTTCAGCCCTTCGCCACTTTTCGAGCGCGTCGAACGCGCGCGGCGGAGGAAGCGCAAATTCAGAGACGAGCAGATCACGCTCGCGCACGGCAGCGGCGGACGCGCCATGCACGAACTGATCGAAGGACTCTTTCTCGAACATTTACGCAATCCGCTGCTCGAAGCTCTCGAAGATCAGGCGGTTTTTGAAGTCGGGGAAGGCGAAGGGCGCACGCGCCTCGCCTTTACGACCGACTCTTATGTGGTCACACCCGTTTTCTTCCCCGGCGGGGACATCGGACGCCTCGCCGTCTGCGGCACGGTCAACGACCTTGCGGTGAGCGGCGCGCGCCCCCTTTATCTCTCCGCCGGATTCATCATGGAAGAGGGTTTCGCCGTCGAGGAGTTGAAACGCATCCTTGTGTCAATGCGCGCGGCGGCTGATGAAGCGGGCGTCGCGGTCGTCACGGGCGACACGAAGGTCGTGCAGAAGGGGAGCGCCGACAAGATATTCATCAACACCGCGGGCATCGGGATCATCGAATCTGCCGCACGCATCTCCGCCGCTCGCGCCGAGGCCGGCGACCGCGTGATTTTGAGCGGCAGCATCGGCGACCACGGCACGACCATCATGATCGCGCGCGGCGAACTGGAGCTTGAGACGGACATCGAGAGCGATACCGCGCCGCTGAACGCTTTAATCAAAGAGATGCTTGACGAGGCCGCCGGCGCTGGCGCGCTCGACGCGGTTCACACCCTGCGCGACCCGACGCGCGGCGGCGTGGCGACGACCTTGAACGAAATTGCGTCCGCGTCCGAGGTATACATCGAGATACGCGAAGACCTGATTCCGGTGCGTGAGGAGGTGCATGGCGCGTGTGAGATTCTGGGCCTCGACCCGCTTTACGTAGCTAACGAAGGAAAATTGATTGCGATTGTGGGCGCGGAGGTGGCCGATCAGATTGTCGCGCGGATGAGGAAGCACGCTTACGGGCGTGACGCTTGCATCATTGGCGAAGTGAAGCCAGAGCCGAAAGGTATCGTTGCGATGCGGACGGGTTTTGGCGGCACGCGCATCGTGGACATGCTCGTCGGCGAGCAATTGCCCAGAATTTGTTGATCGGACGTTCACAGTCGTGTGAGCCGACTGACCCGTTTGAAATTGTACCGACCCTTGCCGAACGGAACTACGCGCGCCCTCGCATCAGAGTAGAACTCTCACACTTTTCAATACCGCTGTCTGAACTGACTCACCTCGGCGGCAATCTCAGTAAAAAGCGACTTGTAATCGTGTGCGACTGTTTAGAGCATGTCTAAAAAGCCATGTGCCGAAGCTCCGTGAGGAGCGGATTGTTTATAGCCCGTCGCGTGACACGAGGTCGCTGAAGCTCCGTGAGGAGCGCCATGTTAGGCGCTGCCGCCCCTCCGGGGCTTGAAAGAACAAGGGGAGAGCGGCGCGGGCTACAAACATTTCGCCCCTCACGGGGCTTTTTGGACACGCTCTTAGAGGCGGGGCCATGCCCGCTTCTAAACGGTCGCAGGTTGGTCGCACTCATTTGCAAGCCGCTATGGAACTCAAGGCGCTAACGTCCGCGGCTGCCTTCTGAAAGCGGGCAAGCTGCTCGGCGGCAAAGGTGTGCGGCGGGGCGATGCGCTGCCAGCCCGACGGGTCTAGAAAACTCCCCGGTGCGAACTCACCCCACGCGTTGCTGCCGTGTCTGACATAAACGAAGAGGCCGGGGTTGGGCAATCGCAGCAGGCGCTGCCCGCGACTCACGGCGTAGTGCAAGAGCCATGCGTCTTCGGCCAGATTGATTTCAGGATAGCGCAGACCCAACGACAGGAGTTCGCGGCGGTAGACAAGTGTGCCTCCGTGGACATCGCCCACAAACATCCGACGGTGGAGGTGCGGCTGTGTCGTCCAGAACGCGCCGCCGGGCAGCTCCAGCACGAAGGCGTTCTCTAGTCCCGTCATCTCCGCCTCGCACGCAAGGAGCGGTCTCACCTGATAACGCAGGCGTTCAGGAGAATACCAATCGTCATCATCCCAATGTGCGATGACCTCGCCTTCGGAGAGCGAGCAGGCGATATTACGCTTTGCACCGATGGAGACGCGCCGCTGAAGCCGCTCGTATTTTACGCCGGAGATTCCTTCACAGAGGTCGGCGACCGCATCGTCGCCATCGTCCACGACGATCAACTCTTTGCATGGGTAGTCTTGCGCGAGAAAGTTTTCGACCGCGAGCGGGACGAAGCTCCGACGGTTGAAAGTGGGCATGATGCACGAGACGAGAGGCCATGCGCGCAAGTCTGTAGGAAGGAAGTTGGCGCGGTAGAGGTGCAACTCGTCGCCGAGAAGTTCGTGGACATCGGCGACGGGCCGCGTATGCCAGAACATCCCGTCAGTCTTTTTGCGGCTCGTGTTCCCGGCGTGCACCGTGGCGACGCAGAGGTGAGGGTCGTCAAGGTCATGGACGGACTTGGCAGCTTCATTCCAAAGGAAGAGAGAGTCTTCACCAATTTGCACGTCAGGGAACTTGTTACGCTCCCAAAAGTCGCGCCGGTAAGCGAGCGTGTTGCCCGCCACCCACGGAGCGCCAGCCGCCGCGTAGCGATACTCCCATGCGCGCTCCAACGAGGCGTCGAAGTAAAGCAGGCGACTCGTCCCCGCTACATCCGCCCCGTTGTCGAGCAGGGCGCGCACCTGCGCGCTTACGCGCCGGCGCGGATACCAGTCGTCGTCATCCCAATGGACGATGATCGGCCCGCGCGCCAACTCGCACGCCGCATTGCGCTTCGCTCCGATGTTCAGCTTGCGGTCAAGGCGGATGTAACGGACTCGCGCGTCTTTCGGTATGCAAGCGAAGGCGTTTTCAGTTCCGTCGTCGAGGATGATGAGTTCGAGGTTCGGATAGTCCTGCCGCAAAAAGTTTCGCACCGCGAGCGGGACGAAGCTCCGACGGTTGAAAGTGGGCATGATGCATGAGACGAGAGGGAATTGCGGCTCGTCTACTTGCGCGAGGAGCAACGGGGGAAGTAGAGGCTGAACAATCTGTTCATCATCATTGCCGACGGCACGCGCCTCAACCTTACTTTGAACGCTTTCTCTCTCAATCTTCGCGGCTTGAGTTGGTGTCTTGAAAAGTTGGTCGAGGGCTGGAATCGTGATGGGTCGCGTCGCCGCGACGGTTGCGGCGACGTGCGCGGCAGCGGGCAACGGGCGGTTGACCTCAATCAAATCAGGAGGTGCGAAGTTGGGACAGGCATCGCCCCGGCAGTGCGCGCGGAAGTCCTGTTTCTCGCCACGCAGACGCGCGCCGCAGAAGTTGTCTTGATAGAGACGCTTGCTCGCCTCGAACCGCCGCGCCTCTTCGTAGCGGCGGCGCGCGGTGTAGGGGGCGCGATGCACGTAAGCCGCGCACGCCCACACGCCGCGAAAACCCGCGCGGGCCGCGCGCACGTTGTAATCCATCTCCCAGCACGGCCCCAGACCGTAAGACTCGTCGGCGCCGCCGATGGCTTCGATCACTTCGCGCCGGACGGCGTAACAGAAATCAGCGAGACTGTAGAGCGGCTCAAGCGTGCGCGTCTCGTCTCCGAAGCGCGCGACGGTCTCTCGCGCCGTGCGCGCGATCTCCTCCGTCGCGCTGCCCGCGTGCGGGTAGACGCCCTGCTCGTTCCACGAAAGGTTAGTCGTTGGCCCGGCCAACCCGTTGCGCTCGTCTTCGTCGAGCGCCGCAAGCAGGTGTGAGAGCCATCCGGGGCCGACCCGCGCGCCGCTTTCAAGCAGCACCAGCACGTTGGCATCACTTGAGGTCACGAGCCGGTTGAAACAGGCGGGAGCGCCGCGCGCTTCCGTGGTGGCGGACTGCGGAAAATCTTTCAACTCGTCCAACGCCGCGATGGTCGCGGCGTCGGGGCCGTCGGGTAGAAGCAGGATTTCGACTTGGGATGGAGTCTCGGCGCGCAGGCCGCGGAGCGTCGCCAGCATCCTCTCCGGCTCGGCGTGAACGTGGACGCCGATGCAGATGCGCTTCAACTCTCTCCCCCTGCACTATTGCCATTGACGGAATTTTTGCGGCGGTTCTCAATCAAGGCGAGACCGAGGCGGTCGTCTTCCGCTTCGCCCGACTCCGCCGTCAACAATCGCGTCACGCCGTAACCCGCCGCTTCGATGCGGCGTAGCGCCGGCTCGACCGTGCTGTTCAGAGTGAGCACGTCGTGAATCAGAATCAGACCGCCGGGGCAGACGAGTTGTGAAGCAAGTTGAAATTCAGCCCAGACGTGCTCCTCTTCATGGAGCGAATCGAGCAGCGCGGCGTCGAAGCTTTCGCCTGCTTCGATACAAGCGGCCATGCCTTCGAGCGACCCCGTGCAGCGAAAGTCGAGACACGCGCGCATCTCATCCGGTAGAGCCGCCCACAGTTCTTCGCGCAGAGGATAATCTGCCGGGTCGAATGTCACGACGCGTCCGCCATGTCGGTGCGCCACCGCCGAGGCCAGACAGGCGGCGGAGACGCCGCGCGCCGTCCCCGTCTCCAACACCCGCACGCAGCCGTTGGCCCGGACGAGATAGTGGAGCATGGCGAAGAGCGGCAGCGTCGAGGAGTCGCCGACGCGCGCGCCTGATGCATCGGTCGTTCCGTAAAAAGACCACGCGAGCGCGCCCATCCCGAAGCGCCCGATCCACGCGCGAAGCGCTTCGAGAAAGGCGGCGTAGTTATCTCCGCCGCCGCCACGCGCGACAAGCGGCTCGGCGACGCGGGCGAACCCGCCGCGCGACTCCGCGCACTTGTTTCGCCCCAGCCCGTTGAAGTGGAGGACGCGCGCCCGACGCCCGCGCCAGAGCGCCCGCGCGCGCCCGTCCGTGTAGTTCAGCTCGACATCCTGCGAGTTGAGTTGCACGTTGTAGACGGGGTCGAGTTCGACGCCGCAGCGCAGGTGCGCGAGCGCCAGATTGAAGACGAACTGGTTGCGCCACCAGATGTCGTGCCGCTCGTCAACCCACGCCGGGGCGCGCGGCCACCCGCGAATAAGACCGTCGAGCGCGAGCAGAGCGGTCTTGCCGGCGGCGAACAGACCGTCGTTGACGACCAGCGGATAAGCGCCCTCGCCGTCGAGATTTTGCCCCACCAGCTTGGCGAGGTCGCTCGCGCGCCCGCCGTAGACGCTGCACAACGCCTGTTCGAGATTGCTGAAGGCGGGGCCGTTGGCCTCGCGGCAGGCGAGGATCGTCCCTTCGGTGCAGGCTTCGAGCGCGCCGAAAACGGGACGCAGGTCGCCAAGCACCAGCATGTCCGCGTCGAGACAGACGAAGTGTGAAGCGTCAACGACCCGCGCCGCCGTGTAGAGGACGGACTTGACGGTCGAGTTGATGTGCGCGCGCTTGGCGCAGGGGATGAAGGTCGCGCCGTATTTTTCCGCCACCCGGCGGCACTCGTCACCGGCCTCGACGCCGAAGACGACGAGGAGCGCGTCCGGGCAACCGCCGTAAGCCACGAGCGAGCCGAGCATGTCGTCGAGCAGGTGCTCGAAGCCGGGCGAGACGACCGTTGCGATGCAGCGCGCGGCGCGCGGAGCGACCGCCGGGAGTTCGATCTCCGCGCGCCCCAGACAGTCGAGCAGCGACGCCGGTCGCGCCGGATGGCCGACGGGCGTCTCGGTCACATACGGGTCGAGCCAGACCGCATGGCAGAACTCCCACGTCCGCGTCGTCACCAACATTTCCAGCCGCTCGGCTCCCGTGATGTCAGCGCTCATCGCGCGCGGAGGCTCGCCCGCGCGGACGTAAGATTCAAGCGCCACCTGCCGCCCGTCGGCCACGAGCGCGAAGTCAGCGTGCGCGCGGCCCGCCGGCACATCGTCGTTCAAGGCAACGTGACAGTGAAAGCCGGCGAAACGATGTCCCAACTCGAAGATCAACCGCGAGGGCGCGTGTGCGCTCAGTGCGTGCGCGTAGTGCGTGCCACGCACCGTGACCTGTTTGTCTTCATAGCCGAGCGAGCCATGCAGACCCGCGCTCCCGTATCCGACCTGCGCGTTTAGAAGTTTCAGGCCATCGAGATACATCTCAATCGTTCCCCGGTTCGCCTTGATGTTCAAGCGCGTCACTCAGTCTCGCTTGATGGTTTTTCTCCAGTGGGTTCATCGCTTGTCGGTTCACAGGCGGTTGGATCGTCGGTTGCCGGTTCGGCGCTGGTGGCTTCATCAGTGTCAGGTTCTTCCACCTCGTCGGCGGTTCCCTCATCTTCGCCGCCGGACGGCTGCGCGGACTTTGTCTGCCGGGGCTTGGTGATGATCGGGTTGAGCTTGTCCTCAATGAGCACCCCCGGCTTAATCGGCTCCGCGGGGTTGGTCGGCGGGATGCGGACGACCGATTTGATGCTGTCAACCTGCGCGCGCAGGTCGCGCAACGTCGCAACGTGTTCGTTGAACTTGCTCGTGCTGTCGCGTAGTTCGGCGATTACCTGATCGCGCGCCGCCAGTTCCCGGCGCAAGGTTCCGACCTCTCGCTGAAGCGCGTCGGTGCGGGCGATGACCTCGCGGCTCTCCGCCACGACAGCGCGCGTCTCCGCCATCTCTTCGCGGAGCGCCTGCACTTGCGGTGAAGCCTCTTCAGCCAGTTTAACGATGCCATCCTGCTCGACGAGCGTGACGCGGCTTCCGGCCCGCAAGTCGCGCGGCGCGAGCGCGAGGCGCGCGAGCGGCAGAAGCACATCGAGCAGGTGTTCGTGTCGCTGGACCTGCACACCGTGCTGGCGGGGACCAACCCGGTGGCGCGGATCAGCGGTCAGGCGGTCCGGATCGGGGACAAGGTCGGAGAGATCTTCACGGTGGTGGGGATCGAGGGCCGGAGCGTGTCGCTGGAGTGCGACGGGAAGCTGTACGTGTTGAGCCTTGCCGAAGACGGAGGGGCGCCCCGCTCGGGCGGCCGTCCGCGGAACTAAGCCCATGCCGCGAGTTGACATCGATAATCTGTTGAGCGAGCTCGGTGTCGGTAAGAGCGGGGCCCGCGGCGGGCGGGGCGAGAGCGCCAAGCCTCTGCCGGCGGTGTTCGAGTCGATCT
>JBGTBQ010000191.1:0-1973 GCA_041749275.1 Pyrinomonadaceae bacterium | reverse complement strand
CCGAGACTCCGCGCACCTTCGAGCTAACTTTCTAGCTGACAGCAATAAACGCTTTGCACTTAAAGTTTCAGTTTGACAGGCTCGCCCGCTCCAACATATAGTGGGCCTCTCCCGCGCCGTGCTCTACCGGCTGTGTTTTATTCTCATAGTCTGATGAGCCGCCCGCGGACGAGCGCACCACGAATGTTTAAACTCCAACGCCTCGAAATCACCGGCTTCAAGTCCTTCGCCGACCATACCGAACTCGTCTTCACAGGCAACGGCATCACCGCCATCGTTGGTCCGAATGGATGCGGTAAGAGCAATGTGGCCGATGCCATCTCGTGGGTGCTCGGCGAGCAGCGTGTCAAACATTTGCGTGGCGGCGAGATGAAGGACGTGATCTTTCAGGGGTCGCGCAATCGTGCGCCGAGCGGTATGGCCGAGGTCGTGCTGCACATGATGCGCGACGAGACGGTCGAAGAAGAGCCGGACATTGACGACATAGATTCGACGCTGCAAGAGCTGGACGAACACGCCGAAGCCATCGAAGAAAAACTGTCGCCCGAAATCGGCGCAGTGTCCGCCCCGCACGCGGATGCGGAAGCGAAAGTTGTCGCGCCGACCGATACCGCCGCCGCGCTTCTCGCGTCCGGCGCGTCGGAGTCCGTGACGGAATCCGCAAGGGCGGAGGGCGAGGGCCGCGAGTCCGTGGTTGAGGTTGCGCCCGCCGCTAAATCGGACAGTAGCGCATCGGGTGTTGATGTTTCCGGCGCCGGCCCGGCAACGGACGCGGGGGCGTCTCCCACCGAAACGGAAGAGGCCGAAGCAGAGGCGCAAAAATCGCGCCAGCCACACAAGCGCCACTGGCGCCCGCGCCGCATGGCGCTCGACTTCGCGCCGGGTGAGATGGTCTCCGTGGCGCGCCGGCTCTACCGTTCGGGTGAGAGCGAGTACCTGCTGAACGGGCGCGTCTGCCGCCTGCGCGATATTCAAGACCTCTTTTCGGGTACGGGCCTGTCGGGCGCACACTACGCAATCATCGAGCAGGGGCGCATCGGGCAAATCCTTTCGGCCAAGCCGATGGATCGCCGCACGCTCATCGAAGAGGCCGCCGGCATCACGAAGTTTCGCGTGCGCCAACGCGCGGCGGAGACGAGGCTCGAAGCCGCCCGCTCGAATCTCAACCGTGTCTCCGACATCATCTCCGAGATCGAACGTCAGGTCGGGAGTCTGCGCCGGCAGGCGGCGAAGGCGCGGCGCTACCGGCAGTTCCGTGAAGAGTTGCGCGACCTGCTGCGTAAAGTCTACGTGGCGGACGAGCGTTCGTTGACCGCCCGGCTCGAAGAACTGGGAGTGAAATTAGCCGCCGTCAACGAAGAGGTCGAAGCGCTCGCTGCCGGTCTCGAAGCGCGAGAAGAGGAGGCGCGACGGGCGACCTCCGAGGCGCGCAACCGTGAAGAAGAACTCGCGGAGGCGCGCGCCGCCGTCTCGGACGCCGCGCTCAGACGCGACCGGCGCGAGCGCGAGCGCATCTATCAGGGCGAGCAGACGGGCGCGACCGAGAGGCGGCTGGAGGAAGTGCGGCGCGAGGTCGAGGCTGTGCGCGCCCGGCTCGAAGCGACGCGCAACGAAAGCGAATCGCTTCTGCTAAACGACGTGCGGATGCGTGAGGCGAGCGAGCAGACGGCGCGGCTGCTCGAAGAGGCCGAGGCGGCTTATGCCCGTCGTTTAGCAGAAGCGCTCGCCGCCGAAGGTACAATCGAGGCGTCGCGCGCCGAACTGTTGACGCACACGGCGGTCGCCGAGCGCCTGCGCGAGATCGGTCGCCAGCTCGAAACCGCGCTCGAAAAGCTCGTGCAGCAGGCCGAGGGTTTGCGGCTCGAAGGCGAACGCGCACAGGCCGCGCACGCACAAGCGAAGGTCGAGGCGGAGAAGCTCCAGTCCGAGATCGCCGTCGCGCGCGCGCGCATTGACGCGCTCCTCGCCGAGCG
>JBGTBQ010000190.1:0-11795 GCA_041749275.1 Pyrinomonadaceae bacterium | reverse complement strand
GCGGCGTCCGCCGTGCTCACGCCCGCGCGCGTGACGGCGATGGCGACCGCGCGGTACATCGCGCCCGTGTCAATGTAGAGCAGCCCCAGTTCGCGCGCGAGCCGCCGCCCCAGCGTTGATTTCCCCGCGCCCGATGGGCCGTCAATGGCGATGATGAATGAGTTCGTCATAAAAAATATGCAGCAGGTGGCCGGCAGTAAGAGACCTTCCATGTGCGGCAGTAGGCAGTTGTGATGTTCAAAGTCTCGAAAGCTAAGAGCGTGTCTAAAAAGTCAGCTTGGAGTCAGCTCCGTCAGGAGCGGAATGTTTGTAGCACGCGCCAGCCCTGAGAGATGCAGCTCCGTCAGGAGCGGCAGGTGGACGCTGCCGCCCCTCCGGGGCTGAGAGGGAAACAGAGAACGCCTGCGAGCTACAAACATTTCGCCCCTCACGGGGCTTTTGAGACACGATCTAAAGAGAAAAAGCGTCAAACGCCGGGACTCATCTGACTGCCTGCCGCCTGCTGTCTGCCGCATACCGCGCGAAGCGCGTCGAGCGCGCTCTCGATGTCGTCGCGCGACACGTCGTAATGCGTGACCATGCGGATGCCCGTGCCGAAGCCGTGGGCGAGGACGCCGTGCTCGCGCTCAAGTCGCGCGCAGAGTTCGGCAGACGGCGTGCCGGTCGCGGACACGTCGAAGATGACGATGTTGGTCTCGACGGATTCAGGGTCAACGAGTATGCCGGGCAGTTCCGCGACGCCTTCAGCCAGACGGCGCGCGTTCCGGTGGTCTTCGGCGAGACGCGGCACGGACTCTTCGAGCGCGACGAGTCCAGCGGCGGCGAGCACACCCGCCTGCCGCATCCCGCCGCCGAGGAGTTTGCGCCAACCGCGCGCCTCTTCGATAAAACCCTTCGAGCCTAAGAGCATCGAGCCGACGGGCGCGCCCAACGCTTTCGACAGACAGAACATCACGGAGTCAACGGGGCGCGCGAGCGCGGCGACCGATTCATCAAGCGCCGTCGCGGCGTTGAAGATGCGCGCGCCGTCGAGGTGGACGGGCAACCGGAGCGCGTGCGCGCGTTCGCAAATCTCTTCGGTGCGTTCGCGCGTCAGCAAGCGCCCGCCCGCGAGGTTGTGCGAGTTCTCAAGCGCGACGAGCGCGGTCGGGGCGACATAATAAGCGCCGCCCGTGTGGAGCGCGCCCTCGATGTCCGCCCACGTCAGGATGCCCGTGCCGTCAGAGCTTTTGACGGGCCGCGCGAGCGTGCCGGAGACAGCGGCCATCGTCGCCATCTCGTAGTTGTAGATGTGGCCGCGCTCCTCGATGACGACCTCGGTGCCGGGGCGCGTGTGGAGCTTGACGGCAATCTGGTTGCCCATCGAGCCGGTCGGCACGAAGAGAGCGGCCTCCTTCTCGAACAACCCGGCGGCGTGCTCTTGCAGACGATTCACGGTCGGGTCTTCGCCGTACACGTCGTCGCCGACTTCAGCTTCGGCCATCGCGCGGCGCATCGCCGGCGTCGGTTTCGTCACGGTATCGCTGCGGAGATCAATCATATAGAGCATTCAGCAATCAGCGGTCAGCAATCAGCTTTTAGTCGCTTACTCAGCAATCAAGTTTCGGTGAAGCGGCCAAGATTTCGCAACGAAAAAGCTGATTGCTGATAGCTGACCGCTGATTGCTTCTAAGAGCGTGTCCAAAAAGCCATGTGCCGAAGCTCCGTGAGGAGCGGAATGTTTATAGCCCATCGCGTGACACGAGGTCGCTAAAGCTCCGTGAGGAGCGACATGGTAGGCGCTGCCGCCCCTCCGGGGCTTGAAAGAACAAGGGGAGAGCGGCGCGGGCTATAAACATTCCGCTCCTGACGGAGTTGACTCCAAGCTGACTTTTTAGACACGCTCTAAACGAACGCCGCGAAGACTTCGTTCGACAGTAACGCGCCGTGCGGCGTCAAACGGAGCACGTCGCCGTCGAGTTCGATCAGACCGGCCTCGTCGAAGCGCGAGAGGTCGTCCCGGTGCTCGGCGCGCACGTCGCGGCGGAAGCGCGCGCGGTGCTCGGCGAGGTTGACGCCGCGACGCAGGAGACGCAGACCGAGGAAGATGGCTTCGGCGCTCGCCGCGCGCGCGTCCAGTTCGATTCTTTCGACGACGGCGCTTCCTTGCTCTTTAATCAACTCGACATAGCGGCGCACGTCTCGCTCGTTCGACCAGCGCGCGCGCCGCCCGTCGAACGAGTGCGCGGAGCAGCCGAAGCCGTAGTAGGGCGCGCCCGTCCAGTATTTCGTGTTGTGCCGCGATTCATGGCCCGGCAGGCAGAAGTTGGAAATCTCGTACTGCTCGTAGCCCACGGCGCGCGTGCGCTCGACCATCAACTCGTACATCTCGGCGGCGGCTTCGGGGTCGGGCGCTTTGAAGCGTCCCTCTCGAAGTTGCGCGGCGAGCGGCGTACCCGCGTGGACTTCGAGGAGATAGAGCGAGAGATGTTCGGGTCTGAGCGCGAGCGCTTCGTCGAGGTTGCGCGACCATGCGTTGACGGTCTGTTCGGGCAGGCCGGCGATGAGATCGAGACTGACGTTCTCAAAGCCTGCTTCGCGCAGCATCGCGTGCGTGCGGCGCGTGTCGTCCGCCGTGTGCGTGCGGCCCAGCCGACGGAGTTCGCGGTCGTCAAAGGTCTGTGCGCCGAAGCTCGCGCGGTTGACGCCAGTGGCGCGGAACGCGCGCAAAGTTTGCGGCGTGAGCGTCCCCGGATTCATCTCCATCGTCACTTCGGCGTCCGGCGCGACACGGAAGCGTCGGCGAACCGCTTCGAGAAGTTGCGCGAGTTGCGCGGGAGTCAGCAGGCTCGGTGTTCCGCCGCCGAAGTAGATGGTGTCAATCTCTTCGCGCACCGCCGCGCCGCCGAACGCGGCGACCTCTTTCGTCAACGCGCGCACGTACTCTTCGGCGAGCGCGCCGTCGTAAGCCCCGGTGGCGAAGTCGCAGTAAGAGCATCGCGCGCGACAGAAGGGGATGTGAATGTAGACTCCGGCTCGCTCCATGGCAGGTTGCGCGAAGTATAGCACGCGGCGACGTTGATGCGCGGGCCGGCTGGACGTGCATCGAGTCGCGCGGCCTGTACGGTTTTTCGCAGTCGGTGTATCACTTCAAGTTGACGAAAGCCCTGCTTCTTCAAGCGTCATGCTCCGCGTTGATGCCCGCCGCGCTTCTTATTTTAAGAAAATGTTATGGGTTCGATGCTTACGATTTATCGCCGGCGATTTTTCTCTCAGTGGCATGGACTTTGATTAACCCTCAGTCGTTTCTTGCTGAACAAACGATGAAGGCGCGCGGAGCCGAGGCAGGCTCCGGACTGTCTCGGTGCGCGTCGTCAAAAGACTTGAAGGCCAAGAAAAATGTGAGGGGGATAAACGAGATGGCGGACAACGAACAAAAGAATACGAGCACGACCGGCAACAACCCCGGCGACACCGGGAACGATCCGCAAAACATGAACGACCAGACGACCGGCAAGGCGGCGGGCGCGGGTGCGTCTTCGTCCACTAGCGGCACGACGGGCCAGAGCAACCCGAGCGGCGGCGAAGGCAATAAGGATATGAGCAACGCCGGGCAGTCGGGCACAAGCAACATGGGCAGCAGCAGCAACACGGCTGCCGGCGACACGTCCGACCGCAACAAGGAGAGCGGCTCCACTGAAGGCAAGTCCGACCGGGGCAGCGAGCAAGGCAACCGATAAACCTCGCCGGAGGAGACGGCAACGCCACGGCGATTTTGTGTCTCACTCCAGCTAAAAGGCGCGCGACTCCGGTTCAACCGAAAGCCCGGAGCGACGCGCCTTTTCTGTTTTTCAGGACAACGGCCAGACCGTAAAACAGGAGCCGGAGGCGGACGGCAGAAAGTAGACATGAAACCTCGGCGGGCTTCGAGCTATCAAAGCGCCATCTCCTGACCTGCCTCCCGCACCTGCCGTCCGCCTCCTGTCTATTTCGACGGCCCGCCCAGACGGCGCGTGCTTCCCTCGCCGCTGATTTGCCGGCGCTCGACGCGCGCCACGCGCTCGACCTCGGCGAAGGCGCGCAGCAGGTTCTCGCCTAAGATTTTTCGGACATCCTTCTCGCTGTAGCCGCGACGCAGCAACTCGTAGGTGATGTTCGGCAGTTGCGCCACGTCGTGCATCTCTTGGGGCAGCGACGACACGCCGTCGAAGTCGGAACCGAGACCGACGTGGTCAACGCCCGCGACTTTGGCGACGTGGTCAAGGTGGTCAATCAGGACGGAGAGCGGCGTCGTGGGCAGCGGGTTCGCGTCGTTCAGTTTCTTCAGCTCGTCGGCGAGTCGCGCGGGGTCGTTGTTAAACTGCTCATCGAGCGCGATACGTTGTGGTTTCAGACGCTCGTCGCGCGCGAGAGCGGCGAGGCGCACCTTCTCGTCAATGAAGTTGGGGAAGAAGTTAATCATCACGACGCCGCCGTTCGTGGCGATGCGCTTCAACAGGTCGTCCGGGATGTTGCGCCGGTGGTTCGCCAGCGCGCGCGCCGAGGAGTGCGAGGCGATGACCGGCGCTTTCGTCGTGTCGAGCACGTCCGCCATCGTCTTATCCGAGACGTGCGAGATGTCCACGAACATCCCCAGACGGTTCATCTCGGCGACGACCTCGCGCCCGAACTCCGACAGGCCGTTGTGCCGCGCCTCATCGCAGCAGGCGTCGGCCCACTCGTTCGTGTTGTTGTGCGTGAGGGTCATGTAGCGCACGCCGAGCCGGTAAAAGTCTCTGAGCACGGAGAGCGAATTCTCAATCGCGTGGCCGCCCTCGATGCCGAGGAGCGCGCCCACCCGGCCCTGCTTCTTCGCGCGCCGGATGTCGGCGACGGAATAGGCCATCGTCAAGTCGTTCGGATACTTCTCCGCCGCGCGATAGATCACGTCAATCAGGTCGAGCGCGCGACGGGCCGCGCCGCCTTCGATGAGGTAGCTCTCCTCGACGAACTTCTTCGAGGCATACTTGCGGTCAACATAGACCGAGAAGAACTGCCCCGTCATCCCGCTCGCTTTGAGGCGCGCAAGATCGGTGTGATATTTGCCGGCGGACGGCGTGCCGAGGTCATAGCCCGTGTCAACCATGATCTCGGTGATGTCGTTGTGCCCGTCCACGATGATGGCCTTGCGGTGAATCTCAAGCGCCTTCTTCCACAGACGCTCGTCGCGCGGCGGCGCGGGCGCGGGCGTTTGCGCGCGGGCGGCGTCCGCGTGCGACAGTGCGGGGGCGATGAGCAGGAGCGGAAGCAAAGCCCCCGCGAGCGTGCGGCGCGAGCAGTTGATTTTTCTCATCTTGTTCAGGCGATTCTCCCTGTCCGGTTAAAAATTGATGCGGGGCCGTACTTTACAGAACGGCCCCGCGGCAGACAAGGCGGGCGGTAATTTTTAGACAGGATATATTCATGCGCCGGGGAAAAGGGTTAGCCACAGAGACACAGAGACACAGAGGCAAGGACAAAGAAAAGAGAAGTTAGATTAAGGGAGAGTTGAATGATTCAACTCTCCCTCAACAGCCCCGCGCGGGGCGAAATGTTTGTCGCCCGCGCCGTCCCCATTTTCTTTCCAGCCTCGGAGGGGCGGCAGAGATTAACATTTCGCTCCTGACGGAGTTTGGCATCCTTGTGTCACGCGATGCTACAAACATCTCGCTCCTCACGGAGCTACGACGCATCACTTTTTAGACACGACTGAAGAATCATTCCCTCTCTCTACTCCGCCCCCCCGCGCCACTCAGCCAGTTGTGCGCGCACCCTTGCGGCAGCCGGCGACTCGATCTGCTCATAAATCTCAAGCGCCGCTTCGGCGTGGGCGAGAGCCTGTGCGCGGTCGCCGAGTTCGTCGAGCGCAAGCCCGGTATTGAAAAGCGCGTTGCCCTCGCCCCGCCGGTCGCCGATCTCGCGCGCGATGTCAAGATTCTGCTCGTGGAACTCGATGGCGCGGCGCGTCTCGCCCAAGTTTTTGTAGGCTATGCCGAGGTTGCCCAGCGCGTTGCCCTCGCCCCGCCGGTCGCCGATCTTGCGTGCGATGTCGCGGTGCTGCTCGTAGAACTCGATGGCACGGCGGTACTCCCCCAAATCATCGTAGGCATATCCCAAGTTGCCTAAGTGCCTTCCTTCGGCGGCGCGGTCTTTGAGTTGACGCGCAGCCGCCAGCGCGGATTCATGCCAGCGTATAAAATCGCGTGGATGTTGACGCAGGTTGAGAACGTAAACGCCCGCGCCGGGATACTCGTTACACAAACGCGCGGCTCGCTCGTCGCCGGCAAACCGGGCGGCGGCCCATTCCTGCCCGGCTTCGATGTTGACGCGCTCGCTGTCGAAAAGCGTCAGCCCTTCGGCAATCGCCGCGCCGCCCTTTTCGTAAAGGTCAGTAGCCGTCGAGAGAATTTGTAAATAATAAGCAGCGTGGAGCGAGCCGGCCCGTTCGCGTTCGGTCTCGCTCAGGCGCGTGTCGGCGTAATCGCGCGCCAGATCGTGCAGGCTGAAACGCCGGGCGGCTTCTTCCCAATCGAGCAGGCTGTATTCTTCAAGCTCCGCCAGCGAGTCTTTCGCCGCGTCAACGTCCGTCTCCCACACGGCGGCTGCCGCCGTCGCGTCGAAAACGGTCGGAAAGAGCGCCAGCGTGCGCCAGCGTTGCCGCTGCTCTTCGCTCAGTAGTTCGTAGCTCAAGCTGAAAGACGCTTCCACCAATTCGACGCGCCGCCGCTTGTCCCGCAATCTTCGCAGGAGGTCTGACGGACTGAGCGCGTGGCTCTTGTTGAGCGCGCTCGCGGCCAGACGCAGCGCCAGCGGCAGATAGCCGCACTGTTCGGCTATCGCCCCCGCGTCCCCGGCGATGCGCGGCGCGATTTCGAGCAGCAAGGCTGCGGCGTCCGCCCCGGTCATCTCGTCGAGGTCTTTGTCGAACATCCCCGGCACTTTGAAATGCTTCCGCGAAGTGACCAGCAGCAGACAATGTGCGGGCGGCAACAGCGGCTCGATTTGCGCGGCGTCCTTCGCGTTGTCGTAGAGCAACAGGACGCGCTTCTCGTTGAGCAGCGCGTTGTACCACGCGGGCAACTCGCCATCGTCGGGCTGCTTCATGTCCGGGTGAAAGGAACTGACGACGTGCCACATCACTTCGGCGGGCGAGAGCGATTGAGAGCTGACGCCCTTCAGGTCGAGATAGATTTGCGCGTCCGGGTAGTCACCTTTGAACTCCTCCGCCAGCACCAACGCCAGCGCCGTCTTACCCACGCCGCCCATCCCCTGCACGCCCGAAATCGTCGCCCCGCCCCGACGCAAAGCCTGACGCAATTCATCAAGCTCCGCCTCGCGCCCGGTGAAATCACGCGGCGGCGCGGGCAGTTGCTTCAACCTGTTCCGGGCCGCCCGCTGCGCGCCCTCCATAATCTCTTTTAGCTCCTCCTTCGTTTGAGCGATTGTGACGAGGACTTTACCTGTATTTTCATCACCCTTCGCGCCAACCTCTTCTACTATCTCAACAACCTGTGCGGCATTTTCCTTACCTTCGGCGGAAAGCTGTGCGGTGTTCTCTTTACTCTCAGCGGAAAGCAGCGCGGTGTTTTCTTTGCCTTCGTCTGAAAGCCGCTCGGTGCTTTGGGCCATCTGCGCGCTGAGTCGTTGCTCAATGCCGCGCCACTCTTCGCTTTGCCGTTCGAGCAGTCGAGCCAACTCGTCGTGTGACGAAGAGAGCTTACTCAAATACTCTCCCTGCATTTTGGCAAGCGCCTCAACAAGCTCTTTCTCATCAGCAAAACCTTCAATCCGTTGCGCCAGCGCGGCGATGCTGCGCCTGATGTCCACCTGTGAGGTTTCGATTCTTCCGACAACACGGCTGATTCCTTGCAGGTGCGCTCGTTGAAAGGCAATCCACGACTCTTTGAACTCGCCGCTCTTGACCAATTCGCTGATCCGGTGCGCGATCATGTGCGGCAGCGCCGCGCGCAAATGCGTGTGCAGCGGTTCGGGCAAACGCTCGTCCGTCGTCGCCAGTCCAAGCTGAATCTGTCGCGCGGCCCGTTCCTTCTCGGCCTGTTCTTCATTGAGCCACCGGCGCAAAGCAATTTCGACTTCCCGCCCAAGCTCTTCGCGCCATCTCTCTTCATCCCCGATGAGCAGCGTCACGCTCTCCGCCGAAAAACGGTTGGCATAAGCCGTGGCGGAGGGTTGATAGGCGGCCTGCAAGGGAAAGAGAAGAGAAATCTCTTCCTTCTTCAACCCCCTTTTGATTCGGGCCTTGACGAGCGGAATGATTTGCGCGGCCTGCTCTTTCGTCGCCGCATCGCCAGTCGCCGCAATCTCTTTCTCGATGGCTTCGAGCGATTCGAGATACGCCGTCGCCAACATCTTTTCGAGATGGTAATTGTGTTCGGATGAGAGCGCGCCGGGAAGCTTATCTATCGCCGACCCGCCGATCTCAGTCAGAAATCCGGCTGCCGTGTTGACGATGACTTTGCCGAAGCCGTCCGTGAACTCTTCGGCTTTGAAGACGCCCGCCAGCACCGCCCCGAAAAAAGGGAGCGAGATGGTCGCCAGATACGGCGCGAGGAACGGTGCGGCGACGGCTAACCCGGCGCATCCGAGCGCAACCGCCGCGGGCTTGGTGAGACTGTTTGAGGCCATCGCAAACTCCTTGCCGTGGATTGAGGCGCAACGGATTCTAAACTGTTTGCGAATCGAAGATAAGGAAAAATGGAATGCAGCCGCGCAAGCGGCGGAGAGACACCAAGAAGTGGACGGTCAGAACCGCCTGCGGTAGCGGGCGGGTGCTGGCCGCGCAAGCACCCGCCCGCTACCGCAGGCGGTTCTGACCTGCCCGCGCCGTCTAGTCGGCATCTTGGTGTGCGCGGCATATAGCTACCTTCTGGTTGCGCCTCCGGCGCACAGCTTGAACCTCAAAAACACACTCTCAACGCTTCAACGTCGCCAGCCAGAGGCCCGTACTGATGAGGAACGCGCCCGCGATGCGGTAGGGCAGAGACGAGAGCCGCCCCTTCGGGATGAGCCGCTGGCCGCGTTCGGCGAGCCAGCCGTAGGAGAGCAGCACCGGGCACTCGACCGCAATCGAGACGACGCCGAGCACGAGGAACTGCTCGAAGACGCGCCCCGCGGTGGGCGAGACGAACTGCGGCAGCAGCGCCGTGAAGAAGACGAGCGCCTTCGGGTTCGAGAGCTGCGTCAAAAGTCCCTGCGAGAAAAGCTTGAGCGAACGTTGCGGCGCGACGCGCGGCACGCCTTCCGCCGCGTCCGCCTCGGTCTTCGAGAGCAGCATCTTCAACCCGACGAAGACGAGGTAAGCGACGCCCGCCCACTTGATCGCCGCGAACAGCGTCGCCGACGCGAGCAGCAGCGCGCCCAAGCCCAACGCCGACAGCCCGAAATAAATCGCGTTGCCCGCGAGGATGCCCGCCGCGCCGCGCACGCTCGACGCAAAGCCGTACTTCATGCCCTGCGAGACGACGAGCAAGACGGCGGGGCCGGGCGTCAGCGACAGCAGGAATTCCGTGACGGCGAAGACGAGAATGATTTCAAGCGACATGAATTCAGGCGCGTAAGATTTTTAGCTGCACGTCGTGAGCGAGTTGGAGCAGGTGGTGCCGGGCGCGGCCCACCCGCGCGTCTTCTTGTAATCCATGTAAATCCATAATGGTCGCGGGTCGCATCGCATTCTCCTCTCTCAAACTCACGGAGATGTCATAAACAGAAGATGACCGTGTCATCAAGTCCGAAGCGTGAAGGGATTAAAGTCCGTCCCACGGTCGTAATAATCCTCTCGCTCTGCTCGTTTGAGAAAGCCGACGACGAGATAAGTGAAGGGCGTCATCGCGGCCTCGACTCCGACCTTGATAAAAAAGTTCGAGACCATCACGGCGACGACGAGCTGTCCCGGCCATTCGCCAAGAAACGCGAGCGGATAGAAGATGAGCGAATCAACGCCCTGCCCGACCAGCGTCGAGCCGATGGTGCGGAGCCAGAGAAAGCGTCCTTCAGTTTTGAGTTTGAGCTTGGCGAGGATGTAGGAGTTGATGAAGTCGCCCGCCCAGAAAGCGGTGAGCGAGGCGGCGACAATGCGCGGCGTCTGACCGTAGACGAGCGCGTAAGCCGCCTGATGCGGCCAGTCGGGCGCGGGCGGCAGCGCGACGACGGCCCAACTCATAAACGAAGCGAAGATGAGCGCCGCGAACCCGGCCCAGATGACCCGGCGCGAACGCGCGTAGCCGTAAACCTCCGTCAGGATGTCGCCGAAAATATAGCTGATCGGAAAGAAGAAGACGCCCGCCCCGACCGAGAAACCCGCGATTTCACAGACCTTCCCGACCCCGATCAGGTTCGAGCACAACAGGACGGTCACGAAGGCGGCCATCACCAGATCGTAGTATTGATACACGCGGCGCGGCGCGGCTTGAGCGGCAGCGGCTTTCAAGAAAAGGTCTCCCCGACTTTTAACATTACTCCGACGGGCGCGACGCACGCGCTTAGACCGGCGACCGCTTGTGCAGTCCCAGACGCTGCTCAAGCTCATCCACCCGCTCTCGCTTTGCGTTAAGCGCTCCCTCTAAGTAAGAGATTGTGCGGCGCAGGTTGAGCAGCGCCATCACCTGCTTGCCAAGCATTTGCAGGGCGGCGTCCTGATCTTTGAAAAGAACGCGCGGGACTGTGTCGAGGACGCAAAGCGTGCCGAGCCGGAAACCTTCCGCCGAGGTGAGCGGAGCGCCCGCGTAGAACCGGATGTAAGGAGCGGAGAGCACGAGGGGGTTGTCTCTGAACCGTTCGTCGTCGAGCGTATCCCTGACGACCAGCGGGCCGGGACGCAGGATCGCGTGCGCGCAGAACGAGGCGTCGCGCGAAGTCTCGTGCTGGTCAAAACCCACGCGCGCTTTGAACCATTGCCGGTTAGCGTCTACGAAAGTGATGAGCGCGGTCGGGGTATGGCAGACGTAAGAGGCCAGACGTGCAATCTCATCGAAGGACTCCTCCGGATCGGTGTCGAGCACTTTGAAATGGCGGAGAGCCTCCAATCTTTCCTGCTCGTTATCTGGTAGCAGTGCTTTCATACAATGTGCTCCGGAACAGGCGTCTTCAACCCGGCCCCTGCTTTTATGACGAAAGGTAAAATAAAAATCAAACGCGGTCCCGCCGCTGCCGCCCGCCCTGCGGGTGAACGTTCGATCACCGATAGAGGGTCAGTTGACGAAGCAGCGGAGGCGGATGATGTTAGAGCGCGTTCACTTCAACGAGCTTTTCGCCCGCCTCAAGCAACTCAAGAGCTTTAGGAAAAGTGTGACTGAGAATCTGTTTGAGGCGCACGTTCGAGGTGTTACCACAAGTCACCCAGATCACCCGCGGGGGCGGGCCGAATCTGTCGAGCAGCATGACGAAGTCGCTGTCTTTCGTCATGACAACGACATGCGCCTGCTTGGCGGCCTGAAATATCTCTTTGTCTGTCGCGTCGCGTAAGCCGAGATCACGCACAGCCACCGCGTCCACGGCAAACTCGCTGTTAAGCCAAGCCGCGATTGCGGGAGACATCTGCGCGTCCACCCAGATCATCATGCGGCGAGCACCGGATGATCCAGCCGGCGGGCGGCGTATTGCAGCGCGGCCTGCAAGTCTTCCGGTTCGAGGTCTGGCAGCTCCTCAAGAATTTGTTTATCCCGCAAGCCGGCGGCATATAAATCAAGCACGTCGCTCACGCGAATACGCATCCCGCGGATGCAGGGTCGCCCACCACATTGCTCGGGGTTGATCGTGATTCTGTCGGTCAGATTAGCCAT
>JBGTBQ010000189.1:0-5575 GCA_041749275.1 Pyrinomonadaceae bacterium | reverse complement strand
CTGGCAATGCGGCAGAATCGCTCGGCGCTCGATCAGGCGCTCTCGGTCGCCTCACTCATCAACGGCCCCGTGCTCGGCGTCTTCCTCGTCGGCACGTTCCTGCGTCGCGTGAGCCAGACGCCGGCGCTCATCGGAATGATTGCGAGCATCGTGGTTATGCTCTATATCCGTTTCTTTACGCCCGTCGCGTGGACTTGGTACGTGCTCATCGGCAGCGCCGTGACGTTCATCGTCGCGTGGCTCGTGGGCTATTTCTTCGCGCCTGCGCCAGTCGAAAGAAGAGACGAGCTTTCACCGACGGCCACGGCGGCTGATTGAGTTGAAGAGCGCGCCGATTCGCCGCATAGCGGCGGCTGGATTTAGCCCGGACTTTCAAGGCCGTGTCAAGTTAGCCATCAGGGTGTCGCGTCGCGTCAGAAACGTTCGATAATTCAACGGGACAAGTTTAATGAGAATGATTTTTCAACCTCTGCGCGCCACGCTCTCTCTCGTTCTTCTCGTTGCCACGACGCTTGCGCCTCTGTCCACGGCGCGCGGTCAGAACGCGAACGCGCTGCGTGTGCCGACACGGAATTTGTGTTGCGCGCTCGCCGTCACGATGACGGCGACGGTGCGGGAGTCGTATTCGCGCACTCCATCGAAGGAAGCGCTCAAGTGGGCCAACTCCGAGTTGAAGCGCATGACGCTCGAAGAGAAAATCGGGCAGCTTATCTCCGTCGGCATCAACGCGCGTTTCCTGAATCAGCAGAGCAGCGAGTACAAGGCACTGCGCCGACAGATCGAGCAGAACCACGTCGGCGGCATCATTCTCTTTCGCGGCCCGGTCTACGAGTCCGTTCATCTTGTCAACCGGATGCAGGGGCACGCGCGCCTGCCCTTGCTCATCTCCGCCGACCTCGAAGCCGGCGCCGGGATGCGCTTTGAAGACACGGTGAACTTTCCGTGGAACATGGCCGTCGGCGCGACCGGCAACCCGGACTTCGCGCGGCGTCAGGGCGAGATGACCGCGCGCGAGGCGCGCGCCCTCGGCGTCCAGCAGATATTCGCGCCGGTTGTGGACGTAAATAACAACGCCGCCAACCCCGTCATCAACGTCCGCTCTTACGGCGAAGACCCCGAAGCGGTCGCGCGCTTCGCCGCTGCCTTCACCGAAGGCGCGCAAGGCGCGGGCGTCATCGCCACCGCCAAACATTTTCCGGGGCATGGTGACACGAACGTTGATTCGCATCGCGGCCTGCCCGTCATCAACTACAAACGCGACCGGCTGGAAAAGATCGAGCTGATTCCTTTCCGCACGGCGATCAAGGCGGGGGTGGGCGCGATTATGTCGGCGCACATCGGGCTGCCGGAGATTGACTCTACGACCATCCAACCGCTCCCGCGCGACGCCGTGGTGCGGCCCGTCTACGTTGACGAAGGCGGCGAGATAGTGGACGAAAAAACTTATCTGCCGGGCACGCTCTCGCCCGCCGTGTTGACCGGGATGTTGCGCCGCGACCTCTCGTTCGACGGCATCGTCGTCACCGACGCGCTCGACATGAGCGGACTCACGATCTACTTCAAGCAGGACGAGGCCGCCGTGCGCGCCGTGCTCGCGGGCGCTGATATGCTGCTGAAGCCCGCCGACCCGGACGCCGTGATGCGCGGGCTACGCGAGGCCGTGGCAAGCGGGCGCGTGACCGAGAAACGCATCGAAGAGTCCGCGCGCAAGATTCTCGCGGCCAAGTATGATCTCGGCCTTGTCAAAGAGCGCATCGCTCCGCTCGAAAGGATTGACCAACTCGTTTCGAGTCCCGACACTTTGAAACTCGCCGACGAGGTTGCTCAACGCGCCATCACGCTCGTCCGCGACGATGCGAAGCTCTTGCAACGCGAAGAGGGCACGGGGATTCGCCCCGGCGCGCTCGTCTTCAACCTCGCCATCACGAACGGCGAAGACCGCTTTTTCATCGCCAATTCTTTCGCGGGACAGTTGAACCGCTCAGGACGGAGGGTGGAGACCGTCGTGCTCGACGGGCGCTCGACCGAAGAAGAAGTGAAGGCGGCGCTGGAGAAGGCAGGGAAGGCCGATGTCGTCATCGCCTCGATGTACGGGCGCGTGCGCTCCGGCGCATCGAACAGCGTCGGTCTGCCCGAACAGGGTGCGCGCGTTCTATCGGCTTTGCTTGAAAGAAAAGCTCCCGTCGTCGGCATTAGCTTCGGCAACCCGTACCTGTTGCAAAATTTCCCGGCGCTTCAGACCTACCTCGTCGCCTACGGCGACATGCCGAGTCTGCAACGCGCCGCCGCGAACGCCGTGCTCGGACAGACTGACATCACCGGAAAACTGCCGATCTCGCTGCCCGGACTCTATCCGCGCGGGACAGGGATTCAGTTGAAAGCTTCGACGACACCGGCATCAGCGAATAAGTAAATGATGCAAACACATCATTCCGCCATGAAGCGGCGCGTTGACGTACAGACTTCAAATAAATGAGAACAGTTGAAAGAAAAGCTTTCCGCCGCGTGAGAATTGTTGGCGACTTGCTGACAACCCGCGCGTCTCGCCACGGCGTTGCGGCGCTCTTGATGTGCCTGCTCGCGGCTCAATCGCTGGGCGCGACACTCAAGGTCGTCCCGCCCGCGTCGGTCGGCATGTCGGCGGAGCGGCTCGCGCGCATAGGCGAGGCGGTGGCGCAGTCAATCGAGTCTAAAGAGTTGCCGGGCGCGGTCGTGCTCGCGGCGCGGCGCGGCGGGGTGGTGTGGAAGAAAGCCTACGGAGCGCGCTCTCTCGTGCCGCAGCTCGAAAAGATGACCGCGGACACAATCTTCGACGTGGCTTCGTTGACGAAGATCGTGGCGACGGCGACAAGCACGATGATTCTCGTCGAGCGCGGGAAGCTGCGTCTGAGCGACCCGGCTTCGCGTTATATCCCTGAGCTGAAAGGCGAGGGCAGGGAACGGATCACCATCGAGCATCTGCTCACGCATCGCTCCGGCTACGCACCCGACTTCGACTTGCGCGAACAGTGGACGGGCCATGAAGAGATGCTCAAGCGGCTCTATACGGAGCCGTTGCGCGCCGCGCCGGGCGCGCGGTTCGTCTACAGCGACATCGGCATGATTGCGCTCGGTGAAATCGTCAGCCGCGTGTCGGGTCAACCTCTCGATGAGTTCGCCCGGAAAAATATCTTCGAGCCGCTCGGCATGAAAGATACCAATTTCCGCCCCGGCGCAATGCTGCTCACGCGCGTCGCGCCGACCGAGACCGTGCGCGGCATGAAGAGTTATCTGGGTGGGACGGGCGAGGCAGGGCAATTAGGCGAGCACATGATGCGCGGTGAGGTGCACGACCCGACCTCGAACCGCATGGGCGGCGTCGCGGGCCACGCGGGGCTGTTCTCGACCGCCGACGATCTCGCCATTTATTGCCAGATGATTTTGAACGGCGGCGAGTATAACGGCGCGAGGGTTTTAAGCCCGCTCGGCGTCGCGGAGATGACGAGGCCGCGTCAGGTCTCCGAAGACGGGCAGGCGCGCGGCATCGGTTGGGACATCAACAGCAGCTTCTCCTCAAATCGCGGCGACCTCTTTCCCGTCGGCTCATTCGGCCACACGGGGTTCACCGGCACTTCGATCTGGATTGATCCGGCGAGCGAGACGTTCGTCGTCTTTCTCTCGAACCGTGTGCATCCGAGCGGCAAGGGCGATGTGGCGTCCTTGCGCGGGCGGGTCGCCTCCATCGTCGCGTCATCCATTACCGACCATCCCGCGCTTACGGCGCGCGTGCAGTTTCAGCAGAGCAAGTACATGGAGGAGATGCTGGCCGGTCTCACGCGTTACACTTCCTCGGTCAGTGAGGCACGCAAAGAGGATGCCTCCGGGGCGCTCGCGCCGACGGACGCGGAGGTGCTGAACGGCGTTGACGTACTCGCGCGCGACGGCTTCAAACAGTTACAGGGGATGCGCGTCGGACTCATCACGAACCACACGGGGCGCGACCGCGCTGGGCGGCAGACGATAGACCTGCTGCGCGAGGCGTCAGGCGTCAAACTCGTCGCGCTCTTCTCGCCGGAGCACGGCATCCGCGGCGCGCTCGACGAAAAAGTTACGGATTCGGTTGACGAGAAGACAGGGCTGCCCATCTATTCGCTCTACGGCGAAACGCGCAGGCCGAAGCCGGAGCATTTGAAAGACCTCGACGCGCTCGTCTTCGACATACAGGACATCGGCGCGCGCTTCTACACCTACATCTCGACGCTCGGCAACGCGATGGAAGAGGCGGCGAAGGCCAAGCTCCCATTGTTCGTGCTTGACCGACCGAACCCGATCAACGGCGTGGACGTGGAAGGGCCGATGGCGGATGAGGGCAGGCTCTCGTCTATCGCTTACCACACGCTACCCGTCCGGCACGGGATGACGGTGGGTGAGTTGGCCCGGCTCTTCAACGAGCAGCGGAAGATCGGTTGCGACCTGCGTATCGTCAAAATGGAGAATTGGCGTCGCGGGATGTGGCTCGACGCGACGTGGCAGGTGTGGGTCAACCCGTCGCCGAATATGCGGAGCTTGACGGAGGCGACGCTGTACCCCGGCGTCGGTCTGCTTGAGAGGACGAACCTCTCGGTCGGGCGCGGCACGGATACGCCGTTTGAAATCTTTGGCGCTCCGTGGCTCGACGGGCGGCGGCTCGCGCCGTATCTCAATGCGCGGAACCTGCCGGGCGTCCGCTTCGTTCCCGTGCGCTTCACCCCGCGCGCATCCGTCTTCAAGGGCGAAGAGTGCGGCGGCGTCAACCTGATCGTCACTGACCGCGTGCGCTTCCGTCCGGTGCGCGTTGGGATTGAGATCGCGGTCGCGCTGCGTCGTCTCTATCCGGCGGAGTGGAAGGTTGACGATTACATGCGTCTGCTCGTCAACTCCGACACGCACGAACGCGTGAAGCGCGGCGACGCGCCCGAAGAGATCGAGCGCGCGTGGCAAGGGAAGTTGGAAGAATTCCGGCGCGCGCGTGCGCGGATGTTGCTTTACCGCTGAGAGTGACGGATTATGCATTCGATTCCGGGCGGAGATAGAGTGTAGCGGGCGCGAAATTTTTAACGCGGAGGACGCGGAGTTTTCGCCGAGCGCGCAGAGAGTCTTGACTGGAAATTCTTCTTCGCGCCCTCTGTGTTTGCGTGGCCTCTATATGGAAGCTCCACCAAGAAGTGGATGTGTTGTCAGAACCGCCTGCGGTAGCGGGCGGGTGCTGGCCGCGCAAGCACCCGCCCGCTACCGCAGGCGGTTCTGACCTGCCCGCGCCGTCTAGTCGGTATCTTGGTGTGCGCTCCATATAGGTTGAGAACCAGTGTTCGCTACTTTCAACTTGCGATTAACCGGCACACACCGCTGACCTGCTTTCAGTGGAGAAAACGATGCACAAAATCTGGAAGACGACGATCCTCGCTTTCTCGCTCTGGCTGACGCAAACCACCGCCCTCGCGTGGCACGACACGGGCCACATACTCGTGGCGCAGATCGCGTACCTGCGCCTGTCGCCCACGGCGAAAACGCAGGTTGACAATCTGCTTGTTACTCCGCCGGGAAAACGCCCGCTGAT
>JBGTBQ010000188.1:0-3708 GCA_041749275.1 Pyrinomonadaceae bacterium | reverse complement strand
CATGCGCGACCACGGCGACGTGGCGTTCGCCATCCGCGCCAGTTGCGCCGTCCCCGGTTGGTATATCCCCGTCACGGACGAGCAGGGGCGGCAGTTGGTGGATGGCGGGTTGGTCGCCAACATCCCGACGGCGGCGGTGCGTGCGCTCGGCGCCGAGGTCGTCGTCGCGGTGGATGTCAACTTCGAGGGCGCTAAGTTTCTGGGGGTGCCGACCTCGGTCGTCGGCGTGCTGCTGCAATCAATCCTTGTCGTGCAGCACACTGCCGCCGCGCACCAGCGCTACTTGGCGGATGTCTGCATTAGCCCCCGCGTCGGGCACATCCGCTGGGACGAAACGACGCGCGCCGCCGAACTCATCGAGGCGGGCGAAGAGGCCGCGCGCGCCTCCATCAGCGCGATCAAAGAACTGCTTGAGACTCGGCCCGAACCCTCGTCGCGATGGTTCCCCTTCCGCCGCACCCGCAACAAACAGAGCGCGTAGTGCCGGGAGCGCCCCGCTCCGGACATTTATAGGACTTACGCAACCGCGACAAAAGGAGTCGCCAGTTCCTTGAAATAGTGTTAGAGTCGCGGCCCTGAGCGACAAAGTTTCGCGCCTCGCCTACCGCCAATATCTGCTCGTCAGCCAGATCAAGTACACACTGACGAACTTCGCCGACCACTCGGAGCGCCTGAGCCACGTCGCAGGCGTAACCGAGGTAGATGGACGATGCGATGAATGCGCGCAACAAACAGTCAAAGTTGGCATGACGCCGCTTTCACAATTCCACACTTGAGTTATTCCGTGGAATCCGTTTTAGCCTTAAGTGTTTTTTCGGTGCTTCTGCCAATGCCGTTGATTGGTCAATTCATATCTTCTGACCAATACAAAGTATGACAGGTGAATTCCACACTTGAACCTTTTTGTGGAATTATTCCATGCCTCAGAGGGCATTGAGTTTTGCTGTGCAAAAGAGTAAAGTTTCCTCAGAAGGTGTTTCAAGTCGTCCTCAGACATAATGCTTCTTGCATACGCCGGCTGAAACAAGGTTAGACACCCACTATTGTTCCTCATATTAGTCAGGAGAATTTAAATGAACTCCCAACACACGCCTGAGAGTAAGCCTCTGGATAAAGTTTATGCAGAAGCGAGTCAATGGGTTCGCTTTGCGAATACCGTGGTTTGGTCAATGGGCGCGCTTCTCGTGCCGGTCTCTTTTGGATTCGTCGCTGTAGCCCTAAATAAATCAGGCACCCAGTTTTCGCAGGGAGGGAAAGCTATTCTCGGCGTCGGTTCCGTTTTTCTTTTTTCATTCTGGGTTTATGCCTCTTGTATTTATAAACTCAGTTCTGACATTGCCCGTAAGATGCTTATAAAAATTGAGGAGGAGTGGAAAGTGGATGAAGGTTGGTCATTATACAAATCGCAAAACCCGCTAGTTAATAGGAAGTTTGGGCTTTTCCCGTTACAGTTGGTGACTCTAGGAGCTTTAGTTACAGTTTGGGTAGCGATCCTTTATTGCGGGTTATGATTTTGTTATTTGGCTCCGCAATCATCAGTCCTTACAAGAGGTTGGAAGCCGAACTCAGAAGGCGGCATGTCCCCTCAGCAGGAACTTTCCCGTTTTTCTCACACCGCGCCAACCGGGTTTCTAATTGAACGAAAGTGCCACCCGCGAAAGGAACGAACAATGAACACGCCCGAATCAAACGACGACCCCCCGGAGTCAGACAAGGACGCGCCAGAATCGGACGAGGATAAACCTATTATCGTTCCGCCCGAATACATTCTCATTCGACCGGCGGAAGATGAAGATGCTCAGCACATCATAGATCTGCTCAAGCTTAACTACGGCGGTGACTATCCGGATCGAGAGCTTTACGACCGGGAGTGGGTCAAGCTCGCCATCCTCAACAAGAACGTCCACGATTGGCTGGTAGCCGAAGATACGAGGAACGGAGAGATTATAGCTTCCGGCGCGATTAAGCTGGACTACGGGGACTTCGACGATCAACTGGGAATCATCGGTAGGCTCGTCGCGCATCCCAAACGGAATACAGGGACGCTCAGACCGTTGGGAATTAAAATCGTAAGCGAGTTGGTGAAACGGGCGAAAGATAAGGTTGAATGTATTATCGGCGACGCGCGGACGGAGGTGTCCACAAGCCAGCGGATGGTCGAACTAGCAAGGTTAAAAGCCGTCGGGTTCTTGCCCCACTATAAGTTTTTTAAGAAGCGGCCGGAGAGTTTAGTGGTTTATACCGACTTATATGGCGGAGGGCGAACGCTGAGAAGTAAGACACTGCCGCAGGTCGTCGAAGCCATCGAGCCGTTAGCGAGTCACGCGCTCTTGGAGCTGGGTTTGCCGAATACTTTGGCCGTCGTTAAGAATTGTCCGCCGTATCCCGACGAACTTACCTGCACCTTCCGGGACGGGGATCAGGATTCACTGACGGGCCTGCGCCAGATCGCACGGGATCGGCCCGGCCACCCCGTCGTGTTCGCCAACGTCACGTCGAACTACGGCATGGCGGTGCTCGCCGACAAGAAGGTTTACCACAGGGTGGCGGTCGTTGACGGGCAGCTCGTGGGAGGTTTCGGGTATAGGTTCGACAAGGATAATCAAATATTTCAAATCACCGAACTGGTCTTCAGCACGGAGGAAATTATAAATCCGTTGTGTGCCGAAGCAATTAATACAGCGAGAGAGCAAGAGACACAGACGCCGGAGGGAACGATAAAGACACCCGCACGGCTAATTGAAGTTGATCTATCCGCCTACGACGCCCGAATCCAGCAGACCTTCCTCGACCATGGTTTCCACCCCGTAGCTTACATTCCCGCGATGGTATGTCATAACAACTCCCGCTTGGACATTGTCAAGGTGATCAAACTTAATATGCCTTATGGTTCGACCAAAATGAAGCTAACTAAAAGAGCCGAGAAGGTAGTTTTACTTGTAGAAGGCAGACTCAGATGACGCGCCTATGCCATTAGGCTCTACGAATATTGCCCTGTGTAAGAACTAAACATTACCTTTCGGCCTACATCTCAATATCGTCCTGAACGTGGCTGTTTCTGAATTCCACGAAAAAACTCAAAGGTAGAATTGTGTTATTGGACGAAATGATTGCCTTGACCAATTTAACTCGGCACTACCGCACTATTCCTTGAGTTGGGCATCTCCTGCCAGCAACAAATTTCAACTGTAAAGTCCAAGATGTAATTCCACGGAAAGGTTGATTTGTGGAGTTCACCTGCACTGTGCCTCGTGCCTGCGTCGTTCATAACTCCTCCGCCGCGCTCAATTCTTTCAGGCATTCAAGATACCTGTGGAGATGCTCGCCCGCCGCCTCTGTGATTCGCAGGCCGATGAGATAGCTTGCGCCCTCGCCGCCATCGTCGAGGCGCAGGTAGTGAGCCGGAGTCGTCGCCAGCTCGACGAGAGCGCCGCCCGTGGTCTCAAGTTCAAGGCGGAGAGCACGCCCTTCGTCAACGATGCAGGAGTAACCGAGATAGATGGACGATGCGACGAGGCCGATGCCGCTCTCGCTGAGATCGCGCGTGCGGCATTCCAACTCCGCGTCGGGGAAGAGGATGTCGCGCTCTTCCGGGGGCAGCGAGAGCGTACAGCGCAGGCTCGCGTTGAAGCGTGGTTTGAGTCTTCGTTCTCTGCCGGACGGTGGCATCGAGGGTTACTTTCCGCCCGCCTCACGCGGACTCGTAAA
>JBGTBQ010000187.1:0-5554 GCA_041749275.1 Pyrinomonadaceae bacterium | reverse complement strand
GCGCTGCACCTGCAAATTTCTCAAGTTAAAAGTCAAATCCCAGTAAGCGCGCTGCACGTTGACGATAATCTCAATCGAGCGCTGGCGAAACTGCGTGTCGGTTAAGCTGAGATTGCGCTTGGCGATTTCAATTTGCCGGCGGTTCTGGTCAAAGCGCCGCCCGCGAAAAATCGGCTGCGTGTATTGAAAGCTCAAATTCGAGGTGAACAATGGATTAAGCGTGTTAAAGAGATTCGTGCTGCTGACGCGCGAATTATTAAACTGCACTTCATAAGTTCCGCCGAACCGCCGCTCGGTGCCTTGCAGTTGGACGTTGCTCGTCAAACCCGACTGCGTTATCTCGCCGTTTTCGCCGCCGCCGAAAAAGCTCGCCGTCGGTGTCGTCGAACGCTCATAAAAACTCTGCGCGAAAAATCGCGGCTGATAAACGCCGTCCGCCGCCTGCAAATCGAATTCGGCGACGCGCACGTTCTGGCGCGTCACTTCGATGTCTTTGTTATTTTCCAGCGCGAGCGCAATCGCCTCGCGCAAGCCGAGCGGTTTCTGCTGCATCATATCAACGCCGACGCGCCCGAGTTCGGGCAAAGTCTTATCGTTTGACTGAAACTGCGGCGCGATGTTCGGAACGCCGGTTAAATTTTCCGGCTGAACATTCTGCTTGTCATCAACCGTCGGCGTCGCAACCGGCGTCGGAGTCAGAGTTGGCGAAGGCGTCGCGTCTTGCGCAGACGACACGCCGATACTGAAAATTATAAAAATTAAAACGTATGAAAACTTATAAATAAATTGCTTCATAAAACCTCACCGGGCTTAACGAAAAAGCTGCGTATCAAAAAAACAAAAAAACGTATAAAACTAAAGCCAAATCCTGATTGCCGGAGCCATCAGTTTTTACTAAACAAAGAACTCGCCGCCGCCGTAAATTTCCGGCGCATTCCGCCGAACATTCTCGACGATAAATCGCTGACGCGGCTGAAAACGCCCCACTGCGTAACGTCATCGAACAGCGAATAAAAAACCGGAACCGCCAGCAACGTCAAAAGCAAACAAAGCGATTGACCGCCGACGACCAGCACGCCGATTGAACGGTTCGTTCCCGCGCCCGCGCCGGTCGAGACGACGAGCGGAATCATTCCGGCGACGAGCGCGATAGTCGTCATCAGAATCGGTCGCAGACGGTCGCGGTTCGCCTGAATGATGGCCTCGTAACGCTCCATCCCATGCGCGCGCAACTCGTTCGTGTGGTCAATCTGTAAAATCGCGTTCTTCTTCACCACGCCGAACAGCAGCAACAGGCCGAGGCCGGAAAAAATGTTCACCGTCTGCCCCATCACGAGCAGCGAGAGGATGCCGAACGGGATGGCGAGCGGCAGCGTCAGGAGGATCGTGATGGGGTGGATGAACGACTCGAACTGCGCGGCCAGCACCATGTACATGAAGACGAACGAGAGGAAGAAGGCGAGCGCGAAGTAGCCGCCCGCTTTCCCCAGCTCCTTCGAGCGACCGGCGAGGCCCGTCGAGTACGAGGAGTCAATATTCAGCTCCGCCGCGTAAGCGTTCAGTTGCTCGATGACCGCCGCCTGCGAGCCGCCGGGGCGGACGTTGGCGAGCAGCGTCACCTGCCGCTGCCGGTTCAGACGCTCAATCGCCGACGGCCCCGTGCCCTCCTCGACGCGGACGAGATTCGAGAGATTCGTCCAACTCATCTTCGACGATTGCACGAAGAGATTTTCCAGCGCCTGTGGGCTGGTGCGCGCCTCGCTCACCGCGCGCACGCGCACGTCGTACTGGTCCGTGCCCTCGTTGAAGGTCGAAACCTGCTGCCCGGCGACGAGGACGTTCAACGCCTGCGCGATGTCGCCGACGCGCACCCCGAGGTCGGCGGCGCGGGCGCGATCAATCTGAATACGTACTTCGGGCTTGCCGTTGATGAGCGTCGAGTCAACGTCAACCACGTCCGGGATGGTCTTCATCTTCTCAAGGAGCCGGTCGGAATACTCCGTCAGCTTCTGCAAGTCTGGGCCGCCGATGACGTACTGGATGTCGGCGTTGCGAAAGCCGCCGCCGGAGATGGCCGCCACCTGCTGCACGCTCGTCCGCAAGTCCTTCGGGTACTTGGCAAGTAAATCGCGCGACGCAACCATCAACTCGTCCTGCGTCAGGTCGCGCTCGTGAATCGGCGCGAGCTTGATGTAAATGGAGGCGACGTTGACCTGCTCCTGCTGCCCGCCGCCGATGGTGACGAGCGTATCGGTGACGGACGGCACGTTCGCGCGGATGTCGGCGGCGATTTTTTCGACGAGCGTGGAGGTGAAGGCGAGCGTCGAGCCTTCGGGCGCGCGAACGTTGATCTCGAACTGCGACTGATCGTCAACGGGGAGAAAGTTTTTGCCGACGAAGCGGAAGAGCGGAATGATGCTGATGATGACGCCCACGCACATCAGCACGACTGCCCAACGGTGCGCCATCGCCCAACCCAGCAACCAAGTGTAAGTGCGGTCAATCGGTCGGTAGAAGCGCGACTCTTTTGAGCCTCTCTCTTTTCGCGCGCCGTGCGGGACAAGCTCCGGCTCGCTCGCCACCGCTTCCAGCGGCGGCACGTCCGTCGCTTCGCCCTCCGCCGTCTCGTGCGACTCGAAGTTCCGCGACGGCTCGCCCGCCACGACGCGCGACTCGTCGGCGAGGAGCGCGGGCGCATCCCCCTCGGACGGGAGACTCGCCGTCCCCGGCCCCTCCGTCGCCTCTTTGCGCTTGATGAGACGCGCGGCGAGCATCGGCGTCAGCGTGAACGAGACGACGAGCGACACCGCGACCGCGAACGCGCTCGTCAGGCCGAAGGAGGACATGAAGCGCCCGACGATGCCGCCCATGAAGCCGACCGGGATGAAGACGGCGAGCAAAGAGAGCGTCGTCGCCATGACGGCGAGACCGATCTCGCGCGTGCCTTCGATGGCCGCCTGAAAGGGCGGCATCCCCTTCTCTTCGATGAAGCGGTAGATGTTCTCAAGGACGACGATGGCGTCGTCAATCACGATGCCGACCATCAGCGTCAGGGCGAGCATCGTGATCTGGTTGAGCGTGTAGTTCATCGCCGCCATCAGGCCGAACGTGGCGATGATCGAGGTCGGAATGGCAATGGCCGCGATGAAGGTCGAACGCACGTTCCACAGAAACAGAAAGACGACGAGCGCGGCGAGCAGGCCGCCTTCGATCAGGTGCGTTTCGATTGACTCGACCGCCGCTTTGATAAAGATAGACTGGTCGCCGACGATCTGCGTCCGCACGTCTTTCGGGAGCGTCGGCCCAATTTCGTTCAGGCGTTCTTTAATCGCCTCGGCGACGCTGACCGTGTTCTGCCCCGACTGTTTCGAGACGATGAGCGTCACGGCGGGCTGTCCGTTCAGGCGTGCCGTCGTGCGCTGCTCCTCCGTGCTGTCTTCGATATAGCCGATGTCTTTGATGAGCACGGGATAGCCGCCGCGCAGTGCGACGGAGATGTTGTTGAACTCCTTCGGGTCGGTGATGCGCCCCATCGTCCGCACCGTCAACTCGCGCGTGCCCTCGTTCACGCGCCCGCCCGGCACCTCCATGTTCTGCGCGCGAACGGCGGCGACCACTTCAGGCACGGTCACGTTGAAGGCGCGCATCTTGTCCGGGTCAACCCAGACGTGTATCTCGCGCACCGCGCCGCCGACAATCTGGACGTTGCCGACGCCGTTGATGCTCTCGATGCGCTTCTTGATCTGCTTGTCGGCGATGTCCGTCACGTCGCGCAGCGCGCGCGGCGCGCTGACGGCGATGCGTAAGACCGGCGCGGCGTCCGTGTCGAGTTTCTGGATGATCGGCTGCTCGGCGGTTTCCGGCAGGTCGCCCGTGATGAGGTTGACCTTGTCGCGCACCTCGTTAGCGGCGGTCTCGGCGTTCTTGTCCAGCAGGAACGTGATGAAGACCTGCGAGACGCCCTCGACCGATGTCGAACGCAGTTCGTCAATGCCGCTGATGGTGTTGACGGCGGCCTCGACCTTGTCGGTGATCTCCGTCTCGACTTCGCGCGGGCTGGCGCCGACGTTGACGACCGTCACGGTGATTGTCGGCAGGTCAATCTTCGGGAAGAGGTCAACGCCGAGCGACAGGAACGAGAACGCGCCCACGACCGTCAACGACAGAATGAGCATCGTCGCAAAGACGGGGCGGCGGACACAGATTTCGGCAAGCTTTTGCATGGAACAAGCTCCGCTTGTTGAGAGCGTTTAGCTGTGAGCAACTAGCGCTCTGCCTTTTGGCTTTGGCTAAACGCTAGCAGCTAATCGCTAACAGCTCTATTGTCTGACGGACACGCCGTCGCTCAACTGCTCGACGTTCGACGTGGCGACGAGTTCATCCGCCGCGACGTTGCCTTTGATCTCGACGAGGTCGCCCTCTTTCTGTCCGATTTGCACGAGGCGCTCCTGCGCGACGCCGTCCTTGATGATGAAGACGCGGCTCGTGCTCCCTTCGGTGCGGACGGCGCGTTCGGGGACGAGCGTCGCGGGCGTGGACTCAGGCAACAGGATGCGAATCGTGGCGAACTGTCCGGGCTTGAGCAGGTTCGCGCCATTCTCGACCTCGGCTTCGACGGTGAGCGTGCGCGACTGCGCCGAGACGTTCGGCGAGATGCGCGCGACGCGACCGGCAAAGGCGCGGTCGGGGTAGGCGCTGACGTTGACCGACACGCTCTGCCCCGTCGAGACGGACGAGATGGACTGCTCCGGGATATCAATCCTGACGCGCAGAGGATTCGTCCGCACGATGGTCGCCACTTTCATCGAGGTCGAGATGTACTCGCCGAGGTCCGCGGGGCGCTCGGCGACGAAGCCGCTGATGGGCGAATAGACCACGACATCGCTGACGGCCTTCCGTGCCTGCTCGACGGCGACACGGGCGGTCTCGGCGGCGGCGCGTGCGGTCTGCACCCCGGCGAACGACTGGCGTGCGAGCGCGACTTGCGCGTCGTACTGCTGCCGGAGTTGGTCGCGCTGCGCCTTCTGCTGGTCGTAAGCCGAGCGCGACACGTCGCCGGATTCGAGGAGCTGCTCGTAGCGTCTGAGCTGCCGCTCCGCTAAATCGAGCGCCGCGCGCGCGGCCCCGACTTCGGCGACGCGCACCGGGTCGAAGGCTTGGCCGGGCCGCAGGCCGATGCGCTCTTCGGCCTGCCGGACGGCGGACTGCGCCTGCGCGAGTTGCGTCCGCGATTGTTCGAGTCGCAGACGCGCGTCCGCGTCGTCGAGCCGGACGAGTACCTGACCGCGTTGCACGAAGCTGCCGAGGTCAACGCCGACGAAGACCACGCGCCCGCCGACCGTCGGCGCGACATCCGTCTGTGCGTCGGCGGCGAGTCCGCCCGTCGCTTCGATGAAGCGCGGGAGCTGTCGCGTGATGGCCGGCAAATCCTCGTGCCGCTGTCCGGCTCGCTGTACCTGTTAGACCGTACGACCGGCAAGGCGCGCGAGTTGCAAAGCACCGCCGGGTATCCGATCGATGCACGGTTCTCGCCCGATGGCAATCAAGTAGCTGT
>JBGTBQ010000186.1:0-11524 GCA_041749275.1 Pyrinomonadaceae bacterium | reverse complement strand
GATGGCTCGCCGATGGAACCGCTCCTGCGCGTCGTCGAACTCGGCATGGACGTGTGCGCCTTGCGCTCGCGCGCCCGCGCGGGCCAAAGCGCCGAAGCGCCCGACTCGCTCGCGGGCGCGAGCCTGATGCCCGGCTTTATCCATTCGAGTCCGGCGATGACGCAGCTCGTCGAAGAGGTGCACAAGATTCGCTCGTCGGATGTGACCGTGCTCGTCACGGGCGAGTCGGGCACGGGCAAGGAGCTGGTCGCACGCGCCATCCATGCGCTCTCGTCGCGCCGCAACAAGGTCTTCGTCCCTTTCAACTGCACGGCGGTGCCGAAGGAGTTGTCCGAAGGTTATCTCTTCGGCTACCGGCGCGGCGCGTTCACCGGCGCGGTCAACGACTCGCTCGGCGTTATTCGCTCCGCCGCCGGCGGCACGCTCTTTCTCGACGAGATCGGCGATCTGCCGCTCGACGTGCAGCCGAAGATTTTAAGGTTCTTGCAGGAGGGAGAGATTCAGCCCCTCGGCGAGCAGCGCCCCGTCAAAGTGGACGTGCGAATCATCGCCGCCACCAACAGCGACCTCGAAGCGATGGTCGCCGACGGGCGTTTCCGTGAAGACCTCTACTATCGGCTCAACGTCATCCGCCTGCGCGTCCCGCCTCTGCGCGAGCGTCGCGCGGAAGTGCCGAGCATCGTCAACTACTACATCAACCATTACTCGACGCGCTTCAAACGACGCGACATCACAATCACGCCGCAGACGCTCGATCTGCTGATGGTCTGCGACTGGCCCGGCAACGTCCGCCAGCTCACGAACGAAATCCAGCGCATCGTCGCTCGCGCCGAAGACGGCGCCATCCTCACGCCCGACCACCTCTCACCCGAACTCCGACGCATCGCCGCTCCCGCGACCGTCACGCCGATCAACGCGGCGGCGACGCGCGCGGCCAACGACGCCATCGAGCAAGGCATGACGCTCGCCGACGCCACCGCCGAGCTTGAGCGCCGCATGATCGCCGAAGCGCTCCGCAAGCACAACGGCAACATCTCACGCGCGGCGCGCGAACTCGGTCTCACGCGCCGTGGTCTCTACCTCAAGCTCGGTCGCCACGACCTCAGCGCCAGCGCCTAAAGCACTAACCCGCACCGGCCACGACCATCGCCAACCTTCCTGCGCCCGCAACGCAACCCTTGAATATCCAAACACGTTTTTCGATATGCCGGTGCTCTTGTTCACGAGCCTTCACCACACGGGCGGTGCGACCGGCGTTTACTCGTCCGCATTGATTATCCTGAGCACGCTTGCCAGCGGGTGAACTTCTTTTGTAATAATAGCGCCGCCGCAATTCCCGACGGAGAGTTTAAGCAGCATGGACATCGCCATCATCATCTTCCTCGCCTTTATGATCGTCCCCGCGCTGTTCGTCACGCTCTACATCCGCCGCCTCATACGTCTCAGGCAGGACGCCACCCACGAACGCCGGCGCCAACTCGAAGCGCACCAACGCAAACGAGCCGCCGCCCTCGGCAATCCCAAATCCGTCACACGCCGCGCGCCGTAAACGAGAACCCGTCTGACGAAGACGGCGCGGATCAACGAAGCGTTGTGCAAGAGCGCTTTGTCATCACTTACAGCGCGAACGGAGCGTCAAGCGCGGCGTGAAGACCAAAAGGCTGAAAGCCGCACTGAAGGTAAAAGGCGCAAGTGGAAGACGCATACACCGCCGCCTGCCTTCCACTTGCGCCTTAATTTACTTGCGCCTTTCTACTTCTGCCCCATCGCGTCCAGCGCCTCGCGCCGGGCTTTAATGGCGAGCCGTTTAGCCGCTAACTCGCTGCGCCCACCCTCCGAAAAGCCGAACTTGCGCGTGACGTGTTTGCCGTTCGGCAACACCCAGCCCGCCTGCCACACGTCGTAGTAATGCCCTTTTCGCTTCGAGCGTGTGCGGCTGACGCCGGCGTAGCCGCTTGTGTTGCGTGCTGTCTTGCGGTCGAACATGTTGCCGCGCAGTGGCAGCGGATAGGCGGCGACCACTGCGTCGCGGTGCTTTCTGGCCGCATAGAGCGACGCCCTTTTGCCGCCGAACACGCTGTCGGAGAAGAATTTCTGGCGCGTCAGGCCGTTGCGCATCACACGCACCAGCCAGCCATACATGTGTCGCCGCTCGTAGTCCACGCGGCTGATGTTCCGCATCGCCGCGCTCCTCTTCTTGACCTTCTTTTTCTTCTTACTTTTCCTCAATCGTTCCTCCCTTCAAATTATCCGCGGCGACCACCCGCACCGGATGGACGCGCAGGCTAAAGTATGCGCGCGCAACGGGCGTCCGGACACATCATCTCCCACGCCATTTCGTTCTGGGCGTCGGACTGCTCATGCGGATGTTTGTGTCCGAAGTCCGTGGCGGCGACTGCTTCAACTTGTTTCAGTTTCTAACTGACTGGCGGTTGGTATCCCGTTCCGCCGGATTTCTTCATGGCTTCGACCCCTTCTTCCATGCTCAACAGCGGCGTCGTCTTGTGCGACTTGAAGGCTCCGCCCGCCGCGATGGCGAAGGCGAAAGCGGCGGCGCTGATATTGTCGGGCATCCGCATAATCAGCACCACGTCATATTCTCCGAAGGTGAAGAATGAGCTTTCGATCCGTCCGCCCAATTTTTCAATGACCGGGCGGATGGCTTCAACCCGGTTCGCTGGATTCCACACTAAAGTCTTCCAAGACTCAGCGGTGTAGGCTCCCTGTAGCAGAAAGTACGCCATCGTTTTACTCCTCTATCTTTGTGGAATACTGACGAGGGTTGCCGCGGATGAAACGTCAGACTCGATCAGTCCTTGAGACGCGCCATCACATACGAATCAACGTAGACGCCGTCGCGGAACGCATACTGTCGCAACGTCCCTTCGCGCTCGAATCCGAACCGCTCATAGAGGCGAATCGCAGGCTCGTTGTCCGTGTAGACTTCAAGCTCCAGCCGTCTGAGGTTGAGCCACTTGTCCGCCAGTTCGATGCCCGCGTGCATGAGAGCCGTCCCCACGCCCTTACCTTGCGAATCATCATGGATGGCTAACCCGACCTGACCGGCGTGTCGCCGCCGCGGCCTGTTCGGGAACGTCTGCACCCCCAACATCCCGACCACGCGCTCGCCGACGACCGCCACGAGGTTATACGCACCGTCGGGCGTCTCCGCGAGCCGCCGCCGACACTCTTCGAGCGAAGGATACGGCAACTGAAGCGTCCCGGCGAACGCCTTCGGGCCACTGAAAATTTCATAGACGGCCCGGTAATCGTCCGGCTCGGCCCGGCGGATGTGGAGTCCCTCAACCGGCAATGATGTCACCTCATCATGGTTACGAAGACGCCCAATTTCATAATTGCGCGACCAACATCAGGTCAGCGCTGACGCGCACCGCGTCCTTTTCGTCCGGCTCGCCGAACACTTGAGGGTGCAGGATGCGCGCGAGGATTTCCGCGCCCTCGACGACGCGCGGGCCGGGACGGCTAAAGTAAGAGGTCGCGTCAACGGCCCACACTTCTCCATCACGCACCGCCGGCAGTTCGTGCCAGCCGCGCGGCAGTTGCGCTTGCGGCAATGCGCGCAGGATGTCTTCCTTGTAGTAGCCGCAGGGGATGAGCACGACGACTTCGGGCGCATACTCCTGTATCTCTTCCGCCGTGGCGACCGTGGACTTTTCGCCCGCGCGTCCGAAGGTCGGGTCGCCGCCGGCGAACGCGACCTGTTCGGGCACCCAATGGCCGGGCGCGAAGGGCGGCTCCAGCCATTCGAGCATCAGCGTGCGCGGTCGGCGTTCGACCTCCGTCAGCACGACGGCCAGCGCGTCGAGACGCACCGACAACTCGCCGATGAGACGCGCGGCTTCCGCTTCCCTACCCGTCAACTCGCCGACCGTGCGGATGGTGTCGAAGATGCCTCGAATCGTGTTCGGTTCCAGAGAGACCACGCGCGCGTCGGCGTCGAGCACGCGCGCCGCCTCGCGCACCGTCTTGTAACTGACGGCGCACACCTCGCACAGTTCCTGCGTGATGATTAAATCCGGCTTCAACTCACTCAGTAATTTTTCGTCGAGGTCGTAGATCGAGCCGTGCCCATCGAGCTGCGAGCGGACGGCGTGGTCAATCTCGCGGCTCGTCATCGTCTCGTGCGAGATGCGGCTGCGCGTAAGCTGCGGCTTCGCTTCGACCGACGCGGGAAAATCGCATTCGTGCGTGATGCCCACGAGCGCGTCTTCGAGTCCGAGCGCGCACACGATCTCCGTCGCCGAGGGGAGAAGCGAGACGATGCGCGGCGTTCCATTCGTCATAATCGTTTGTTCCGTCCGTTTACCTGTGAGGTTCGCGCAGGAAGAGCACCGCTGTCAAGGATTCCAGCGAGCGATGCCGAACAGGTCAGAACCGCCTGCGGTAGCGGGCGGGTCGGTGTCGCCCCGCGCGTGGTTTGAGCAGCAACGAGCGCCCTACCCCGTCGCTACCGCTCCGGGTTCTGACCTGTCTCGACCGCCGCTCACTGCTCGCTCTCCTTTTGCGTTACAATCTTTTCGCTCTCATCAACCGACAGTGTCCGACGAAGGGGTGTTGCGACATGCAGGACAAGCCGACGAACTTTCCGACCACGCGGCCCGACGGTACGCCGCTGAAGCCTTTGACCGAGCTACTGCTCGACCGCCGCGCGACCAATCATTTCACCGACGAAGAGGTGCCCGAAGAATATTTGAACGCCATCCTGCAACTCGGGACGCAGGCGCCGTCCGGTTATAATCTGCAACCGTGGCGCTTCATCGTCGTGCGCGGCGCGGAGAACCGCCAGCGGCTGCAACAGGTCGCCTTCAACCAGCCGAAGGTCGGCGAGGCGCCGGTCGTCATCATCGCCGTCGGCATGAAAGAAGAGTGGAAGGAGCGCGCCAGCGAAGTCTTCCGCGCGGGCGCCGAGCGCGGCATGGGCCGGCCCGAAAACGTCGAGAAGGCCGCGCAGGGCGCCATCCAATTTATCTCCACCCTCGACCCGGCGCTCTGGGTCAACCGCCATACGATGATCGGGTTCACGACCATCATGCTCGTGGCCGAGGCTTACGGCTTCGACACCGCGCCGATGGAAGGCTTTGACGCCGCCGCCGTCAAACGCGAGTTCGGCATCCCCGAAGAGGGCGAAGTGGTCGCGCTCCTCGCCATCGGTCGCGCCGCGCCGCCCGACAAACCCTATACGGGCCGCTTCGAGCTTGAGCGCGTCGTCTACGCGGAGAAGTACGGCGCAGCGTGGGCAGAGAAAGGATGAAGGATGAAGAGAAGGATGAAGGATGAAGGATGAGGGATGAAGACGTGGCGAAAATCGTTGAAGGATTTTCTTCCTCATCCCTCATCCCTCATCCTTCATCCCTTTTCTCATGGAGGTTGTGATGCAGGCACAGACAGAGTTGCGCGTGGAGGGCGTGCTGGATCACATCGCGGTCGAGTCGGAGGACTTGCGGCGCGATGTGGCGGAGTACGAGCGGCTCGGCTTTAGCGTCGAGACGCTCTACGAGGATTGGGCGATGCTGAGGGACGCGCGCGGGTTCGGCCTTGCGCTGTTGCCGCCCGGCTCGAAGCACCCGCCGCACTTCGGCATCCGCGTCGAGACGCGCGAGGCGCTCGAAGAGGCGGCGCGGCGCGAGAACCGCCCCATCAAGGAACACCGCGACCGCTCGCTCTCCTTCTACACGAAGGGCGTCGGCGGGCGCGCCATCGAAGTCATCTATTATCCGCCGGAATACAAGAAAGAGTAGTTCACAGTTCAAGGTTCAAAGTTCACAGTCAAAACTGACACGCGAACTTTGAACCTTGAGCCTTGAACTGTGAACTTCATCCATGCCTGTCATGCTTCTGGTCTTCGAGTTTCTGGGGACGACCGAGTTGCTGGTCATCGCGGCGGTGGCGCTGCTCGTCTTCGGCCCGCGCAAGCTGCCGGAAATCGGGCGCACCGTCGGGCGCGCTCTCGCCGAGTTCAGACGCGCGTCCGAGGACTTCAAGCGCACGTGGGAGTACGAGGTCGAAATGGAGCGCTCCTCCGAGAGCGCCACGCACATCGAGCAAGCGGGCACGGCGTCGCCCGCCGTGCTGCCCGAAGGCGACGCCTCCGGCGTGTGGGGCGGCGACGGCGGCGCGTTGAATGCGACCGAAGAGCAAACCGTCGCCCGTGGCTTGACGGATTCGGAAACTGCCGCGGAAGAAGTCGAAGAGGCAGCCGGCACGGATAATTCCGCGTCCGACAGCAAGCAGGACTGGTTATAGAAGTACGACGTAGGGCAGACCCGATTTTCAAGTGCGTGTTCAATGTAGGACGGCGAGACAGCGCCGTCAGACGCGGAATGTTTGGAGCTATGAGTTTTATATTTGCGCCGCGGCTCCGGAGGGGCGAACTCTAAACATTCCGCTCCTCCGGAGCTGCTGATTCTATAATCGGCTCAGGGCTACAAACATCTCGCTCCGACGGAGCTTTGATTTCGCTATACGCTCTGAATTTCACTGATGGCGTCAACCATTGCCGACACCGAACAGGACGACGAGCGCGGAGAGTCGCGGCTCGGCGCGCAGATGTCGTTTCTCGAACACTTGGACGAGTTGCGGCGGCGGCTCATGCGTTCGGTCGTGTTCGTCTTCGTCGCGCTCGTCGGATGCTGGTTTGTCTCCGACCACATCTACAACTTCCTCTCCGTTCCCGTCCGCCGCGCGCTGGCCGACGCCGCGCGCCGCCCCGTCCCACTGCAAGGTTTGACCGGCGGCGAAGCCATCCTCTCGCTCAACGACTTGAAGGAGGGAGACGCCGGTCGCTACGTCTTCGCGGAAGCGACAAAGCTCGGCACGGGACTGATCCCCGTCGGCGCCTCGGTCATGGCGCGTGTGGCGCGCGACCAAACGGGACAGTTGGGCATCTTCACGGATGAACCCATCTTCTCCGGCCCGACCGTGATTCCGAAGGGCGTCCGCCTGCCGGCGGACTTTCAGGGACGCCCCGGAGACCCGGCGGGCGGCGACGACCGGCTCGTCGTCCGCACCGCCATCGAGCCTTTCTCGCTCTACCTGCAAGTCTCGCTCTACGCGGCGGTCTGCATCTCGGTGCCGTTCCTCCTGTGGCAAATCTGGGCCTTCATCGCGCCCGGCCTCTACCCGCACGAACGCGGCTACGCGCTGCCATTCATCTTTCTCTCGACCATCTCTTTCCTCGTCGGCGCGGCCTTCGCCTACTACGTGCTTTTCCCCCCGGCGGTCACATATCTGTTGGGCCTCGGCGACGACTTCCGGCTCTTTCTGAACGCGACCGACTACTTCGACTTCATCATCCTCATCATGCTCGCGATGGGCGTCGTCTTCCAGATGCCGGCGGTCACCTACGTTCTTTCACGCATCGGCATCATCAACGCGGGGTTCCTCGTCAGCCACTGGCGCATCTCGACCATCATCATCCTCATCGCCGCCGCCGTGCTCTCGCCCACCAGCGACATGTTCAACATGATGCTCTTCGCCGCGCCGATGGCCGTGCTGTACCTTATCTCCATCTTCATCGCGTGGATGTTCGGCAGGCCACGGACAGCGGAAGGATAAGAGATGAAGGATGAAGGATGAAAAAGCCGGGTTTGCCTATATTTCATCCCCCATCCCTCATCCTTCATCCCTGCTTGTCGGGCAACCGAAACGCCGCCGCCGGCATCTTGACTGTGTCTCTCAAAAGGCTCTAAAATCCGGCCCGAAAGTTGGGCGATGACTGGGTTCGACGCCTCTTCGATGAGACGCACTTTCGCGGCGATCCAGCGTCGCCATTTTCGTGGTTCCGGTCGCGGAAGTTTCCAACGGACACTTCAAACACAAAGCCCGCACTTAGCCGGCGGGCGACAAGCGGAAATTTGGTTCACCAGACACAGGAGTTTACAGCGATGGCCCGTCAACATTGGACGCGCTCTCTGGCCCTAGCCCTCAGCCTGCTCTTCATCGTCCCCGTCGCCCCCGTCTGGGCGCAGAAGGACAAGAGCAAAAAGAAGCAGGACGCTCAGGACGTGCCCGACCGTGACCGCACGGTCAAGAAGGAGCGGAATGACATCTTCAAGAAGTGGATCAACGAAGATGTCGCCTACATCATCACCGAGGACGAGAAGAAAGCGTTCAAGAAGCTCGCCACCGACGAGGAGCGCGAGCAGTATATCGAGATGTTCTGGCGTCGTCGCGACCCGAACCCCGACACCGAGGTGAACGAATACCTCGAAGAGCACTTCGAGCGCATCGCCTACGCCAACCAGCACTTCGCCTCCGGCATTCCGGGATGGAAGTCCGACCGCGGGCGCATCTACATCATGTACGGCCCGCCGCACGAGAAAGAGACGCACCCGATGGGAGGCCAGTACGACCGCCCCTCGTACCACGGCGGCGGCTCGACCTCGACCTATCCCTTCGAGACTTGGTTCTACCGTCACCTGCCCGGCGTCGGCTCCGGCATCGAGATCGAGTTCGTGGACCCGACCGGCTCCGGTGAATATCGCATCGCCCGCTCGCCCAACGAGAAGGATGCGCTCTTGCACATCCCCGGCGCGGGCCTGACGCTCAACGAGCAGCTCGGCCTCTCGGACAAGTCCGACCGCATCGCCGGCTACGGCAGCTTCGGCTATAACGGGCCGGGCGGGCGCGTGCAGGACAGCCAGTTCGAGTGGATGCAGCGCATCGTTGACCTCCAGAAGCCGCCGCAAATCAACGAGGCGCTGGAACAGAACCTGCTCAAGCTCGTCAGCAGCCCGGTCGAAGACCTCAACGCGCTCGACGTTGACGCGCGTGTGGACTTCTTCCGCCAGTCGGACAACAGCGTCATCACGGCCATCACCGTGCAGGCCGACAACCGCGACCTGAAGTTTGACACGTCCGGCGGTATGCAGATCGCGCGTCTCAACATCTACGGTCGCGTGACCTCGGTCAACGGTCGCCGCGTGACCAGCTTTGAAGACCCGGTCGTGACGACCGCGACCGTCGAAGAGTTGGCGGAGGCGAAAGAGCGCAAGTCGGTCTACCAGCGCGTGGTGCCGCTCCCGCCGGGCAACTACAAGGTTGACCTGCTGATCCGCGACATCAACTCCGGCTCGCAGCAGCTCAAGGCCGTCGGCTTTTACGTGCCGAAGTACGAGGCGGACAAGCTCTCGGCCTCGACGATGGTGCTTGCCGTGAAGTTGCAGACGCTCAGGGATCAACTGCCGGGGATGTTCACCATCGGCCAGCACAAGGTCATCCCGAACGTCGCCGGCGTCTTCAAACGCGGGCAGGACGTGGGCATCTTCATGCAGATTTACAACGCGGGCGTTGACCAGACGACCTTGCGTCCCTCGGTGGACGTGGAGTACGTCCTGCTGAAGGGCGGCAAGGAAGTCTTCAAGCAGGCCGAAGACTGGCGCGGCATCTCGGATGCCGGGCAGCGCCTGACCCTCGCCCGCCTGCTTCCGACCGCGGAGCTTCCCGCGGGCGACTATGAGATCGCCCTCCGCATCCGCGACCGCGTCTCCGGACAGTCGCTCACGCCGACGCGGAGCTTCACCGTCACGGAAGATAAGAAGTAAGCCGGCGAAGCTAGGTGTAAGAGTTAACGGCGGCGCGCCTCAAGGTTCGAGGCGCGCCGCTTTTTTCTTGCGGCGGCTTCCGCTTTTCAAATAATGTGAGGACTGTGGGACAGGTGCAAGCACCTGTCCACTGTGCATCAATCCGCCGCGTAGCGGCGAGTGAATTTAGCCCGGCCTTTCAAGGCCGGGGAGAGGCCGACACCGTGTCGCGTCGCGTCAGCGACGCCTGAACGGACGAGCATGGTTCAGGCGTCGCTGACGCGACGGGGTGTTTGTCCGTGGGCCGACCGGGCGTTGAAACGCCCGGCTAAAGTCAAACGCCGCTACGCGGCGGGGCCAGTTAGCTTGCCCTGATGCATATTCAACCTTCAAATGTAACTACGAGCATAAGCATCCACCGAAAGGCACTCGCCATGCGTCAGCATTCGTTTCGTTTCCCACTTCTCTTTCTACTACTGTTCATCCTCACGCCTTCGCTCCTCGCGCAGACGCCTCCCCTCGCGGAGCGTCTGAAAGAGATTGACGCTTATGCCGCGAAGGCCGGCGCGGACTGGAAGGCGCCGGGGTTCGCCGTGGCGATTGTGAAGGATGACAAGGTGGTGTTCGCCAAAGGTTACGGCGTGCGCGAGTTGGGCAAGGCGGCCAGCGTGGACGCCGACACGCTCTTCGCCATCGCCTCGAACTCAAAAGCCTTCACCGCCGCCGCGCTCGCCATCCTCGTTGATGAGAAGAAGATCGGTTGGAACGACCCGGCGACGAAACACCTCGCGGGCTTCCAGCTCTACGACCCTTATGTCACGCGCGAGCTAACGGTGCGCGACCTCCTCAGCCATCGCAGCGGCCTCGCCACCTTCGGCGGCGACCTGCTCTGGTTCGAGACCACCTACAACCGCGACGAAATCCTCCGCCGCGTCCGATTCCTCAAACCCACTTCGTCCTTCCGCTCGGCCTACGGCTATCAGAACATCATGTTCCTCGCCGCCGGCGAGATCGTCCCCGCCGTCACCGGCAAGAGTTGGGACGACTTCGTAAAGGAGAGATTTTTCTCGCCGCTCGGTATGCGCCGGACGACGACGAAGCACGCGGAGCTTTTGCAGACCGACAACATCGCCACGCCGCACAACGAGTTGGACGGTAAACTGCGCGTCATCCGTTACGACAACGTGGATAACTCAGGCGGCGCGGCGGCCATTAACTCTTCGGTCGCGGAGATGGCCCAGTGGATTCGTCTCCAACTCGGTCGCGGCGCTTACGAAGGCAGGAAGATTTTCAGCGCCGACCGTTCGCGCGAGATGTGGACGCCGCACACCATCGTCGGCGGCACGAGCGAAGCGGCGGAGAAGTTCAACCCAACGCGACACTTCAACCTCTACGGCCTCGGCTGGTCTCTCAGCGACTATCACGGACGCAAGGTCGTCTCACACGGCGGCGGACTCGACGGCATGATCTCGCAGGTGGCGATGCTGCCCGAAGAGAACCTCGGCCTCGTCGTCCTCACCAACTCGGAGACGCCTCTCTCGAATATCCTCGTCAACAAGGTCTTCGACACGTTTCTCGGCGTGCCCGCGCGCGATTGGAGCGCCGACTATCTCGCCCGCGCGAAACAGGGCAAGGAAGCCGCCGCCGCCGCCGCGAAAAAGGTCGAAGACTCGCGCGTCCCCGATACCAAGCCGTCGCTCCCGCTCGCGGCTTACGCCGGCGCCTACACCGGCGCGATGTTCGGCGATGCAAGGGTCGAGGTGGTGGACGGCAAGCTCGTCCTGCGCCTCGTCCCCTCGCCCAACTTCGTCGGCGACCTCGAACACTGGCACTTCGACACCTTCCGCATCAAATGGCGCGACTCCATCGTCTATCCCTTCCCGCGCGGCTTCGTCACCTTCACCATCAACCCGCGAGGGCGGCCCGAAGAGATGAAGCTCGACGTGCCCAACCCCGACTTCGACTTTAAGGAGCTTGAGTTC
>JBGTBQ010000185.1:0-1625 GCA_041749275.1 Pyrinomonadaceae bacterium | reverse complement strand
GCCATAGCCCCCGCCGCCGCCACGGTTGCCGCCGCCGCCGTAGCCACCGCCACGACCGCCACCGCCGCCGCCGCCATAGCCCCCGCGACCACCACCACCACCACCACCGCGTCCGCCGCGATCTTCGCGCGGGCGCGCTTCGTTAACGGTCAGATTGCGACCGTTGAATTCCTTACCGTTGAACTGCTGGATGGCCGCCTGGCCCTCCTCGTTGGTGGACATCTCGACGAATCCGAAGCCGCGTGAGCGACCCGTTTCGCGGTCTTCGACGACCGAAGCCGACTCGACCGTCCCGGCCTTGGCGAACAGTTCTTGCAAATCTTCGCTCGAAGTCTGGAACGAGAGATTACCGACGTAGAGTTTCATTGACATAGACGTGTACCTTCTCCTTGCACAGGAGTATCTGAGAGAAGCTGCGAATTTGTGGCTTCGATGTAACGGTGGGCAGCGAAGGCTCGCGTTCGGGTGCTCCCTAAGAGAGGAGCCGCTTCTGAAGTTGCAATCAACCTACTCTCGAACCATCCCAAACGCCGCCGCGAAGAATCCTTAGCATGTGGCGCATCACCGTTGATGCAAGAGAGAAGGAGTAACCGGGGGCTATGATGTCACAACCGGCCAACGAGTTGCAAGCCCCAGCCGGCGGCGACGCAGCGCCCTCGCCGCGCGACAATCCGTCGCGGCGAGGACTGCGCCGGCGCGCACCTTCGGCGGGCGGAGCGAGCGCTCATCGCACGACGCTCCACGGCGGGAACTTTTACAACCTTTTACGTCATCGCAATGATTTCACCGGCGCGCGTTGGCTACCATGACGCTGGAACTCGTTGAACAACAACCTGGGGGCCGCCGGAAGTTAATATGCGTCACGCCGCTTCTGTCTCTCCGGTAGTTAATTAATCTCTCCAGACGCGCGGGATAACGGTTGGCATATCAGGGCGGAGGGCTTTAGACTCGGCTCCTGACTATACGCCCGCTGTGGCTCGGAGCCGTTTGGCGGGCCGCGGTTTAATCAGTCGAGCGTCGGCGCATGGAACGACTCGTGCAGTTTTTATTCGGGCATGAGCGGGCCGTTTTCACCAACGGCCAGTTCAGCTTCGGCCTGCGCCCGCACCCCGCCCTGCTCGTCGTGGGCGCGCTTCTCTTCTTTGCCTTCATCTATTTCGTCTACATCCGCCCGCGCCCGCGTCTCGGCGGGGCGAGGCTCGTCGGGCTGATCGCGCTCCGCACGGCTCTCTTCGCGCTGCTCGTCTTCCTCCTGCTGAGGCCGGTCGTCGTCGTCCCTTCGGTCATCCCGCGCAGCACTTCGGTCGCCGTCCTCGCGGACGATTCGCGCAGTATGCAAATCGCAGACGCGCCTGAACGCCAGACGCGCCTCGAAGCGATGAAGAGCGCGCTCTTCTCCACCGAGAGCACTTTTCTCGCGCGTCTCGGCGAGACGTTTAAGACAGACCGCTACGCCTTCTCCGGCGAGATTGCCGGACTGGGCGGCGGCGAAGAGCTTTTCGGCGAGGGCGCGGCGAGCGATCTGGGCGGCGCTATCTCGGAAGCCGCGCGCCGTTCGGCGGGCGTGCCGCTCTCCGCCATCGTGCTGGTGTCGGACGGCGCGGCGAACGTGCCGCGCGACCTCG
>JBGTBQ010000184.1:0-1627 GCA_041749275.1 Pyrinomonadaceae bacterium | reverse complement strand
GAGTCCAGCAACTTCTTGAACATCTCCACACCCGTCACCACCGTCGTCCGCGTGTCCCGGATGCCGATCACCTCCACCGACTCGTTGATCTTCACCACCCCGCGCTCAATCCGCCCCGTCGCCACCGTCCCCCGTCCCTGGATCGTGAAAATGTCCTCCACCGGCATCAAAAACGGCTTCTCCACGTCCCGCTCCGGCGTCGGAATGGACGCGTCCACCGCCGCCATCAACTCGTCCACGCTCTTCTCCCACTCGCCCTCGCCGTTCAACGCCCCCAACGCCGACCCCCGAATCACCGGGATGTCGTCGCCCGGAAACTCATATGCCGACAGCAACTCTCTGACTTCCAACTCCACCAAATCCAATAACTCCGCGTCGTCCACCGCGTCCACCTTGTTCATAAACACGACCATCGCCGGCACCCCCACCTGCCGCGCCAGCAAAATGTGCTCGCGCGTCTGCGGCATCGGCCCGTCCGTCGCCGCCACCACCAAGATCGCTCCGTCCATCTGCGCCGCTCCCGTAATCATGTTCTTCACATAATCGGCGTGCCCCGGACAGTCCACGTGCGCGTAGTGGCGGTTCGGCGTCTCGTACTCGACGTGCGCCGTCGCGATGGTGAGGCCTCTGGCCTTCTCTTCGGGCGCGTTGTCAATCGAATCAAACGCCCGCACCGTGATCTTCGGGTTGTGCTTGGCTAACACTTTCGTGATCGCCGCCGTCAACGTCGTCTTCCCGTGATCCACGTGCCCGATGGTCCCGATGTTTACGTGCGGCTTCGACCGGTCGAATTTCTCCTTGCTCATCTCTCTCGCTCCTAAAAAGTTTTGTTGTCAGTCCGTTTTTTTTAGAGGGTCGCCGCGCCTGTCAATGCAGCGAGAGAGGCGACCCCAGCCCGAGAAAACCTATTTCGCTACGCCCTGAACTTTAGCGATGACCTCTTCGGCGATGTTCTTCGGCGCCTGCTCGTAACGCTCGAAGTGCATCGAGGAGGTGGCGCGTCCCTGTGTCGCCGAGCGCAGATCGGTTGTGTAACCGAACATCTCGGAGAGCGGCACAAAGGCCGTCACGACTTCCGCGCCGCCGGGTCGCGGCTCCATCTTCTCGATGCGCCCGCGCCGGCGGTTCAAGTCGCCCGTCACCGCGCCGACGAAATCTTTCGGCGTCACAACCTCGACTTTCATAATCGGTTCGAGGAGCACTGGCTTCGCCTTCTTCACCGCGTCTTGAAACGCGAGCGATCCGGCGATATGGAACGAACGCTCGTCGGAGTCAACCTCGTGATACGAGCCGAAGACGAGGCGCACCCTGATGTCTACCAACTCGTAACCGGCGAGGAAGCCCCGCTCCATCGCGTCGCGGATGCCTTCTTCCGAGGGCTTGATAAACTCGCGCGGGATTGCGCCGCCCGTAATCTTGTTCTCGAAGACGAAACCCTCGCCGGGCGCCGGCTCGATCTCGATCTCGACGTGACCGAACTGACCGCGACCGCCGGTCTGGCGTTTGTAGACTTCCTTGCCGGGCGCCGGTCGCGTAATGGTCTCGCGGTAGGCGACCTGCGGCTTGCCGACATTGGCCTCGACGCCGAACTCGCGCTTCATGCGGTCAACGATGATTTCAAGGTGCA
>JBGTBQ010000183.1:0-39166 GCA_041749275.1 Pyrinomonadaceae bacterium | reverse complement strand
CGGCGGCGCGGCGTCCGGCGGCGTCCGGGTCGAGCGCGGCGACGACGTGGAAGCGCCCCAGCGGCGCGAGCCATTCCGGTTTCAAACCGCCCGCGCCAACCAGCCCGACGGCGTTGAAGCCGTGCGCCGCAAGCGTCAACGTATCCGTAAATCCCTCGACGAGATAGATGGTCGAATCGCTCGCCAGTCGTTCGAGCGCGTCCACGTTGTAGAGCGCGGGCACCGTGCCTCTCATGTTGTGCCAGCGCGGCTCGACTCCGGCGGCGGTTGTGCGCGCCTGAAGATAACGCGCACGGCCCTCGACGATGAAGGGAAAAAGCAGCCGGTGGTGATAGAACGTGAGGTGCTCTTTGCGGTTGAAGAGACCCGCGCGGCGGAGTTCTTCGAGCGCGAAGCCGTCGAGCATCCGCCGCATCACACGGCGATAGGCGCGGCGCGGGAAATAGGTCACGCCCGCGCGCGTTGCCACCTCGGCGTTAATGCCGCGCCGCGCGAGATAGTTGATGCCCTCCAACTGATTCTCTTCGCGGCAGACCGCGAGAAAGCGCTCGCACACCGCGCTCGTCCGCTCCGCGTCGAGCGGTTCGAGCGGCTCCCACTCCCCGGACTCCGCGTCCGGCGCGGCGCGGAGGGCGAGCGAAGGCTGCCGCGCCTTCCGTTCGTCGTCTACGCCAAGCTCGCGCGCCATCTCCCGCACCGCGCGGCTGAACGCGACGCCGTGCATCAGTTGATAGAAGGTGATCGCGTCGCCGCCTTCGTCGCGCGAGAAACAGTTAAAGAGTCCTTGCTGAAGATCAATCGAAAGGCTCGGATGTCCTTTGCCGGTGTGACTGTGGGCGGGGATGGGGCAGAGCGCGTGGAGGCGCGCGCCCGATTGTCGCGCTTCGGGGCAGTAGCGTAGATAGAAGGAGCGGTAATCAATCAGACTCTTGACGCGGTCGCGCAGCCGCCGCAGCCGCTCTCGCGGCAACTCACTCCGCCGTTTCTCTGCGCGCGAGTCCGGCATCGCCCCTCAGTTCATCCGCTATTGCCGCGATGATGGTTGTCGGCGGCGGCGGCGCTGAACATACGGCGCCGCATCTCGCGCGCGGCGTCCTCTTCCGGATGGCGCTCGCGGTACTCGGCCCACAGACGCGAGACCTTCAGACGATACTCGACCAACTCGCGGCTGACGTTGAAGTGGCGCGCGATCTCGATGGAGGTGCGGCCCTGTTTCATCAAACGGCGCAGGCCCCCGAACGGGACGAGCGCCGCCGCGCCGACGGCGTAGGCCGCCTCCTCGTCCGCCTCGTTGTAGTCGCGCGCAACCGTCTTACCCTCCTTGTTCTGCGCGACGATGGAGAGCCGGTTGGCCTTGTGGCCGAGAAAGACGTGGCAGACTTCCTCCATCAGCGTAGCGTTGTTGCGCGCAGGCCCGTGCTTCGGATTGAGAATGACGAGCCGCCACCCGTTCGGCAGCGCGTGCGAGGCGGTGCCGCCCGACCAATCGTTCGTGCCGAGGCCGAGCAGGTGCTCTTTCGTCTCGTCGGATAGTCCTTCGATCTCGTCGAAGTTCGCCACGTACAGCTTGGCGTAGTAGGCCAGCTCGAACGGGTCGAGCCGCTCGTCGTCGCGGCGCAGCCCGGCGAAGTCGCGCAACCCCATCGCGCGAATCTCATACTGTCTGCCCTTGAATGTCGGCGGCAGCCTTTCGGTGTCCACGGCTCGATTATACCCTCCGGCGCGGGACGTTTCACCCAAACTTTACCTGTAAAGAGGGGCGGCTTCGGTCGCCCGGAAGCCGCCCCTCTTTAACGTTTTTGGCTATGTACAGGACAAAAGTTGAATAACTCTACTGAATGCAGCCTGTTGAGCGAAGCTCGTCAAGTTGCATACGATGCGCCGCAGGTAGTCCAAACCATGCCGAAACAAACTCTTGGCTTTGCGTCCATGCTTCTTCACTTTGTTGATCCGCAGCGGTTCGGCCTGCGCCAGCCACTCGCCGACCAAGTGTGCCCAACTGAAAGCCAGCGCCAACAAAGCCAGCAACTTTGCCAAGCGTTCAGGGTCGGTGACGTGCGTCTCTTCGAGCCGAAAGCCCCGACTCTTCAAACAGCCGAAGAGCGTTTCAATCCCCCACCGCACCCGATACTCTTCCAATGCCCTCGGCGCCGGCGCGCCCGAGGCCACAATCACGTACTCGCCCGACTGAAGGCACACCCCACTGAAGTACAACTCCAAGCCCCAGCACCGTCGCGCACGCTCAATCACCAGCGGACACCCGAGGCGTTGCGAGCGGAACAGTTTCCAGACCGGAACCAGTTGTCCCCGCCGATTGAGGACTTGCGTGTTCTGTTTGACCCGGAGGCGAAACGGAATCTTCTGCGCTTGCAGCCACGAAAACCACTGCTTGCCGATAAACTCCCTGTCAGCAGTCAGATAGGCGATGCGCTCGACGCCTGCCAGCGCGAGGAACTGCGAGACCAGCGCGATCCGCTCCGGCGTGTTGGAGTTGCCCTTCTTCGCCAAGACCGTCCACAGGACGGGGAACGAGACGCCTTTGTAGGCAATGCCCAAGACCAAGAGGTTCAACGGCGTCTGCCCCAATTGCCAGTTGGTGCGATCCAACGTCAAGACCCACGGCCCCGCCAGTGGCAAGAGTTGGAGGATGAGCCGGGCGACAGCCCCGCACGGCCACGCGAAGCAGCGCAGAAAACGCTGGATGCGCTGGTAGTGCGAGTCGGGGCGGGCGCGCCCCGCGAAGACTTGGGCGATCTCTGCCAGGTTGGTGGTCTTGACTTGCAGCAGGGCCACCAGAAACTTCGCCACAAAGTTGCCGCGGGCTTTGGGCAAGGCTACAGTGTCGGCGAGCGTTCGCTCCAGCGAGCGGATGTCAGCCATCGTGTTTTATCCTCCAGAGTCATTTGGTGATGCTCTGTCAAGGATAAGGGCACGATGGCTTTTATGCACTTTCAAAGACCAAATTTTGTCCTGTACTAAGGTCTCGTTCACTGAAATGTATTCTGCCTTGTTCACCCATACTCACGGGGAGCAGTTTTATTGCCGGGGTAAACGGGTTGCAATGTGGGGCGGGTAGATTTGGACACCATTTGGACGCGGAAAAACAAAACCCGCACGAACGTCAATGTTCATGCGGGTTTCGTTGTTAGGAGTGGCTCCGCAGGTAAGACTCGAACTTACAACCCTCCGGTTAACAGCCGGATGCTCTGCCATTGAGCTACTGCGGATCGTGTAACGCCGGCGCGGAGATGTTTTACTTCCCAGCGCCGGGAAATTTTTATAGCAGACGGTTCGCAGGGGTGTCAAACGGCGAGCGGCGGCTTGCGTGGGGGGTGGGGTTTGAGAGATTATCTGTCGCCGTAATCTCAAAATCCCGAACAGCTTTTCCGTTCGTGCCGCGCAGAGGCGCGGAGGAGGTGTTTTCACGATGGAGCGCCGCATCACTTCGTGGTACAGCCAGAATCTGGGGATGGAGATGCCGCTTGTGGCTTACGGGCACAGCGGCTACCCGCTCCTCATGTTCCCGACCGCCGCCGCCGACTTTCTCGAATACGAACGGTTCTATCTCCTAGACTCGATCAAGCATCATATCGAGGCGGGACGGCTGCGGGCCTACTCGGTCAACAGTGTCAACCGTTACAGCTTGCTCAATCAGCAGGCGTCGCCACACATCAAGGGTGAGCTTCTGACGCGCTACGACCGTTACATCACGGACGAGGTGATGCCGCTCATCAGCAACGACGCGGGCGGCGAGCGCCCGCTCACGACCGGAGCTTCTCTCGGCGCGTACCTCGCGGCCAACACCTACTTTCGCCACCCCGACATCATGCGCGGCGTGATTGCCATGAGCGGCAGCTACGACGTGCGGACCTGGTTCGACGGTTACTTCGACGAGAACGTCTACTTCAACAACCCCGTCCAGTACCTTGAGAACCTGAACGACGACTTCTTCCTGCCGCGTCTGCAACGGGCCGACGCCATCGTCATCCTCTCCGGACAGGGAGCATATGAAGCGCCCGAACGGAGCCGCCAACTCTCCGGCATCCTCCACTGGAAAGGCATCCCTCACCACCTCGACATCTGGGGCCACGATGTTGACCACGACTGGCCGTGGTGGCGGAAGATGCTGCCCTACTGGCTCGACAGACTTCTATAAAGGATGAAGGATGAGGGATGAGGGATGAGGGATGAAGTAAGAAAACTGTTTACTTCATCCCTCATCCCTCATCCCTCATCCTTGTATTACGGTTCGTCCGAACCCTTCTTACCTTTCTTCTTCGGCTGGTCGGGTTCGCGCTGGGGTTTCGCGGCGGGCGGAGGCGGGGCCGTGTCGTCTTCGCGTGGGGCGACTTCGGGTTTCTTCGGCGCGGTTTCGGCTGGCGGGGCGGTGGTCGTCCCGGTTAGCGCCTCGCCGGGCGCGGGCGGGAGCGTCACCTGTTCGAGCTTCGGCTCGATGGGTGTGGCGGGCAGCGCGCTGTTCTCCGCCTCGCTCTTGGCTTCGCCCGCCGCGTAGAAGAGCGAACGCTCCTCGGCCATCTCGCGCTTGCGCTGGAGGTACAGCTCGCGGATGTCTTCGGGCATCTTCGGCGGCTTCTCGAACTGCTCCTTCGGTTTGTCCTTCAGAAAATCCTTCATGAAGTCGAGCCAGATCGGCAGCGCGCCGCGCCCGCCCGTAAAACCACTCCCCAGCGACTGCTTGCGTTCCGGATAGCCCATCCAGACGCCGGTGACGTAGGTCGGCGTGTAGCCGATAAACCACACGTCGGTGTGGTCGTTCACGGTGCCGGTCTTGCCCGCGACGGGCACGCCCACCGCGGACGCCGCCGGCGCGGTGCCGCCGCCCGACGTGACGCCGCGCATCATGTCCACCATGGTGAGCGCGACGTATTCGCTCGTCACCTTGAAGGTCGTCCGCTCCCACTCTTCGAGGGTGTTGCCGTCGCGGTCGAGGACGCGGCGGATGAGATGTTTCTCATGGCGCACGCCCTTATTGGGAAAGGCTGAGTAAGCCGAGACCATCTGGTCGAGCGGCACCTCGGTCGCGCCCAAGGCCGACGGCAGGTACGGCGCCATCGGCACCGTGATGCCGAAGCGGCGCACCATCTGCGCGCCGGTCTGGATGCCGACCATGTCTAAGAGATGCACCGCCGCGACGTTCAAAGACTTGGCGAGCGCGATTCGCAACGGCACGTCGCCGTGGCTGGTCGAGCCGTCGTAGTTGTGCGGCTGCCACGGGCCGCGCTTGATGGGTGCGCCGGAGACAACCGCGTCCGCCGACATGCCCCACTCGACCGCCGCCGTGTAGATGAACGGCTTGAAACACGAACCGGTCTGCCGGTAAGCCTGCGTGGCGTTGTTGAACTTGTTCGTGGTGAAGTCATAGCCGCCGATCATCGCCACGATCTCGCCGTTCTTGGCGTTGATCGTCACGAGCGCGCCCGACACCGCCGGTATCTGCGACAGCTCCACGTCGAGGCGATCACCCGCCTCGTCCACCGACTCGATCTTGAACTCAGCGAGGTCGCCCGGCTTGAACTCCGCCTTCGGCTGACGCTGCGAGCGGCCCATATCCTTTGCGGTGACGACCGCGTTGTAGTGGCCGAAGCGCACGGTTGCCTCGTTCCGCGCGGAGTCAACTTTCGTGATGATGCCGACGATGTACTCGTCCTTCTTGAAGCGGGCGGCATACCAGTCCGGGTGCTTGAAGGTGTCGAGCATCTGCGGCGTGACGGTCTCGGTCGAGCCGTCCTCGCGCGTGCCGATGTTCTTGTAGACGCCGCGCCAGCCGCGGCCACGGTCGTAGTCGCGCAGTCCCCGCCGGACGGCGTGATATGCCTCGGTCTGCGCCGCGACGTTGATGGTCGTGTAGACCGTCAGGCCGCTCTGCGCGACGCGCGTCGTGTACTTGTCTTCGAGATACTGACGAATCTCCTCAACCGGGTAGCTGAAGATCGAGGAGTGTTGCTGCGCGGGCGAAGAGGCCGAATCGGAGAGCTTGATCGGCTTCGACTTGGCGGCGGCGGCTTCGCCTTGCGAGATGAAGCCGTGGTTCGCCATCAGTTGGATGACGAGGTCGCGGCGGTCTCTGGCGCGCTCAATGCTCACGGTCGGCGAGAGTTGGCTCGGCGCCTTCGGGATGCCGGCGATGAGGGCCGCCTCTTCGACGGTCATGTCCTTCGCCTGTTTGCCAAAGTAAGTGTTGGCCGCGGCTTCGACGCCGTAGGCGCCCGCGCCGAAGAAAGTGTTGTTGACGTACATCTCCATGATCTGCTCTTTGGTGTAGAAGCGCTCGATCTGGAGGGCGACCATCCATTCGTTGAACTTGCGGTCGAGAGTCTGCTTACGCGAGAGGAAGAGGCCGCGGGCGAGTTGCTGCGTCAAGGTCGAGCCGCCCTCGGTCTTGTCGGTCGTGAGGTTCTTCCACACGGCGCCGACGGTGCGGATCGGGTCAATGCCCATGTGTTCGTAGAAGCGCACGTCCTCGACGGCGAGGATCGCGTTCTTGACGACGGGCGGAATCTGCTCGTACTTGAGCGGGATGCGGCGCTCCAGCGCGAACTCGCCGATAATCGTCTGCTCATCGTCCGCATAGACGCGCGTCACGACGCTCGGCCTGTAGGTCGCCAGCGCCTTCACCTCTTCCGCCGCGCGCGAGTAGTTCAGACCATATGCGAGCACCATGCCGGTCAAGCCGCCCGCGGCGATAGCCAAGAGGAGCACTGCTGGAAGCCAGAAGCGGCGGAGGAAGTGGCGGCGCTTCGGCGCGGGCCTCATCTTGACGCCGTGCGGCGGACGCGGACTTTTTGCTGCCATGAATTCAACCTCTCAGAAGGAACCTGCGCGTGATCGCATTGCATTTTTAATGCTTTGTTTATGCGCGTCCACAAACGTTAGCCGCGCGCGTGGATTATAGCGCAGCCCCCGATATCGCGCGAGGCGCAGGCACGGTCGGACGGGTGTGGATATCCCCACGCAGACGATTGCGAGGCGCGGGCGCGGCGACCGCGACGGCTTGATACTATTAGGTTTAGGCATCTATAATGTCTCCCCGCACTCGAAATCGGTGTGCGGCTCAAAAGGGGGTGAAAGGTTTCGACAGGGGCTATGAACATCGTTCGGATGCATGCCGGGCTTACTCTATGCAGCTCGTTAAAAAGCAGTGAGAAAACCAACTGCCAATTCTAACGAAATGGCTCTCGCCGCCTAATTAATTAGGCCAGCGAGCGTCTCGCCGCAAGTTGCTCAAGCGCGCGGAGCGAGATGTCACACAGTTGAGCTGGCCCGCTTCATGTGCTCGGGTGAAGCGGGCGAGAAAAATCCGGGCTAGCCGCGGGCGGGGTCTTCGACGCTTCACTGACCCGCGCGGGGCGAACGCGCCGGAGCGAGTCCGGCAGCAGAGAAGCATCTAAGCATGTAGATTCCGACGGCGCCGGCCTTTGGACCCGAGTTCGATTCTCGGCACCTCCATTTCAAATTTAGTCTGACAAGTGACAGCAGTCAGCCCGCCGGGCGGTGTGATAACATCGCCCACCGGCGGGCTGGTTTTTCTTCATCGCCCGGTGGCAACCGTTGAGCAGCGAACTTCCCATCGGCATCTTCGACAGCGGCGTGGGCGGCCTGACGGTCTACCGCGCGCTGCACGAGCGTCTGCCCGACGAGCGTTTCGTCTACCTCGGCGATACGGCGCGCGTGCCCTACGGCACGAAGTCGCTCTCGACCGTGGAGCGCTACGCGATTGAGAACGCGCGGTTTCTCGAAGCACATGGCGTCAAGGTGCTGGTCGTCGCGTGCAACACGGCGTCGGCGCTGGCGCTGCCGGCGATTCGCCAGAGCGTGAAAGTTCCCGTCGTCGGCGTGATCGGGCCGGGCGCGCGCGCCGCCGTAAGCGCGACGGGCGACGGCGGGCGCATCGGCGTCATCGCTACGGAGTCAACCGTGCGGAGCGGCGCTTACCGCGAAGCGATTAACAAACTCGCGCCCGGCGCCGAGGTCGTCGCGCGCGCGTGCCCGCTCTTCGTCTCGCTGGCGGAAGAGGGTTGGGCGGAGACGGACGTGGCGCGCATGGTCGCGCGGGAATATCTCGGCGAATTGCGCGGTCGGAAAGTTAGCGCGCTCGTGATGGGCTGTACGCATTACCCGATTTTGCGCCGCGTGATTCAAGAGACGGTCGGCGAGGGCGTGCGTCTGATTGATTCGGGCGAGGCGGCGGCGCGTGAGGTCGAGGCGCTGCTCGAAAGCGAGCGCCTGCGGCGGCGCGAGTTTGACACCGCGACGGGCAAGCTGCTCAGAGAGCGCGCCCGCGCGGGCCGGCTCTGTGACGACCTCGACCACTTTTACGTGACGGATGCGGCGGAGCGTTTCGCGCGCGTCGCCGAAAGGTTTCTGGGCGTGACGCCGCGCGTCCTCGAAGCCGTGGAGGTCTGGGGGCACGATGAGCTTCACACACGTTAGCGAGAGCTTCAAACGCACCGACGCGCGCCGCGCGGATGAGCTGCGGCCTGTTCGCATTACGCCGAACTTCATGCCTTACGCCGAAGGCTCGGCCCTGATCGAGATGGGCGGGACGCGCGTCATCTGCACCGCCACGCTCGAAGAGCGCGTGCCGCCGTTCAAACGCAACACGGGACAGGGATGGCTCACCGCCGAGTATGCGATGCTGCCGCGCGCGACCACGCAGCGCACGCAACGCGAGACTGGACGCGGCGGCCCTTCCGGGCGCACGCACGAGATACAGCGCCTCATCGGTCGCAGCCTGCGAGCCGTCGCCGACCTCGCGGCTCTCGGCGAGCGCACCGTCACGCTCGACTGCGACGTGCTACAGGCCGACGGCGGCACGCGCACGGCCTCGATCACGGGCGCCTACGTCGCCTTCGCGCTCGCCTGCCACACTCTTTTGAAGAACGGCAAAATCGCGCGTCTGCCGCTCAAGGGTGAGGTCGCCGCCGTCAGCGTCGGCATCGTTCGTGGCACGCCGCTCCTCGACCTCAAATATGACGAGGACTCGCGCGCCGCCGTGGACATGAACGTTGTCTGCACCGGCGACGGGCGTTTCATCGAGGTGCAGGGCACCGCCGAGGGCGAGCCGTTCTCGCGTGAAGAGATGGACAGATTGCTGGAACTCGCCCACCTCGGTATCGAACAACTGTTCGCCGCCCAGCGCGCCGCCATCGAAGAGGGACGGGGCGACGGGGCGACGGGGCGATAGGGCGACAGGCGATAGGGCGACGGGGCGAAAGAGGTCGCATGGTCAAACATCTCCCCGTCTCCCCGTCTCCCTATCGCCCCGTCTCAGAAGCCGCCTGTTGCAAACGAGCCGCGGAACGGGCAACATTAAGTCGCGTGGTAAACATCTGATTCAGGGTTCAGGCCAAAAAAACGATACGCGAAAGCCCGGCCCTTCCCGTTTGACGAAAGATTTGAAGAGGAGTTGATCCACCGTCATGCGACGCTTCAGATTCACACTCGCCATCGCTCTGGCGCTCGTCTTCTCCGCCGCTACGGCGTGGGGGCAGGAGACGTTTGAGAACACCGAGTACGCGCTCGAACTTCCGAACGCGACATGGAAGGCAACTCCGCGCTCCGACAGCGCGCACCAACATACCGAGTTCATCTATGGCGACCGGCTCGACGGCTATCTCCGTCTCCGCAAAGAGATGGTCGAGGCCGAGATGACGCCGGAGAAACTTGCCCGCCGCGACGAAGACTTGAAGCTGCGCTACGCCAACGGTTTCGTCGGCGGCAAGCTCGCGCCGTTTGCCGGTCGCCTGAACGGCTCCGTACTCTCTTATGAGTATACCGCCGCCGGTAAGCCGATGGCCGGGCGCATCTACTACCTTCAGGCCGACAGCCGCACGATCTACGTGCTCCAGTTCACGGGCCTGCGTGACAAGCTGCTCCGCATCCAGAATCAGACCGACTCCATCGCCCGCAGTTTCAGAATCAATTAGCACTGGTAGCAAAATCAACTCCCAAGTGCCCATCCATCTAATTTCAAAACACCCTCTAACTCGACTTTATCCAATTTGGCACTGCGGTAAGAAGCCTGGAAATTGGCTGTATTTTCGCCAGTTCGGAATTAGGTGACATCAGCTTGCAGAGCAGACATCGCGAAATTCCTTGACGTTACTTCGACGTTACATCTCTTGATTGGTAGATAAGCGGCAAAATGGATAAAGTCGAGTAAGACTAACAACGCGATGGCAAACAGCGCGAAGAACCGCGCCCACGCCGCTGTCTCATGCACCCGTGCGTCAGCGAGTCCCAGCCGCCTTTTCGCATCCCGAAATCCTTGCTCCACGCCATTTATCAAATGTGTCCTGACATCAGGCTCCTGGGCATACCTTTTTTGAAGGCTATGCACAATTGCAACTCGCTGTAAAAGGGCGCTAACGTTGTTGGTTGCCCGTAGCGAGATATTCCTCGTAAGCCGCCATGAACTCCGGATCACGTTTCCTCATGCTCTCGAAGTCAACCTTGCCGCTGCGCGTCATCAAACTGAAAGCGAACGGGAGTGGGTCGAGGCGGGTGTAGCTACCAACGTTCTCGAACCAGAGGCGGCTTTCGTCGGCGGCCTGCTGATATGCTTCGATGACGGGCTGGCGCGTGACTGCAAACTCTCGAAGCGCGGACGCCACGTCCCTACCGGCGGCGAAACATTGAAAGAGCGCGATGGAGTCTTCGAGCGCGAGCTTCGTGCCCGACCCGATGGAGAAGTGCGCGGTGTGCAGCGCGTCGCCGAGGAGTACGACGTTCTCGTGGAGCCAGCGTTCGTTCTTTACGAGCAGGAAATTTATCCAGCGGGAGTTATTCGACAACAGTTCCTCTCCGCCGAGGTCGGAGCGGAAGACGCCGGCGAGATAGGCGCGCGTCTCCTCATCGGTCTTGTCGGCGAACCGCGCGCGCGCCCACGTCTCTTCGTCGCACTCGACGATGAAGGTGCTGTGCGTCCGGCTGAACTTGTACGAGTGGGCGGAGAAGACGCCCGCCTCCGATTCGCGGAACGTGAGCGTGAGACCGTGGAAGAGTTGGCGCGTGCCGTACCAGATGTACTTGTTGCGCCCGGCGCTGAGTGACGGTTGAAAAGTGTCCGCGTAACGTTGCCGGACTTCGCTGTTGACGCCGTCGGCCCCGACGAGTAGATCGCAGTCGCGCAAAGCTTCCACCTCCGCGACGTTCGCGCGGAAGCGCAAGTCAACGCCCAACTCCGCGCAACGCTCTTGCAGAATATTGAGCAGGCGGATGCGCGCGATGCCGGAGAAGTGGTTGCCGCACACCGAAATCTTCTCGCCACGGTGCACGACATCCACGTTGTCCCACATCTCGAAACTCTCGGTGATGCGCCGGTGCGACTCGGCATCCGCCTCGCGCAAATTCGAGAGCGTGCGGCCCGAAAAGACGACGCCCCACCCGAACGTATCGCCGGGAGCGTTCCTCTCATGCACCGTGATTTCGTGCGACGCGTCCTGCTTCTTCATCAGGAGCGCGAAGTACAGCCCGGCGGGGCCGCCGCCGATGACGTTGATCTTCATACTCAATCGTTAGCCAGTGCGGCCCAGCGGCGGCGCTCAGTAGCCTTCTTTCTTCGGGTCCCAGTCAAAGAGCCTGACCACGTCCTCTCTTGGCAGGAGTCGCGCCGCCAGCCGCTTACGCAGTTCCTCCGCGTCAGCTTGCGGATAACGGCGACGCAAGTCCGCAAGAATAAGGATGCGACGCGAATCAACGAGACCGGCGAGCAACTCGGCGCGTTTCCAGATGGGCGCGCGGCGGAGCATCTCGATGTAGACGCGCTCGGCCTCCGGATCATTGTCTGTCAGGTGGCGTTCCATCGGCGTCAACTCACGTCTGTACACCATCAGCCGGCGCGCGCCAGCCGAGGGCTTCCGCCGCCGCGCGCTCCAGCGTCTCGCGGTCAATCTCGCGCACTTCTTTGCTCAACACAGACCATTTGTCATGGCCGGATGGGTGCGCGAGCAGCGTCACCTTGACGAGCGCCTCCTCCTCGCCCGGCGCGACGATGAGGTCGGTCAGCACCCTGTTTTCGTGTGTGCTCTCGTGCTGCATCAGCACGACGCAGATATACGCCTTCGCTTGACTCATGTAAACACTCCCCTGTGACGAATCAATCCCGCAACAACTCTCGCGCGATGATGAGCTGCTGAATCTCGGACGTGCCCTCGTAGATGCGTAAGGCGCGCACGTCGCGGTAGAGGCGCTCGACGACGCTGCCGTGGACGACGCCGAGACCGCCGTGAATCTGCACGGCCTCGTCAATCGCGCGCCCGGCGGCCTCGGTCGCGTAGAACTTGGCCTCGCTCACGGCGCGCGTGAGCGTGGAGCCGGTCACGCCCGCGTCTTTCAGATAGGCCGCGCGATAGACCAAGAGGCGCGCGGCGTCGAGTTCGGTCTGCATCACGGCGAGCTTCGCCTGAATCAACTGCTGCTCGGCGAGCGGCGCGCCGAACTGCCGTCGCGTCTTGGCGTGCCGGAGCGACTCGTCCAGAGCGCGCCGCGCCATGCCGCACGCCGCCGCGCCGACGCTCGCGCGGAACATGTCCATCGTCTGCATGGCGAGACGGAAGCCATCGCCTTCGGCGCCGACGCGGTCTTCCGCCGGCACGCGCAGAGAAACGAACTCGATCTCGCCAATGGGATGCGGCGAGATGAGCTGTGTGCGCTCGCGCACGCGGAAGCCGGGCATCCGTGCGCCGACGATGAAGGCCGAGAGTTGCGCTCGTCCGTCCGCGCGCTCGCCCGTCCGCGCGAACACCGTGTAGAAGTCAGCCACGCCCGCGTTCGAGATGAAGCACTTCTCGCCGTTGATGAAGTAGCTGTCGCCCTCGCGCGTGGCGGTCGTCTTGATGGCCGACACGTCGGAGCCAGCCTCCGGCTCGGTGAGGGCGAAAGCCGCGATGGCTTTTCCCGTGCGCGCGCGTTCGAGCCAGAAGTCGCGCACGTGTTCGGGCGCGGCCAAGCTTAAGGCGTAGGTGCCGAGACCCTGCATGACAAAGGCCACATCGGCCACCGCCGACGAATAGGCCAGCGCCTCGCGCACGACCGAGAGCGCGCGCGCATCCAGCGGCGTCCCGTCGCCGCGCGCCACCGCGTAGCTCAATAGGTCGGCCTGCGCGAGCACTCCGAGCGTCTCGCGGAAGTACGTGTCAATGCCCTGCTCCTCTTCTTCCACCACGCGCGGCTCGATCTCGCGCGCCACAAAGTTCGCCACGCCCGCCGCGAGACGCGCGTGATCGTCGGTGAAAAATGGGGTCTCTTCGATGAATCTGTCCATAGAATTTGCGATTAAAAGTACGCCGTCAGCTTTTTGTCTTGGCTGAAAGCTCAAGGCTGACCGCTAATGACTCCACAGTCAAAATCACTTGAATTTCGGTTCGCGCTTCTCCATGAAGGCTTCGTAAGCTTCGTTGTAATCCGGATGCTGCATGCAGATGGCCTGCGCCTGCGCTTCGAGTTCGAGCGCGGTGTCGAAGCTCACATCCATCTCGCGGTCGAGCATCTCCTTCGTCACGGCGAGGGCGAAGGCGGGGCCGCGGGCGAGCCTTTCCGCGAGAGTGCGCGTCTCGCTTTCCAGTTCATCGGGAGCGACGACGCGGTTGTAGAGGCCGATGCGATAAGCCTCTTCCGCCGTGATGAAGTCGCCGGTATAGAGCAGCTCGGTCGCTTTGGCGAGACCGACGAGACGCGGCAGCAGATGCGCCGCGCCCATATCCGCGCCGGAGAGTCCGACCTTGACGAAGAGGAACGCGATGCGCGCTTCGGTGCTGGCAACGCGCAAGTCCGAGGCGAGCGCGATGCACGCGCCCGCGCCTGCCACGGTGCCGTTGAGGCTGGCGATGACCGGCTTTCGCAGCAGCCGGATGTTCCGCACCAGTTCGCACGTCAGGCGCGTGAACTCCAACAATCCTTCTACGTCGCGCCCCTGCAACTCGCCGATGATGTCGCGCACGTCGCCGCCCGAACAGAACGCGCGGCCCGCGCCCGTGATAACGACCGCGCGCACTTCTCGTTCGTCGCGCAGCGCCGCGAACGTGTCCGTCAACTCACGATAGACCTCGAACGTGAGCGCATTCAGACGCTCCGGGCGGTTCAAGGTAATCCACGCAACGCCCTCGCGCACATCGTAGAGAAATGATTTAGTCTCAATCATAAAGAGCTTTCGGCGATCAGCCATCAGCGAACAGCCACAGACAGAAAGCTGATAGCTGATGGCTGTGTGCCAAATGCTTACAGCACGGCGATGCCTTCGATCTCCACCTTCGCGCCGTCTTCGAGCAGTCCCTTCACCTCGACGAGCGCCATCGCGGGATAGTGCTTGCCCATCAGCCCGCGCCAACGCTCGCCGATCTCGCGCGTGCGTGCGCGGTACTCTTCCCTATCGGTGACGTAGATGACGAGACGCGCGACGCCGCCCGGCGCGCCTCCGGCTTCGTAGACGACGGCGAGGACGTTCCTGAGCGCGCGGTCGAACTGCTCGACGAAATCATCGCTTACGATGCGTTGCTCTTCATCCCACGCGATCTGCCCGGCGATGAACAGGAGCCGCGCGCCGGGCGTCGTCAGCAGCCCATTCGCGTAGCCGCTAGGTCGTCCGAGTGATTTGGGGTTGATGACTTTGAAAGACATTTTTTAGCAGTCAGCAATCAGCGGTCAGCTTTCAGCTATTTGTCGGTTGGAATGCTTTCAGTTTTCGGCTCACGGGACAATCTTCGGAAGCGTTTGAAAGCCGAAGGCTGACCGCTGACCGCTCTTAAAACATCACGCTCCCGCCGTCAACGTTGATCGCCTGTCCCGTGATGGGGCGACCCGTTTCGGAGGCAAGCAGCAGCGCGACCGCCGCGACCTCTTCGGGCGTGACGAGCCGGTTTTGTGGACTCATGCGTTTGAGCGCGTCAATGGCCTCGTCGCGGGTGCGGCCCGTCTTCGCGGTGATGTTCTCGATGTTGCGCCACGTCATGTCCGTCTCGACGTAGCCGGGGCAGACGGCGTTGACCGTGACGCCCTTCGCGGCGACTTCGAGCGCGACCGAACGCGTGAGACCCAAGACGCCGTGCTTCGACGCCGCGTAGGCCGCGATGTAGGGCGCGCCCGTCTTCGCGGCGATGGAGGCGATGTTGATGATGCGCCCCCAGCCGCGCTCGATCATCGCGGGCAGCGCCGCGCGCGTGCAGTAAAAAGTTCCCGACAGGTTGACGGCGAGATGGCGATGCCACAGTTCGTCGTCGGTCTTGACGAAAGGCGCGCTCTCGGCGATGCCGGCGTTGTTGACGAGGATGTCCGGCCCGCGCCCGAATGCTTTCGCGCAGGCCGCGAACGCGGCGCGGACGCTCTCCGCATCCGACACGTCGCACGTCGCGTGCATCGCCTCCGCTCCGCCATCGGTTTTGATTTCTTCGGCGACGCGCGCAACTTCGTCAGCCGTGCGCGCGACGACCGCGACGCGCGCCCCTTCGCGCGCGAACGCGTGCGCGACGGCGCGACCGATGCCGCGACCGCCGCCGGTGATGAATGCGATTTTATCGGCTAGTTTCATTTCGCCACCGCGCGCGGCTCGCGTCGTTCGAGAAAGGCGCGCACGCGCTCGCGCGCCTCCCTCGATTGGAAGCACTGTATCTGCGCTTCGGTCTCGTACTGAAGCATACGTTCGAGGCTCGACTCTTCGCTCATGTAGACGGCGTGTTTGGCGGCGGCGATGGAAGCGTGCGGCGCGTCGCGCAGACGCTCGGCGAAGCGGCGCGTCTCGCCGGCGAGTTCATCATCGGCGACGACGCGGTTGACGATGCCGAAACGGAGCGCCTGTTCGGCGTCGAATGATTCGCCGAGGAAGAACATCTCGCAGGCGATGTTCGACGGGACGACGCGCGGCAGAAAATATGTCCCGCCCCAATCCGGATGCAGCCCGACCTTGACGAACGACTGGCTGAACGAGGCCGACTCACCGGCGAGCCGGATGTCGCACGCGAGCGCGAGATTGAAGCCCGCGCCGTAGGCCGGACCGTTAATCGAGGCGATGACCGGCTTCGTCATCTGCCGGATCGTGGTCAGCACACGGCGGCCCGCGCCGAGCAGCCGCGTGAACTCTTCCACGTCGTCACGCTCCATCAACTCGGCCATGAACTTTACATCCGCGCCCGCGCAGAAGCCCCGCCCCGCGCCCGTGACGACGACGACGCGCACCGCGCGGTCGCCCGCCGCGTGTTCCAGCGCCTCTGCCAGATCGCGCCGCATGTGGCCCGCGAAGGCGTTCAACTTCTCCGGGCGGTCGAGCATCACCGTGGCGATGCCGTTGTCGAGTGTGACTTTGATGTTTTCCATAATGCCTTTAGCTCATAGCTATCAGCAGTCAGCCGGAGCTGGCAACGCGGCTTGAATCCTGCGCGCCAGCAGCGGACAAAGCTAAAAGCTGAGAGCTACTCCCCTTTAAATTGCGGCTTGCGCTTCTCGACGTAGGCCGCGAGACCTTCGCGCGCGTCTTCGGACTGGAAGAGTTGTTGTTGGAGTTCGCGTTCGAGCGCGAGCGCGGACTCGAAGGGAATTTCGGCGCCGGTCTGAACGCTGCGCTTGATGCGACCGGCGGCGAGCGCGGCCTTGTTCGGCGGCGTGAACTGGCGCGCGTAAGTCTGCGCCTGTTCCATGAAATCCTCGGCGGTCGCGGCGTCGAAGAGGTGGTTGACGAGACCGAGTTCGTGCGCGCGCTCGAAGCTGAAAAGCTCGCCCGTCGTCATCAGTTCAATAGCGCGCGACTTGCCGACGACGCGCAACAAGCGTTGCGTGCCGCCGGTGCCGGGCAGGACGCCGAGGGTTATCTCCGGCAGCCCCATCTTGCCCGCGCCGCGCCGCGCGAGGCGGATGTCGGCGGCCAGCGCGACTTCCAAACCGCCGCCGACGCAGTGGCCGTTGACGGCGGCGATGACGAGTTTCGGCGTCTGCTCAAAGCGCGAGAGCGTCTCGTTGGCATGGAGGCAGAAATAGTATTTGAAGGTGGGCGTCACTCCCGACAGCATACGGATGTCGGCACCCGCGCAGAAAAACTTTTCGCCCTCGCCGGTGATAAGGATGACGTGCACGCTCTCATCCATCCGCGCCGCGAGGATCGAGCGGTCAAGCTCCCGCATCATCTCGTAGCTGTAAGTGTTCGCGGGCGGGTCGTTCAAGGTGAACACGGCCACGCCTTCACGCACCTCGTAACGCACGAGCGGCCCACGCCCTTCGTCCGTCGGTCCCTGAACCTTTGCTTCGGCTTCAGCCATTCCGATTTGCTCCGTTCGTCTGAGTTGTTTCGCTTGGAGAGAAAATCATCGTAGTGGGCGGCTTCGTCGCACGTCAAGCAGGGCGCGGAGAACCATGGTTGATGAGAATGCGGCTCTCATCAATCCTCAACCCGCTTGCGCTTCATCCCTCATCCCTCATCCCTCATCCCTCATCCCTTCATCTGCGTCTCACTTCGACGAGCGCGGCGTGGCGTCCCTCGCTCGTCGCCAGAATGGTCTCGCCGTCGGCGCCGTAACAGACGGCCTCGCCCTGTTTGCGTTCGCCGATTTCAACGACGAGCGGCGCCTGTTTCCAGATCGCATCAAAAGCGGAGCCGGCGGGCAGCGTCAACTCGTAGGCGCTCACGTAATCGCACAGCACGAGGCGAGCGCCGTCGGGCGAGACGCTGCCGCCCGTGAAAAAGCCTCCGAAGGCCGCGCCCGGCGCGCGCACTTCGCCGACGCGCGTGAGCGTGTGCGTCTTCGATGGGTCGAACGGCGCGGCGAGCTTGTAGACGCCCGCCGACGGGTCGAGCGATTTGGCAACGATGTAGAGGTCGCCGGTCAGTGGGTGCACGAGCAAGGTCTCCGCGTCGTGCGCGCCGTCCGGATACTTCAAAGTGAACGCCTCCGCCGCCTCGGTCGGGCGCGGCTCCTTCTTGCTCGATGCGGCGTCCGCTTCGGCGACCGTCGGCTCCGGCACGCGATAGATGGTGACGTGGCCGCGCGCGTAGTCGTTGTCACCGATGTCGCCGAGGTAGAGATACGTCCGCCCGCGCTCCGGCCCCGGCCCCGCCGCCATGTCCTCCCAATCGTCCGCCTTTGCACCCATGACGCGCCACACCCCGCGCTTTTTGCCTTCGCGGTCGAAGGCGTAGAGGAACGGGCCGTCGCCGGAGTCGTTGTGCGTCCAGTAAACTCCCGCGTTGATGCGCGAGGCGGCGACGCCGCTCGACTCTTTGATGGCGTCATCGTCGAACGCGCCGAGGATGGCGGGCGGGCCGTAAAGCGCGCGCTGTTCAGTCCGCGTGGGCGGCACCTTCCGCGCTTCCTTTTTGACCTGCGAGGGACTCGGCGGCCAGCGCGCGCCCCACACGACCCAAACGGCGAGCGTGCAGGCGGCGAGACAGGCGATGGTCACGAGCCAGACTTTTGGTTGCGAATACTTCATCAAACCTCCGTTGCGACGCACGCTTCGACCAGACATCGTGAGGACAATTCTACGACACGCGGCGCGCGGAGCGAAAAGCGAGGTTCCAGAAACCGACGCACGCGAATATGCTCGCCCATCATTGCGACGAATGGAGGACGGTGTGTTGCGCGGCAACTATATGGAAGCTCCACCAAGAAGTGGATGTGTGGTCAGAACCGCCTGCGGTAGCGGGCGGGTGCTTGCGCGGCCAGCACCCGCCCGCTACCGCAGGCGGTTCTGACCTGCCCGCGCCGTCTAGTCGGTATCTTGGTGTGCGCGGCAATTACGTCGAGCAGACCGAGTATCGCCGCGTCTTCGTCGGCCAGTTGTGGAAGAAGATCGAGCAAGCGCCATCGAACCCACGCAACATCTTGACCGAGCCGCGGATCGGACGCATTCGACACGCAAGCCGGCAGCAAACCGTTGCGGCGCGTTGCTGACCTTACTTTCCCGCGCGTTTCCGTATAACATAACGCGCCGTTTGGGGACGTGCTCCTGACTCTCTCGCCGCCGTTAAACGCGAGGACAATCGAGCACACGCTGACAAAAGCAAGCCGACGTTTGTAACCTACGCCAACGACGGCGATCCGCATTCTCGAAAAGGAGAACACGACTTGAGAAAAATACCGTTGATTCTGGGGATACTTGGCAGCTTGCTCGGCGGCGCCGTCCTGCTGATCTCGCTGATGTTGCCGGTGGTGACGGATGGGCGCACGAGTTGGGAAGCGGCGATGCTGGGAATCATTCCCGGCGCGCTGCTCCTCTTCGCCTCGCTCATCGTGGCGGTGTTGGGCGTCGTTCTGATATTGATGAAGAGAAAAAAAACTATCGAGTGAGCAGCGGGCGTGCGACCACGCCATTCATCCCGTGGGATAAAGTGAAGCCATCATGTTGATTCGCATGAACCGTGAGGCATTCGCGCGCCTCGTTTTGTTCGGGTTGCTTTTGCTCGCCGCGTTGGAAGGCGCGTCGGCGCAGCATGGGGGGAAGGCCGAGCCGCGACGCGTGCAGTTCAAGACGGGCGCCTCATCCGCCATCTCCAAAGGCCGCGTGCGCGGCTCGGAGGAGGCGGAATACGCGCTCGCGGCGCGCGCCCGGCAGAGACTCGTCCTGCGTCTCGTCTCGGCGCCCGCGCGCTCCGCGTCGCCGAAAGCCTTCGACCCAGATGGCTCACCGCTCGAACTCGTGCGCGAGCGGGACGGCGAAACGTGGTCGGCGACGCTGCCGAAGTCGGGTGACTATCTCTTCGTCATCCACCGACCAGCCGGAGGAGCGGGCGCGACGAGCTACACGTTGACGGTCACGATCCCGCCGCCCGCCAGCCGCTCGAAGGCGACGGAGCCGCTCGAAGAGGCGATGCGGCGTTTCGTCGTCGCGTTGGAAAAGACGGACGCCGAACTTTTCCTTTCGCTCTTCTCGCGCGTGCGCCCCTTTTATGCCAACAATCCGCTGAACGAATATCGAGCGCGCGTCACCTACGCGGAGCTTGAGCGCGATATACGCGGCAAGCAGGGCATGTACTTCGATTACCTCGAACGCGGCGACGGCGGCGCCTACGACGCCTTCGTTGACCACGTCACAACCACTGGCGCGGTGATGTGGCGGCGAGTCGAAGGCAACAAGTACGTCCCGCCGGACGGCGCCGCCGCGAGCCACGCTTACGTGAAGTGGAGGATGGAAGACGGCAGGTGGGTGATAGATGAAATCAGCTACTCGCAAGCTTGAGGCGGTCTCAAACAAACAGCGATGCGAACGAAGGGAGTTAACATGGACTGGCAGGAGAACATCATCGAGAGCGACGGTGAGATTAAAAAACTACTCGCTGAAACGAAGCGCATTGCCGTGCTCGGCATCAAGACCGAGCAGCATTCATACCAACCGGCTTTTTACGTACCGAAGTACATGGCCGATGCCGGCTTCGAGGTCATCCCCGTGCCGGTCTACTACCCGGAGGCGACTCGCATCCTCGGGCGCGAGGTCTATCGCAAATTGGTTGACGTGCCCGGCGAGATAGACCTCGTAAACGTGTTTCGCCGCCCGCAAGATGTCGCGGCGCACGTCGAGGACATGCTGGCGAAACGCCCGCGCGCCGTCTGGTTCCAGTCCGGCATCCGCCACGACGCGGCGGCGGAGCAGTTGGCGCGGGCCGGCATCAAGGTTGTCCAAGACCGCTGCCTGATGGTCGAGCACCGCATGGCCGCGCGCTGAACACGCGACGCTTCAAGACGGATAGGGCGTAAGACAAAAGCGGCGCGCGCATTCTTTAATCAAGGATGCACGCGCCGCCTTCGTGTTGCTGGCGAGGGTTCGCCCTACGCGCCGCCGACCGTTGCCTCGGAGATGAGAATCGTCGGAGCGGCGGAGCCGCCGAAGCGGAAGCTGAGGTCGTTGCCGACCGCCGCGATGTTCTTGAAGAGCACGAGGGCGTTGCCGGCGAGCGTGATCTCCTGCACGGGGTAAGTTATCTCGCCGTTCTCAATCCAGAAGCCGACCGCGCCGCGCGAGATGTCGCCCGTCACCATGTTCGTGCCGAAACCGACGAGGCTCGTCACGTAGAGACCCGACTTGACGCTCTTGACGATCTCTTTGGGATCGCTCGCGCCGGCCTTTAAGTAAAGGTTGGTCGAGCCGATGCCGGGGAGCGACTGGTAACTGCGGGCCGCGTGGCCGGTCGGTTTCAGGTTCAGCCGACGCGCGGAGTAGGAATCGCAGATGTAAGTCTTCAAGACGCCCTTCTCGACCAGAGTCGTCGGCGCGGACTTGACGCCCTCACCGTCAAACGGGCGCGACGCCGGGCCGTCCCACATCGTCGCGTCGTCAACAATCGTGACGAGCGGCGAGGCGATTTCCTGCCCGACCTTGTCCACGAGAAACGAAGACTTGCGGTAGATGCTCCGCCCGGAGGCGGCGTTGAAGAGCGTCGAGACAAAGCCGCGCGCGACCATCGGGTCGAGCACGACCGGCACTTTTTGCGACTTTACCTGACGCCCGCCGAGCTTCGCCGTCACGCGCCGCGCGGCCTCTTGGCCGATCTTCGCGGGCGCGTCGAGCTTGTTGACGAAGCGGTTGAAGGAGTACCAGTAGTCGGTCTGCTTGACGCCGTTCTCTTCGGCGAGGAGCGAGATTGAGAGGCTCGCCACGGTCGTCCCGTACTGCCCCGTAAAGCCGTCGGAGTTGGCGAGTGTCAACTGGCTCGTGCCGTCGTACCAGCTCGACCCCTGCGTGTTGGTGATGCGCTTGTCGGCCTTCATGCCGGCCTCTTCCATCTCGCGCGCCATCTGAAGTTTCTTCTCCGGCGTCATCGCGGCGAGCGACGAATCGAACAGGGCGAGCTTGCCGTCGTAGACGCCGAGGTGCTCTTTCGGCGCGAGGCCGTTGTACTCATCCGCGTTCGAGACCTTGACGATGTCCAACGTCTCTTTGACTAGGGCTTTGACGGACTTGTCGGCGAAGTCGGTCGTGTAGGTGAGCGCCGTCGCGCCGCCCTTGATGATGCGGAGGCCGAGACCCTTGCTGATTGATTGTTCGAGCTTCTCGATCTTGCCGAGGCGGATGTCGGTCGAGAACTCGGAGCCGGTGGTGATGAACACGTCGCTCGCGTCCACGCCCTGCTTCTTCAGCTCGGCGACGAGTTCGGTGGCTAGGTTGCGATAATCTGGCATCTCATTTTCTCCTTCGTCGTCTTGATGAAGCCGTTTGAAAAAGCCGAGGCGGTTTTAGCTCCGTTAGGAGCGAAATGTTTGTAGATAATCGCTGGTAGTTGTTCGCAGCTCCGTAGGAGCGGAATGTTTCTGACATTCCGCTCCTACGGAGCTTGGGTTGAATTATCAACTCTTAAAACTACAAACATTTCGCTCCTAACGGAGCTTGGCAAACAGTCTTCGCCACGGATTTTCAAACGGCCTCCGAGCCGTTAAGCCTTCTTGACCTTCGTGCCGCCGACGGTAATCTCCGACACTTTGGTTGTCGGGATGCCCATGCCGACCGGCACGCTCTGCCCGTTCTTACCGCACGTCCAGCCGCCGTCGGCGAACTTGAGGTCTTTGCCGACCATCGTCACCTTCGTCATCACGTCCGGCCCGTTGCCGATGAGCGTCACGTCCTTGAGCGGAGCCGTCAGTTTGCCGTCCTCGATGCGGAAGCTCTCGGTGACGGTGAAGGTGAAGTCGCCTTTGGTGATGTCCACCTGCCCGCCCGCGAAGCGCTTGGCGTAGATGCCGCTCTTCGTGCTCTTGATGATCTCTTCGGGGTCATACTTGCCGGGCAGCATGTAGGTATTCGTCATGCGCGCCATCGGCGCGTAGTTGTATGCCTCGCGCCGCCCGTTGCCCGTGGGCTTGACGCCGAGTTGCTTCGAACTGATGCGGTCGCACATGTAACCGCGCAGAGTTCCCTTCTCGATGAGCGTGGTCGCGGTCGGAGCATTCCCTTCGTCGTCCACGTTGATCGTGCCGCGCATGTTCTCGAACAATCCCTCGTCAATGATCGTGCAGTGCTCGGAGGCGACCTGCTGGCCGACGCGCCCCGAATAGTTCGAGAGCTTCTTCCAGTTGAAATCGGCTTCGAGTCCGTGCCCCACGGCCTCGTGCAAGAGCACCGCCGAGTCGCCGGGGCCGAGCACGATGGTCTGCGGGCCGGCGTCGGCCTCTTCGGCGGCAAGGTTCTGGACGGCGAGCCGCGCGGCCTCTTTGGCAATGTCGGCGGCCTTGCGCTTCTTGTTGAAGTATTCGAGGCCGATGCGCCCGCCGCCGGTCTCGTAAGACTGCTGGCGGTTCTTGCCCTCTTCGGCGATGCAACCGGCGGTGAAGGTGAAGACGGGCTGCATGTCCTGCCACATCCGTCCTTCACTGTTCGCGTAGGCGAGGTATTTCACTTCGTCGTTGAAGAAGACCTGTACGCGGATGATCTTCGGGCTGTAAGCCTTCGCAGCCTCGTTGGCCTCCTTGATGAGCGCGAGCTTCTTGCCCAAGTCGGCGGAGGTGACAAGGTCAGCGACCGGGTAGAGGTTCTTCGGACGGAGTTCGCTGACGCCGATGGATTTGACGCGCGCGAGCTTGTCGTTGGCGATGGCGGCGGCTGACAGGGCGGCTTCTTTCATCTTGTCGAGCGTCATCTCTTCGGAGAAGGCGTAGCCAACCTGATCGCCCTTGATGGCGCGGATGCCGACGCCGGAGACGATGCCGCGCCGGGCCGACTTGACCTGATCCTCTTCAAACGAGAGCGCCGAAGAGATGCGGTACTCGAAGAAGAGGTCGGCGAAGTCGGCGCCCTTCGAGAGAGCCGCGCCGAGCAGCTTGTCCATGTCTTCCTTGCTCACCTGAAAATAGGTATCGAGGATGGCGAGGTTGTTCGGAGTCTTCTCACCGGCGATGATCCGGCTGACCCAGAGATCGCTCGTGGCGACGGCGGCCATGGCAATCGAGCCTTTCATCATAAAGTCGCGTCTTTTCATCTTCATCATCCTTCCGGGGGAACCAACGTCGCCCCAAGTCTGGCGGAATCAATTGAGCTTGCGGGGTGCTCCAACTTCTTTGGAAACAATAGAGCGCGTGACGGACGCAGATATCTAACGCAGAGCGGCGAATTATATTTCAACACGGCGCGGAAAGGAATGGATATGTGACGAGGCGCGGGATTCAGGGACGAGTTGAACAAAAATGATGACGAAAATTTAAGCGGCGGGAGGCGACGTGAAGCATCGCCTCCCGCGCTGCATTCGTCTACTTACACTGGAACGCCGACTCGTGGCGCCAAGTTAAAAAAACGTGAATCAGAACGCAGGTCATCGAATTTCGGGTTGATGCCAAGTTGCACTAACCAACATGAACGATCCTCGCATGATTTTTCCAGCCGGTAGGTCGCTTTGAAATCTCGAATCTCACATCGATATTTCTTGCCTGCCTCCCGCCCCTGCCGACTGTCGCCTCTCTTTTTGAACGTCCAATCATCCTGACCCGTCACCCTGACCGCCGCGCTTCTTCGCCGCCGCGCGTCGCCGCGTTACCAGTTACATAATCGAGCCTTTTCGCTGTTCCGTGCGGAGCATTGCGCTCGCGTGCGCGCGGCACGGTAGTTGTTAATTGAAGAAAGCGCGGCTTGCAGAGGCGCCCACGGGCGCTTCACGAACCCACCGCACGGGGTTCGTAAAGCCGCAAAAGTTTGGCGCTTCGACGCGCGCCCCAGATGCGCGTTGCATTTGAAAGGCGCCGGACTGTTTCTCACCCCAATTGGCGGGCGAGTGCCACAAGAGATGCCCGCCTCTTGCCCCCTCCGTCGCCGGTGGCGCGGGCCGAGTTGCTCCCGGCCCTGCCACCGGCGACGGTCATTTTTGAGAACCTGTGGATTGCGGAATCAGAAGCGGACATGGAGAAAGGGAGACGTGGAGAAGGGGAGGTATGTGACGTGACAGCTTTTATCTCCCCATCTCCCTTTCTCCACGTCTCCCTTTCTCAGAGATTAGGAGGGCTTGGGTGGCGCTCATAGACATGTCCGACTACAACCGCGTAGCGCGCGCCTACTGGCTGGCGGTCGTGCTGCTCGGCGCGTGCGCCGGGGTGTGGGGCGTCTACGGCTGCTTCGCGCTCGGACTCCGCGAGTGGGCGCAGCTTCTCGTCCTCGCCAGCCTCGTCGTGCTCTCCAGCCTCCGCCCCGTCCGCATCCCCGGCACGATGGCGAGCGTGACGGCGGGCGATGCCTTCATCTTCCTCGGCACGATCTTCCTCGGTATTCCGGCGGGCGTCGTGCTCGGCGTGATTGACCTCTTGACCAGTTCCGTTCGGACGACGCGGCGCGCGACGAGTTGGATCGCCGCCCCCGCCGGCATGGCCGTGACCGTCTTCGTCGCCGGCCACGCCTTCTATTTTTCGCTCGCGGCTTATGCCGGCGTCGCGCGCCACCCCGTCGGGAGCGTTAACGCACTCTCGCTCGACCAACTCGCGCTGCCGCTGGTGCTGATGGCGCTCGTGCAATACTTCCTGAACGGGATGTTCGTCGCCACGCTCATCGCGCTAAAGAGCCGCCGCTCCGTCTGGCAGTGCTGGCGTGACGGCTACCTCTGGACTTCGTGGACGTTCTTTGCCGCGGCGGTCGCGGCGGGCGTCGTCTACGCGGCGATGATGACCTTCGGGCTGCTCTATGTCCTCCTCAGCGTGCCGGTCATCGTGGCCTCTTACGCGACCTACCGGATTTACTTCGAGCGCGTGGCCGCGCAGACGCGCGAGGCCGCCGAGATGAGCCGCATCCATCTCGCCACCGTCGAGGCGCTCGCCACCGCGATTGACGCCAAAGACCAAACGACGCACTTCCACGTCCGTCGCGTCCAGCATTATTGCGCGCGCATGGGCGAGTTGATGGGCCTCTCGGAGGACGAGATCAAGGCGTTGCGCGCGGGCGCGATGCTGCACGACGTGGGCAAACTGGCCGTACCCGCTCACATCCTGAACAAGCCGGGCAAGCTGACGCACGCCGAGTTCGAGAAGATGAAGATTCACACGTCGGTGGGGGCGCAGATTCTCGAACGTGTCGGGTTCCCCTATCCGGTCGTGCCCATCGTGCTCTATCACCACGAGCAGTGGGACGGCGGCGGCTACCCCGAAGGTTTGCGGGGCGAGGAGATACCGGTGACGGCGCGCGTCCTCTCCGTCGTGGACTGCTTCGACTCGACCCGCGAAGACCGCCCGTTCCGGCAGGGACGCACCATCGAAGAGGCGTGCGCGCTGCTCCGGCGCGGCGCGGGCACGCACTTCGACCCGCGCGTCGTCGAACTCTTCCTCGAACAACTGCCCACGTTCGAGCGTGAGATCGCCGCGTTCGGTCTCGACCAGCACGGATTCACCAGCGCCGAGTCCGACGCGCGCGCGTTGCTTGACGACGCGCACGCTTCCGCGCCGCCCGCGCCGCGCGGGATGCAGGACAACGCCGCGCCCGAATATCTCAACCAGATCAAGAACGCGCACCGCGAAGGCTTCGCGCTCTACGAAATCGCGCGCACCTTCGGCTCGACGCTTGACCTCGAAGAGACGGTCTCGGTGCTTGTCAATAAGATCGGCCAAGTCGTCCCGTTCGATTTGTGCGCGGTCTATCTGTACGACGAAGCGAAGGGCTACGCGACGGCGGCGCACGTCGCGGGCAGCCACGCCGAGTCGGTGCAAGGGCGCACGGCGACTCCCGGCGAGGGCGTCGTCGGTTTCGTACTCGCCAACCGCCAATCCTCATACCTGCTTGACCCGATGCTCGACTTCAAGGGCGTCGAGCTGACGGAAGGCTGCGAGTTTCATTCGATGGTGGCGCTGCCGCTCGTCCGCGACGAACAGCTTCTGGGCGCGCTCGTCGTCTACGCGCACGAGCCGGGCAGCTATGCCGACGACCACTTACGCCTGTTGGATACGGTCGCGCGTCTCGCTTCGGACGCGCTCGCCAACGCCGTGCAGCATGCCGAGGCGGAGTCGAACGCCTTGACCGACACGCTGACGGGGCTGCCGAACGCACGCGCGATAGACCTGCGTTTCGAGCAGGACGCCTCGCGCGCCCGCCGCACGGGTCGGCCTTTCCAACTCATCATGCTCGACCTCGACCACTTCAAACAGGTCAACGACACTTTCGGCCACAAGACCGGCGACCAGATGCTCCGCGAGGTGGCGCGCATTCTGCAAGCGCAGCTCCGCGAGTACGACTTCCTCGCGCGCTACGCGGGAGATGAGTTCGTCGCCATCGTGCAGGATTTAACTACGGAACAGGTGGAGGAACTGCGCGAGCGCATCGAGTCCGCCGTCTCGCGTTTCGAACTGCACGTGCTGGGAGGCCGGCACGCACGCGTCGGCATCTCGGTCGGCGCCGCCAGCTATGGGACGAATGGCGAGACGCTGGATCAGCTTCTCATCGCCGCGGACGAGGCGATGTACGCCGCCAAGTCCGACCACCGGCGGCAGTCACGCGGTCGCGTCAAGCCTGAGCAGGTCGCTGACCTGAACACGGGCGACCTCGCCTCGACGGCGATCAACTGACGAACTGTAAAAAGCATTCCGCTTCGACTGCCGCCACGTTTAACCGCACACGAGTTCGACGAGCGTGCGGACGCCCGCGCCGCTCGCCCCCTTCGGCGCGTGTGGTGTCGCGTCGTCGTACCAAGCCGTGCCGGCGATGTCCAAGTGCACCCACGGCGTGTCGCCCGCGAACTTGCTGAGAAGCAGCGCGGCGGCGGAGGCGTCCGGTTTGCCGCCGTAGTTCTTGAAGTCGGCGATCATGCTCTCGATTCTCTTTTTGTAATCGTCGGTCGCGGGCATCCGCCAGACGGGTTCACCCGCGCGCCGGGACGCGGCTTCGACGGCGGCGGCCCAACCGTCGTCGTTGCTGAACAGCCCGGCGCGGTGCGTGCCGAGGGCGACGATGATCGAGCCGGTGAGCGTCGCCAGATCAACGATGCGCGTCGCGCCGAGTTGCTTCGCGTAGGCGATGCCGTCCACGAGAACGAGGCGGCCTTCGGCGTCCGTGTCCACGACTTCAATCGTGTAACCGGCGAGCGTGCGAACGATGTCGCCGGGCTTGATAGCGCGGCCCGAAGGCATGTTCTCGGCTGAGGGGACGACGGCCACGACGCGCCGCTTCGGTTTCAGTTGCGCGATGGCGCGCAGCGCGCCGAGCGCCGCCGCGCCGCCGGCCATGTCGGACTTCATCTCCTCCATCCCGGCGGGTTTCTTGAGCGAGATGCCGCCCGTGTCGAACGTGATGCCCTTGCCGACGAAGGCGTACAACTCGCCCTCTTCGCTCGCGCCCTCCGGCTCGTAGCGCACAACAATCAGCGCCGGCTCATTCTCCGACCCCTGCCCGACGCCGACGAGCGCGCCCATCCCGCACGCGCGAATCTCTTCGGCGTTGAGAGACTCGACGCGCAGACCAAACTCTTCGGCCATCTCCGCCGCGCGGCGCGCGAACTCGCGCGGAGGCAGGCTCGCGCCCGGCTCGTCTGCCAGCGCGCGCGCCCAGTTCACCGACTCGGCGATGACGCGTGCGTGCTCGATCTCCTCGCCCGCGCCGCCATCCGTCCGGGACATGATGATTGCAAAACGTTCGAGCGCGTGTACTGCCTCTTCGTGGTTCCGGTAAAAGTCGCCGTTGTAGAGTCCGAGGTGCGCGCCTTCGGCGAGCGCGCCCGCCGAACCCTTCGCGTCGCCGGACGTTTGCGGCATGACGAAGTGAAGCTCGCGTGCGTGCGCGTCGCGTGCGGAGCGCACGGCGACGGAGGCCGCGCGACGGAGCGTCGCGGCTTTTAAATCATCGCGCCTGCCGAGGCCGACGAGCAGGACGCGCCGGGCGCCGCTGCCAGCTTCCGCCGCGCGCGCGCCTGCCTCGCCCGCGATGTGAACGAGTAGGGCGGTCTCCTCTTCGCCTTTGAACTCGCCGTCGCCGACTACTTGTTCGCAAAGCTGTCGCAGCTCCGCGCCCAAAGCTTCCGCGCCGGCGATGTGCGGCGCGTCAGCGAAGACGCCGACAGCCAGCACACTCGCGCCCGTGCCCGGAGAGACAATCTCTCTGTTGAGTTCGACAATCAGACTTTTCGGTTTGGTCATTGAAAGTGATTTTTAAAGGTAAGTTTGGTGCGTTTCGTCCGCGACGAGTATAATTCAAACTCTCGAACTTGACCTAATAGACCGCATCGGCGCGGATAATTCGTCCCGCGATATTCATCAAGGAAGGATTTTTTCAGATGGCATTCATGCTCCCACGGACACGCCGCGCCGCGCTCGCCGCGTTGCTCGCGCTCGCCGCTTTTCTGCCCGCCACGGCGCAGCAGACGGCGCGCGATTGCAAGGTGCGCGTCACGCTCCTACAGGTCAACGACGTGTACCAGTTCACGCCCGTCGAGCGTGGCGCGGCGGGCGGGCTGGCGCGCGTCTCGACGCTCCGCAAAGAGATTCTGCGCCGCTCGCCGAACACGCTCTTTCTGTTGTCGGGCGATACCATCTCGCCGTCGGTCGAGTCCATCACCTACAAGGGCCGGCAGATGATTGACGCGTGGAACAACATCGGTCTCGACTATTCCGTCTTCGGCAATCACGAATTCGACTTTGGCCCCGGCGTGCTGCGCGAGCGCATCGCGGAGTCGAAATTCAAGTGGCTCGGCGCGAACGTGATTGATGTGAAGACCGGCAAGACGTTCGGCGACACGCCGCTCTTCGAGATCAAAGAGTTCGACGGCGCGAAGGTCGGGCTGTTCGGCATCACGCTGCCCGAAACGAAGAGCACTTCCAGCCCCGGCCCCGACGTGGAGTTCCGCGACTCGTGCGAGACGGCGAAAAAGATTATCCCGCAAATACGCGCGGCGGGCGCGGGCGTCGTCATCGCGCTGACGCATCTCTCGATGGCCGAGGACAAACAGCTCGCGCGCTGCGCGCCCGGCATTGACGTGATTATCGGCGGCCACGAGCACACGCTCTTGCAGTCTTCCTCGGCGGGCGTCCCCATCTTCAAGATGACGGCGGACGGGCGCGAGTTGGGGCGCATTGATTTGAACATTGACCCGAAGACCGGCAAGGTCGAGAGCATTGACTGGGAGATTATCCCCGTCAACCAGTCGGTCGCCGACGACCCGGTCTTCGCCGCCGTCACCGAAAAATACGCGGCGAAACTGACGGAACTCGCGCAGGTGGTCGGGCGCAGTGAAGTCGCGCTCGATGCACGCAGCGAGCCGAGCCGCACCATGGAGACCAACATCGCCGGCTTTATCGCCGACGCCTTTCGCAAGGCCGCCGGGGCGGATGTCGCCCTCGTCAACGGCGGCTCGATTCGCGCCGATACGATTATTTCGGCGGGCGATCTGACGATGCGTGACGTGCTTTCGATCCTCCCCTTTGGCAACGACCTTGTGAAGATCGAGGTGACGGGCGAGACTCTTTTACAGGCGCTCGAACACGGCGTCAGCCGCAGCGCCCCCGGCGCGGAGCCGGGCCGCTTCCCGCAGGTGTCGGGCTTGCGCTACTCTTTTGACACGACGCTCCTGCCGGGCGCGCGCGTAAAATCCGTGACCGTCGGCGGTCAACCGCTCGACCTGAAGAAGAAATACACGCTCGTGACGACCAAGTATCTCGCCGAGGGCGGCGACCAGTATGCGGTGCTCAAAGGACACGCGAACATCTTGAAAGAGAGGCTGGTTGACAATGAGGTGTTGCGGCGCGCGATTGCCGACGCCAAATCATTCGCGCCGCGCATGGACGGACGCGTCGAGCGCCTCGACCAGCCCGCCGACGAAAAACCGTGCAAGACCGCGGCGGCGGCGGGCGGCAGATAGCCGAAAGGTGTACGCGTTCAGAGTCCAGCCTTCGGACTGCTAAATTTGAAAAGGAACAGGCGCAAGCCTGAACTCTGAACTAATCGTGAATGCGCCGACAAGTGTGTTGCTTATGTTCGACGAAGACGATCACCCAACAGGCGCCAAGCTTCGCGCCATCGAGCTTTTCGAGAACGCCTATCGCGCGCAGGTCGAGAAAGACTACGACGGCGCGATTGAACTCTATCGCCGCTCCATTGAGACCTACCCGACCGCCGAGGCGCACACCTTTCTCGGCTGGGTCTACAGCTTTCAGGAGCGTTACAAGGACGCGATAGACGAGTGCCTCGAAGCGATTCGCGTGGACGCGACTTTAGGCAATCCCTACAACGACATCGGCAGCTATCTCATCGCGCAGGGCGATCTCTGGTCGTGCGTCCCGTGGCTCCGCCTCGCGCTCCACGCTCCGCGCTACGAGGCCCGCGCCTTCCCGCACTTCAACCTCGGTCGCATCTACGAGCAACGCCACCGGCCCCTCGACGCCGCGCGCCACTACGGCCTCGCCCTCGCACAGCAGCCGGATTTCTCGCAGGCCGCGCAGGCGTTGCGCCGTATGCAGGCGCGTGTGAACTGAAAGAGCAGGACACCAGCAATTCTCGGTCAGGAATAACGTAAGTCTATGAAAACATTGGATCATGGTTCAAAAGAAGCGCAAAAACTCGAAAGCTTAACTCGCATCTGTAAAGAGCTTACGCGCTGACCGAGAATTGCTGGCAGGACACGCACGACCGGCGTTCCAGCTTCTCAAACCCTCTGTGCGTTTGTAAGATTGAGAAGGCGAATCGCCGGGCAGCAATCGAGGAGGCCGGCTGTGCGGTCGGCGCAAGGACATTGAAATACGACATCGAGTTAAGACGCGGTCAGAAGCGGCTCAGGCTGGGGCTGACGGTGCAGGTTTTTTATCAAGCCGACACCGGCAAGTGGGCGGAGGAGACTCGCCTGCTTGACGTGACGCGGCTCGGCGCGCGCTTCGCCGTCTCGCGCCCGGTCAAGTCGGGCCGCCTGCTCCGCCTGACAATGGTGATGCCCAAACAGTTGCGCCGCTACGACCTCGATGCCCCGGAGTACCACGTCTGGGCGCTCGTGTGTAATGTCAGGACTTACACTTTACACGGCGCCGGCGCGTCGCAATCGCCGCGGTTTGAAGCTGGGGTCGCGTTCATCGGTAAGCACCCACCGGCCAGCTATCTGAAAGACCCGTCCACGCATTACGAAATCGCACACGCGGCTGACAACGAAGAGATGTGGCACGTCCGCGAGATAACCTTCGGCGAGGAGGCCGGCATGGTCGCGGGGCGCGCGTCGCCGCGTGCGGACGGCGGGCGCGACGAGAGCATCTCCGAAGTCGCTTACGAAGTCTCGCTCGAACTGCTCGATGAGGAGGGTGAGGTCGCCGCGCGCGAGGAGACACGGACGAAGAGCATCAGCCGCCACGGCGCCTCCGTCCACACCACTCTCGAAGCCGCGCGCGGGCGCTACGTGCGCCTCACGATTCCGCGCGGTGATTTCATGGTCGTGGCGATTGTGCGCGGCCAGTCGCTCGATGCGGGCGGCGGGCCGTGCCTCGAACTGGAGTTCATAGACGGGCACTGGTTGCCGCCGCAAGACGCCGGTTGAAGGAGGAGAGTCGAGACACTTCTGGCGAAAGGATGCGCCGCTACTTCACGTCCCATCCATACAATCTCGCCGCGTTTTCTCGCAACACCATGCGCGCCAACTCAACGGCGCGCTCGTCACGTGCGCGTGGTTGTCTACGCCCTGATGCCGTTGATCTTTTTGAGAAGCGCGGTGTCCGCCGTCGTCTGTGCATGAGCCGGAAAAAGTGGAAGTAAGATGAAAAGAAGGATGCGGCGAAGATAAGATTTCATGCCGGCGTCGTCCTCGATGGTTTTGGCGGAGCAAGGAAAATGCGCGGTACGCGGTTTCAAGTGAGATGCTGTTAGTGCTCACCCCTCACTGACGACCTCAAGAGGTCTCGTGCGACTCGACGTTGGCGAGGTCTTTGACGAGTTCTTTGTTGATCTTCATCTTCCGCCGGTTCGCGTCCACGGCGACGTAGACGACCTCGGCCTCGGTGACTTTGATTCGCTCGGAAGTGCCGCCGTAGCGCTCGGCCTCGACGACGACGCGGACGGTGATGGAGGTTGTGCCGATGCGGAGGGTCTCGGCGTAGAAGCTGACGAGGTCGCCGACGTAGACGGGTTCGTGGAAGACGACCTCGCGCATGGCGACGGTGACGAAGCGTTCGATGCTGGTGCGGCGGTGGGCTTCGACCGCGCCGGCGATGTCAATGTAGCTTAAGATGATGCCGCCGAAGATGGTGCCCTGCGGGTTGGTGTCGCGCGGCAGCAGCGTGATGCGGATGGCGGGGTTGTCGTAGGAGTTCATGGTTTTACGAATAATGTTTCGGAAGATGATAAAAGCTTCGTCCGGAGCATGAACGCGCGTCGCGCGGCCTGTCAAGCGTTCGCCCGGCGACGGCGTACAACGGCGACGGCTCCGCAATGCATCAAAAAGCTGCCGTAAAAGGAGGCTCGCGGTCGTTTTTTTTCGCACCGGCGCGCCGTCTTTAGCAACCCGCGGCGCCGAAGAAGTTTCGTCGGGCCGCCACGGTCGGTGTTCCGGATGAGAAGGCGGCGTTATAATCTTCCACACAGTTTTCGCAAAGCTTTTGGCGGGCGCACCGCCTCACTGATAGGAAACCAGCGATGAAGAAACTCTTGAACTGCTCCCTGTTATTGATAATTCTACTCGCCGGCTCTAATGCATTGACGCTCTCGGCTCAGGATCGCCGGCCCGCGCGGCGAGGGACGCAACAGCAGCCGCCGCGCAAAGGGCTGACGCCTTCGCCGACGCCGACCCCGCAGCCGACGCCCGCCCCCGTCCAGATACGCGAGACGCCGCTCCCGCCCGGCGGGCGCGCGCGCTTCGACGTGACCCACTACCGCATCGAGGCCGAACTCGTGCCCGACCAGCACCAGTTGAACGCCGTGGGCGATGTCGTCTTCACGCCGCTCGACAACACGCGCTCGGTCGTCTTCGAGTTGAACGGCTCGCTGAAGGTTGACTCCATCGAGCGCAATGGCAAGCCCCTCACGAACTTCGTGCAGGACGCCGCCGGCTACGACACGACGGGGCCGAGCGTGCGTGTTGACCTCGGCGAGGTTGTGCGCGCCGGTCAGCCGCAGACGTTGCGCTTCCGCTGGTCGGGCGCGCTCGTGACGCCCGAAGGCGGGCCGCTCGCGTCGAAGCGTCTGGCCTTCGTCGGCACAGACCTTTCCTATCTCATGTACGCCGCGCGCTGGTTCCCTTTTCACGATTACGCCGCCGACCGCGCGACTTCGGAGATGACGATCACCGTGCCCGCCGGCTACATGGTCGCGGGCGCCAGCGACCAAGCGGTCACGCCGCAGGCGCGCGGGGCGAAGGCCGCTTACCGCTTCGTGCAGCGCGAGCCGGCGCTCATCGGCAACTTCGCCGCCGCGCGTTACGTGACGCGGACGCTCCGCATAGGCAACTTCGACATCCAGTTTCACGTCCTGCCCGGCAGCGAGCGCTTCGTCGAACCCTACGGGCAACTGATCGGCTCGGCGCTCGACTTTTACACGCGCAAATACGGTCAGCCCATCATGGGCACGCGCCTCGTCGTCGCGCAGATTGACGACGAGAGCCTCGACGCCTACGCCGCGCCCGGTATGCAGTTTCTGTCGGCGCGCTTCTTCGGCGCTGGCGCGAGCCAGCAGCAGGCTTTGGATGAACGCCTCCAGCGCGAACTCGCTTACCAGTGGTGGGGCCACACGGTGGGCCTCAAGACGTTCGACGATGCATGGCTCTCGCAGGGGTTGGCGGAGTGGAGTTCGTTTGCCCTGCGCGAGACGAAGTTGCAGGGCACGGCGCTCGAAACCGTACAGCGCGACATGCTGGAGCGGGCGCTGATGTTCGAGCAGGCCGCTTCGATTGCGCGCGCGCCCTCGACGCTCGACGATCAGTCGGCGGCTTATCAGGCGGTCGTCTTCTACAAGGGCGCGATGGTCTTCCGGATGCTCCGCGAAAGTTTGGGCGCGGGCAAGTTCGACGAATTGATGCGCCGCTTCTTCAACGAGAACCGTGGCAAAAACGCTTCGATTGACGACTTCGAGCGGCTGACGACGACCGTCGCCGCCGAGAACATGCGCTACTTCTTCGCGCGCTGGGTCGAAGGAACGGGCGTGCCGGAATTTACCTCCGAGTATCAGATCATCCGCACGCGCGGCGGCAAGTTCCGCGCGCGCGGCACGGTCAAGCAGAACACGGAGAATCTGCGCCTGCCCGTTGACGTGTCGCTCCGCGCCGAAGGCGATGACGCTTCGACGACCATCTTCGTCGCCGACCGCAGCGAGGACTTCGACTTCGAGTCCGTGGGCAAGCCGCTTGAGGTTATCATTGACCCGAACCACAAGGTGCTGCACACCTCCGAAGAACTGCGCGTCTCGGTCGTCGCGCGGCGCGGCCTTGAACTGTTCCGCGAGGGCCAGTATCTCGAAGCGCAGCGCCAGCTTGAAGAGGCTCTCAAGCTCGACAAGTCGAACTCGTGGGTCTACTACAACCTCGGTCTGATCTACCTCGAACAGCGCAACTACGACCCGGCGATTGACAACTTCAAGGCGGCGCTTCAGGGAAGCTTGCGGCCCACTTGGATCGAAGCGTGGGCGCACATCAAGATGGGCAACGCCTACGACGCGAAGGGCGACCGCGCCCGCGCCGTCAACGAATACAAGAAGGCCGTTGACACCGACATCGAATTCGACAACGCGCGTAAGATCGCGCAGGAGTTCATCAAGACGCCCTACGACCCGAAGGCCAGCGCGCAGCAGGCCAGCACCGGCGCGAACTGAGACGGGGCGAGGGGGCGACGGGGAGACAAGGCGAAGAGGGAAGATGAGAAGCAGCGTGCCTCTCATCTTCCCTCTTTCTCTCTTCTCCCCCTCGCCCCCTCGCCCCCTCGCCCCCTCGCCCCGTCCTCTCAGACGGGCGGCGCGGCGACGACCGACAAGCGATGCTTTTCGGCGAGGCGGATCATCTCTTCGCGGTCGAACATGAGCGTCTTGCCGGAGGTTATGCAGAGACAGGTCGCGCCCGCCTCGACCATCGCCGAGATAGTGGGCACGCCGACCACGGGCACGTCGAAGCGCATGTCCTGATTCGGTTTGGCGACCTTGACGACCGTGAGGCGACCGCGCGCGAGTTCGCCCGCGCGATGGATGACGGCGTCCGTGCCCTCCATCGCTTCGATGGCGACGCAGGCGCGCGCGCGCACGACGATGGTCTGGCCGAGATCGAGCCGCGCAATCTCGCGCGCGACTTCCAAACCGTATTCGATGTCGCCGCGCTCGCGCTCGTCCGGCGCGCGGCGCGTCAAGACGCCTTCCGTCGGCAGTTGGTCTTGCAGGAAGTAGGTCGAATCAATCAGCTCGATGCCTTCGCGCGCTAACTCCTGAGCGACGCCGCCGATGAGCGCGTCCGTGTTGCGGCGCGGCAAGGAGACGAGCATCTTAAGCATCCGTAAATCCGGCAGCGCCCCACTGAAAATCTGCACGTGCTTGACCTGCCCCGCCATGATCGCACGCTCCACGCCCTCGCGCTTGAAAAAGCGAATCATCCTGCCGAGTTGACCGATGCCAACCCACGCGACGCGCCCGTCCGCCGCGGCCACGGCGCGCTCAATTGCCGGGTCGGTCTCTTCACGAATCGCCGCGACCGCGAGCTGCACACCCGCGCGCCGCGCGCCTTCGACGACGAGGAAGGGGAACTTGCCGTTGCCCGCGATTAAGCCGTAATGCATTCTGATTATTGACTTGTTTTCCGCTTACCTGTCGGCGAGTTCTTAAGATTTTCCAACTCTTTCCGCTGAAGATCGAGATTTGAGGAGCGCTTCTTTTTCCGATTATCAATGACGAACGTTTTAATGACCTTACCCTTCTCTACCGAAATAACAATCTCTCTTTCGTACACGGAGCCATATCCCATGTGAACGTACTCAAGCATTTTGCCGTCCGGCACACGCAGTTCTTCCGAGAACCAATCGGCCAACACTCTACCGTCTCCATATTTCTCGCCGAACATCTCTTTCAGGTCTGCTTTCTTACACTTCTTAGCTATGAACTCCTGAAAATTGCAAATCCAGGAATCTATGTTCGTCAGATACAACAAGTCGCCTCTGATCTCCCAAGTCGCCACATACCCGCGCCAATTGCTCGTACTTGAAAGAACATTCGGCGCGACCTTGAAGGCAGGCCGCTCATCCTCATTTTTATAGAAGGACTCCAGCGGGTTGGAAAATAGATTATAGGTTTTGCCTTGATAGATGAGGACATCCGGTTCTTGGCCCGTGGCAAGCGCAACTGATGAGAACATCAGCGTAAAGATAACGCATGACACAAACTTAAGCATGGCGTCCTCCGGTGGTAAGTGGAAAGTCTATTTGACGACTCCGCGCTCCGAAGTTTCAATAAAGCGGACGAGTTCTTCAACCTCCGGCGAGCCTTGAACCTCATCACGAATCTTGTCGAGCGCCTGCGTGGTGTTGAGTTTCGATGCGAGCAGAAGGCGGAAGGCGTGGTGCAGGGCTTCGATGGTCGCGGGCGGATACTGGCGGCGCTTCATGCCGACGGTGTTGAGGCCGTAGCATTTGGCATGATTGCCGACGGTGAGCGCGAAGGGGAGCGCGTCCTTGACGACGACCGAGTAGCCACCGATGTATGCCTCGCGCCCGACGCGGCAAAATTGGTGGACGCCCGAATAAGCGCCGATGTTCGCGCCGTCCTCTACGATGACATGGCCGGCGAGCGTGGCGGCGTTCGCCATGATGACGTGATTCCCGATGATGCAATCGTGCGCGATGTGCGCCTGCGCCATGATGAGGCAGTCGTCGCCGATTGCCGTGAGCATCCCGCCGCCCTCGGTGCCGCGATGGACGGTGACGAACTCACGAATATTATTGCGCTGGCCGATGCGCGTCTCCGCCGGCTCGCCCCGGTACTTCAAGTCCTGCGGCGCGAGACCTATCGAGACGAAGGGGAAGACGTGCGTGTCGTCGCCGATCTCGGTGCGCCCGTCTATGACGCAGTGCGAGTCGAGTTGCACGCATTCGCCCAAACGCACTTCGTCGCCGACGATGGTGTAGGGGCCGATGGTCGAACCGCGTCCGATCTCGGCGCGCGGGCTGACGACGGCGGTGGGATGAATCGTGACTGACATAAGACGAGAGGCGAGAGGCGAGAGGTGAGAGGCTAGTGTGGATGTCTTTACCAGCCTCTCACCTCTCGCCTCTCGCCTCTGATTCATTGAACGGCGTTCCGGTCGGCGACGACACTCATAATGTCGGCCTCGGCGGCGAGTTGGCCTTCGACGTGGGCCTCGCCGTGCATGCGTTGGACGCGACCGCCGACGCGCAAGGGCGTGACGGTTAAGACGAGCGTATCGCCGGGAACGACCGGACGGCGGAAGCGCGCGTTATCAATGCCGCTGAAGAGGACGAGTTTACTCTCGCGCGCTTCGATCTGGCGCAGCGCGTAAACCGCGCCGACCTGCGCCATCGCCTCGACGATGAGCACGCCGGGCATGACGGGCGCGCCGGGGAAATGGCCCTGAAAGAACGGCTCGCCTATCGTCACCTGTTTGATGCCGACGATTCTCTCGCCCGGCGTGATCTCGATGATGCGGTCAATCAGAAGGAACGGGTAGCGGTGCGGCAGGATGCGCTGGATGGCGAGCGTGTCGAGAACCGTTTCCATAAAAATATAATGACGAGTGACGAGCGACGAGCAAGCAGTTTGTCTTAGCTCGTCACTCGTCACTCGTCACCATGTTTATCCCTAGCGCGGGGTGGCGGCGGAGGCGGTCGCCGGGTTGCGCTGGTTGTACTCGGTGATGAAGGCGGCGGTGATGTCCATGTTCGGGGTGGCGTACAGGATCGGCACCTGCGCGGCGTCAATGATGACGGTAATCCCGCGGCCCTTGGCGTACACTTCGAGCGCCTTGAGAATGTCCTGTTGGACGGGCTGGAGAGCGTCGCGCAAAGCCTTCTGGTAGTTCGCCTGCGCGTCCTCGCTCTTGCGCTCGATCTCCTTCTTCAGCGTCTCGGCGTCCTCAGCCTTCTTGGCAAGCACGTCCTGCCGCTCAACCGATCTGGTGTCGTTGATCTGCTTGACCAGCGTGTCGTAGCGAGTACGCAGCCCTTGCAACTCTTTGCGGAGCGGATCGAACTGCGTCTCGATGCGTTTGACGGCGACGATCATGCGGGCGATGCCCTGCTTCTCGTCGGCGAAAGCGCCGGTATCTATGAGCGCGATCTTGGCGTCGCCGAGCGGGCCGCTCTGGGGCGCCGCGGCAGCGGGCGCGGGTGCGCCTGCC